>NZ_BAAAMB010000010.1:60804-68005 GCF_039528855.1 Brevibacterium sanguinis | reverse complement strand
GCGCCATCGGCCTCGGCATCGGCATCGACTACCCGGCCGTGCCGCTGCCGCCGATGCGCGGCCTGACCTGGACGACGGTGGCCGCCGAGGACTTCGGCGTCGTCACCCCGGCCGGCCGGCCGCTGCCGTCACCGGGCGAGCTCGCCGAGGCGGACTGGATCCTGCCGCCGGCGACCGATCTCTTCGGTCGGGCGATGCGGCTGGCCACCTCGGCGATGGGGATCGAGGCGAAGGAGAGTCACATCGTCACCGACACCGCCGTCGCCCTCGCGCTCGCCGGTACCGGACTCGGCCTCACGCTCGCGACCCCGATCATGATGTCCCTCGGCGGACCCGACGTCGCCCTCAACCCCGTCACCGGGGCCGGCGGCCGGGAGATCATCGTGCTCACAGTCCCCTCCCCGAGCGCGCCGGTGGCCGCCGTCGCCGAGGTGGTCGCCGAGGTCTTCGCATGAGCGGGCCGGAGCGGTCGCGCCTCGCAGCGGACCGGGCCGCTGCCTTGAGACCGCTACAGTGAGGAGCCATGGACAGTTCACCCCGCGACCCGCACGGCAGAATCGATGTGCACGGCGCCGGCGGCTCGTCTCACGGCACCGACGGTGACGCGCTCGACCCCGTGATCGAGGCGATCGGCCCGCGGCTGCGGGAGACCCGGACCGCGCGGGGACTGACCCTCGCCGAGGTGGCCGAGCAGATGGGTGCGTCCGTGAGCACGCTCTCCCGCCTCGAATCGGGACGGCGGCGGCCCACCCTCGACCTGCTCATCGCGCTCGCCCGCATCTATCGGGTCGCCCTCGACGACCTCGTCGGAGCCCCGTCGACCGGCGACCCGCGGATCCGCCCGACCCCGATCCGCGCTCACGGCATGGTGTTCCTGCCGCTGACCAACCGGAATGCGCCGGTCGAGGCCGTCAAGATCGTCCTGCCCGGGCACCGGCCGGGGGAGCCGATCACGCAGCGAGCGCACGGCGGGTACGAATGGCTCTACGTGCTCAGCGGAACCGTCGACCTCAAACTCGGGGCCACGGTGACCACTCTGGCCACGGGGGAGGCCGCCGAATTCGACACGCGGGAACCGCACGGGATCGCCAGTGCGACCACCTCGGCGGCGGAGGTGCTCACCCTCTTCTCCGCCGAGGGAGAGCGCATCCACGTGGGCCTAGACTGAGGCGATGAGCTTCGATCACCAGTGGAACCGCATCCGCGCGAACAACCCCGACCATTCGGCGAACTACGCCCAGCGCTGGCGCAACCTCGTCGATGCCGGCCATGACATCGGGGGAGAGGCGCGCTTCGTCGATGCAATGGCGCCCCGCGGCGGACGCATCCTCGACGCCGGCTGCGGCACCGGTCGTGTCGGCGGTCTGCTCATCGGCGCCGGGCACACGGTCTACGGCGTCGACCTCGACGAATTCCTCATCGCCGTCGCCGAGGAGGACTTCCCGAGCGGCGAGTGGCACACCGGCGACCTCGCCGACTTCGACTTCGCCGCCGCCGGGATCACGGACATCGACGTCACGGTGTGCGCCGGCAACGTGCTCTCCTTCCTCGACCCCGCCTCACGTCGGCAGACCCTGGGCAACCTCAAATCCACGCTCAAGCACGGCGGCCGCCTCGTCTCCGGGTTCGGTGCGGGCCGCGGCTACGACTTCGCCGACTTCATCGCCGACATCGAGGCAACAGGCATGATCGTCAGCCTCAAGCTCTCGACGTGGGAGATCCACCCCTTCGAGCCCGACAGCGGCTTCCTCGTGCTCATCGCCGAGCGCCCGTAGGTCCCGCTGCCGGTTTCTCCACCACTGCCGGTCCGCAGTTGGCCTGCCGCTCCGCGATTGTTCGCCGCGCTGCGTGACTGAGCGCTCCAGCGAGGTGGATTCCGCTCGAATCTTCGGTGTTACTCAAGCCGGATCCACCTCGCTGGGAAGCACGCCACTGTGCGCCAGTCACCTCGCTGGGTCGGTCACTGCGCTTCGCTGATGCTGTGTCCTCAACCGTCGAGCTGCCTGCGCACCGCAGCCTGTTGACCACAGGCGACGTTGCTCGATAGCGTCGAAGCGGAGAGGAATGTCGATGACTCGACTGCTGATGGTGATTCTGCTGGCGCTGGCCGGTCTGTGCTTCGTCCTCGCGACGCTTCCTGCCGGTTCCGGGTATGCGCTCTGGCTGTGGGCTCTGGGCATCTTCCTGCTCATCGTCGCCCTCGTCATCGCCGTTCGGCGCGTCCGGCGCGATGCCCCGCGCGACTGAGCGCGACTGACCGCCGGTGCGCCAGACGCAGCCCACCCGGATGAGCGCTCGGACTCGTCAAACCACGGTGATCGTGATTGGGTGGAGACACGGCCGATCGGCCCAGGCGACCGTGCCTGCAACCCGGTGCGGTCGGACCACCGTCACCACGCGCAGAGGAGAATCATGATCTTCATCGTCGTCAAGTTCGACGTCAAGCCCGAGAACGCGGAGTCCTTCCCCGAGGTGGTGCGCGACTTCACCGAGGCGACCCGCGCCGAACCCGGCAACCTCTGGTTCGAATGGTCGCGCAGCCTCGAGAAGCCCAACGAGTACGTCCTGCTCGAAGCGTTCACCGACGACGGCGCCGAGCCGCATGTCAACAGCGATCACTTCGCCGCCGCGCTCGAATCGATGCGCCCGCTGCTCGCCTCGACGCCGAAGATCGTCTCCCGCAAACTCGACGGCGACGGCTGGGACGAGATGGGCGAACTCGTCATCGACTGACGAGGTCAGCTCAGCGATCGAGTTCGCTCAGCGCCTCCTCGGCGCGGGCGAGCCGATCGGCTCGCGGCATCTCCCACCACTTCTCGCCCCGCTCGCCGAGGCCTTGTTTGGCCACGCCGACGCGCTCTCGAGCCGCCCGCAGCGCTGAGTCGTCGGCTGCCGTCTTCGCCGCCCGCACCGCGTTGCGAGCCCGCCCGAGGTGGCTCTTCAGCTGCTCGACGAGAGCGTCGGGAAGTGCGGGATCGGTGCGCCGCCACCGGCGTCCGCGCACGACGAGCCACTTCTCGTCATCCGTGTACCCCTCCGCATCCGTCACGATCGCAGTCTAAGCCGCTCAGCCTTAGCCGCTCGCACGCTTCACCGCGCCCAGGCTGGCTACACTGACACCATGGCGACGCGAGCACAGAACATCGAGTCCATCGAGAAGGCCCTCGGCGAGCCCTGGTCGCAGACCCGGCAGCGGCTTGAGAAGGCCGGGGGCAAGGACGCGAGCCACAAGGAACTCGCCGACGCGCTCTACCCGCAGTTCGACGGCCTCGTCGACAATCACGGCTGGTGGGTCCAGGGTGCCGTCGTCGCCTACGAGCAGGAGATCGGCCGCCGGGTTCCCGGCCAGCGCGCCGACGGCACCTTCGACGTCGCCGTCTCCCGCACCGTGACCGGACAGCGCGGAGACGTCATCGACCGCTTCGCCGCCCTCGTCGACGGCTCACTGGGCGGAGTCGCTATTGCCGGTGAGCCCCGTCCGTCGACGACGGCGAAGCGCTCGTTCTGGCGGGCCGACCTCGCCGACGGGACGAAGATCGAAGCCGCCGCTGAACCGAAGGACGACGAGCGCACGCGTCTCACCCTCACCGCCTCGAAGCTGCCGAGCGCCGAGGCGCTCGAGGAGTGGCGCGCCCACCTCAAGGACCTCGTCGCCGAGGTCTGAGACGTCAGCCCGGAATGATCGGGTTCCACGTCCCGAGCACCAGCGCCGAGGCGACCGCGATGACGGCGACGACAACGGCGAGGACGAGGACGACCGCATCAGCGGTGCCGAACGTCGAGCGCCTGCGCCACGTCCTACCCGGCCGCCCGAACGCCCGCCCCTCCATCGCCATCGCCAGGGTCGTGCCGCGGCGGATCGACTGGACGAGGAGCACGAAGATGCCTGCGAAGAGACTGCGGGTGCGCCGCAGCACCGACCCGCCGGCGAGTCCTCTGGCCCGTCTGGCCATCGACAGGGTCTGCCATTCGAGGACGAGGAGTCCGAGCAGGCGACTGGCCGCGAGGATCGAGATGACGACGGTCTCGGGCAGACGCAGATGCTGGACGAGGGCATCGGAGAGGTCCCTGGGATCGATCGTCGAGGCGAGGACGACGAGCGGGATCGCCAGGGCCAGGGCGCGCACGAAGATCGCCGCCGCGGATTCGAGGGAGCCGGTCGTCATGAGGATCGGACCGACGTCGACGACGGTGGCCCCCGTCTTCTCGGCGAGGATCGCCGTGCCCCACGCGGCGAGGAGCGCGCCGACCGGCAGGAACCACAGCCGTGTGAGCGCCGCCTTGAGGTCGAGGCCGGTCAGCGGCAGGGCGAGGAGTGAGAAGCCGAGGATGATTCCCGCGGAGACGACGTCGATGCTCAGCAGCGCTCCGACCATGAGGATGAGCGCGACAGCGATCTTCGTCAGCGGGTTGCAGCGCACGAGCGCCGTGCGGCGCACCACCGGGATGAGCTGACCCGGATCCTCGACGGTGACGCGCTCACGGGTCAGGGTCGTCCGCTCACTCAACGCGCTCACCCCGCAGAGGCTGGGCGGCCGTGCCGAGGGTGAAGCGGCGGGCTCCGATCGCGTCGAGGAAGTCGAGGTCGTGGCTGACGGCGACGACCGCGCTGCCGTGGTCGAGGACGTCGAGGAACAGTGCGACGAGTCCCGCCCACGTCAGCGCGTCCTGCCCGAACGTCGGCTCATCGACGATGAGGACCTGGGGGCGCGGAGCGATCATCGCCGCCACCGACAGGCGGCGCTTCTCCCCGCCGGAGAGACCCTGCGGGTGGGCCTCGGCGATGTCGGACAGCCCCAGAGTCTCGAGCAGGTCGGTCACCCGAGCGTCGACCTCGGCCGCCGACCAGCCGGCCAGTCGCGGACCGAGGGCGAGTTCCTCGGCGACGCTGGGCTTGAGGAACTGATGCTCGGGTTCCTGGAAGACCATGCCGATGCGCGGGGCGAGGAACTTCGAGGGCCAGGTGAACGGCCGCGCCTCCTTCGCCCCGGCGGCAAGCGGCCCCGCTGCGCGCACCTCACCGGAGAACTCGGGGATGAGGCCGGCCAGGGTCAGTGCCGTCGTCGACTTCCCGGCCCCGTTGGCGCCGACGATGCCGAGCGCCTCACCCGCCCGCACCTCGAGGTCGAGATCGGTCGCCGCGGGCACGGCCGCCCGCGGCCGGGCGACGCCCAGACGCTCGCCGACGAGCACAGGGGACCCGGGTCGGTCCTGCGCTCCGGTTCTGCCGGGCACTGTCCAGCGGTCGGGGGCGGTGCGGGACCCGGATTCGGGCAGCCAGATCCCGGTGGCCCTGAGCACCTCGGCGAGTGCGGGGTCACCGAAGACCTCGTCCGGGGTGCCGTGGGCGACGACGCCGGCGCGGCCGAGGACGATGACGGTGTCGACGTCGTCGCTCCACAGGCTCACCCGGTGCTCGACGACGATCATCGTCGCCGCAGTGGACTCCTGGACCGTGAGGACGGCATCGCGGACCGCCCTCGCCGAGGCGGGGTCGATGTTGGCCGTCGGCTCGTCGAGGACGATGACCTCGGGTGCCATCGCATGGATCCCGGCCAGCGCGAGGCGCTGCTTCTGGCCCCCGGACAGCGCCGCGGTGGGGTGGGACTGGGGAAGGTCGAGTCCCATGGCGGCCAGGGAGGCGTCGATCCGCGCGTCGACCACCTCGGCGGGCAGACCGAGGTTCTCCATCCCGAACGCGACGTCGTCACCGATGCGGGAGAAGATCACCTGCGAATCGGGGTCCTGGAGGACGAGCCCGGTGACGCCTCGGCGAGGGTCGGGTGCGGCGTCGCCGACGAGGAGCTCACCGCCTGACTCCCCGGCCTCGGTGGGCAGGACCCCGGCGATCGCATGGAGGAGCGTCGACTTCCCCGCCCCCGACGGTCCCAGGAGGAGAACCTTCTCACCTGGGGCGATGTCGAGGTCGACGGGGCCGACGGCGAGGCTGTCCCGATCGGCGTGCCGCCACGAGTATCCGTGGGCGCGGATCGGCAGGCCCATCAGCGCACGCGGCCGGAGGCGAAGGAGCTCAGCGCCCCGGTCTTCGCGATCGCACGGTACGCGTACCAGGCGCCGATGCCGGAGATGACGACGCCGGAGATCATCGCGCACACCGCGTAGGCGAGCTGGAAGTCGAACTGCCATTCGGCGTTGTAGAGGATGTTCTCGCTCACGGCCATGAAGGCCGCGGCGACGAGTCCGGACAGCGCGGTCACCCACAGGGTGAACTTCCGGTAGCCGAAGGCGGCGAAGACGAGTTCGGCGCCGAGGCCCTGGAGGAAGCCCGACAGCAGCACGGTCGCCCCGAAGTGGGAGCCGAGGACGCCTTCGACGGCGGCGGCGAGGAGTTCGCACAGCAGCGCGGCACCGGGTTTGCGGATGATCGCCCCGGCGAGCGGTCCGGCGAGCACCCAGAGGCCGGCGATGAGGCCGATCGAGGGCGGGAAGGCCTGGAAGGCGAGCTCGATGCCCTTCCAGCTGGCGGCGAGCACCCAGAAGATCAGGCCCACGGCGATGCCGAGGACCGCGGTGACGACGTAGTCGACGACCCGCCACTTCTTCGTCGGCGGGGCCTGGGTGAATGCCGGTGCCGTCGTCGAGCGGGAACCGGGCGTGGTCGTGTTCGGCATAGCGCCTCCTCGTGTCTCAAGGAGGGGTAGAAGAGTCTCGACTTCCTTCGGCGGTGCTAGCCGCATCAGGTTCGAGGGTCTGCAGCGTCATCTGCACTCTCAGCGCCCTTGGCGGCGCTCCCCTGTCGTGTGCGCTCCACTGTACAACACCTGACGATCCCCGGCACCGCACGTCCGCGGGGCCGGGGATCGGGTGCGTGCGGGACTCAGGCCGGGACGACCATGACCGGACCCTCGGCATGGTGGAGGACCCCGCGGGAGACCGATCCGAGCAGCGCGGACTTCACGGCCCCGCGGCCCCGGGTGCCGAGGACGGTGAGCTGCGCGGTCTTCGTCGCCGCGGACAGCAGCACCGTGGCATCGCCGATGAGCGCCGAGGTGGACACCTGGAGACCGGGGAACTGACTGCGCAGCTCTTCGGCGTCCTTGTCGAGTTCGGCTTCGATCTGCTGCTGCCGGCGGTCGGCGACGTCACCGCCGAGTTCGAGCTCCGGGTACCAGTAGAGCCATTCCTCCCCGGCCGGCAGCACCGTGACGATCTCGAGGTCGGCTTTGCGCGAAGCGGGCGC
>NZ_BAAAMB010000010.1:37358-60793 GCF_039528855.1 Brevibacterium sanguinis | reverse complement strand
CCCCCTCGGCGGCGGTGAACATCGCGATCCGCGCGCCCTCGGACCCGTCGACGGCGACGACGACCGGGCCGGTCGTGTCCCCGCGGTGCGCCGAATGGCGGGGGACGACGATCGTCGGGCAGTGGGCGTGCGGCGGCAGGGCGGTCGAGACCGACCCGAGCATGCGGCCCATGAAGCCGCCGCGTCCGCGGGCGCCGACGATGATGACATCGGCGTTGGCGCTGAGGTTGACGAGCACACCGGCGGCGTCGCCGGATTCGACGGCGTACGTCACCGGTCCGGGATGGTCGGCGAGGAGTTCGGCCGCCTCGGCGAGGGTCTTCTCCGCTGCCCGCATCGCGGCTTCGTCCTCGGGTTCGGACGGGATCGAGGCCATGTTCGGGTAGATCATCAGGGGCATCGTGAAGGCCGTGACGACGGTGAGGGGAACGTCGCGGTGCAGCGCCTCGGCGGCGCCGTAGCGCAGGGCAAGGGCTGCGAGCTCGGATCCGTCGAAGCCGACGAGGACGCCGAGGTTGTCGGTGAGTCCGGAATCGGAGGCGCGGGTGTCGGTCGGGCGGGCCTCGGCCGGGTTCGCGGCGGACGAGCGGGAGTCAGCAGTCATGGCAGTCCTTCCATCGGGGCCTGACCAACCCTGACGGGGACGACGGCCCCGAAAACCGTGTGCCGTCCTCGTCGCCCTCAGTGTACCCAAGTGTTTTCTACAACGTGTAGAAGACCGCGAGGCGGACGGATTCCTCTCGCGTGCGGCGCGTGCCCACGGCCGCGGCGCGGGCCCACGACCTGCGCCCGAGGGGTGCCTCAGACGGCGAAGCCGAGGTAGCTCAGGGCTGAGCGGATGATGTGCTCCTGGCCGTGGGAGAGCTCGGCGACGATGTCGGAGCGCAGCGCCTCGGTGGGGGTGAGCCAGTCGAGGCTGAGCGCATCGGCACGCGGGGTGCACTCGCCGCGGACCTCCATGACGAAGCACATCGAGATCGCGTGCTGGCGCGGGTCGTGGAGGAGCGAGGTGCCCTCGGTGGGGAAGTACTCGGCGATGTGGAACGGGGCGATGGCCGGCGGGACGACGGGCAGCGCCATCGGGCCGAGATCGTTCTCGGCATGCCGGAGCAGGGCCTGCCGGATGCTCTCGTGGTAGCGGATGCGTCCGCCGACGACCTCGCGGCCCAGGGTGCCGTCGTCGAGGCGGCGCAGCAGGAGGCCGATCTGCTCGACGTCCCCGGCCTCGCCGACGCGGACCGGAATGGCATTGACATAGGGGATGGGGAGACGGCGGCGAAGCTGGGCGAACTCGTTGTCGTCGAACCAGTTCTCGTCGAAGTCGAGGGCAGTGCGGGTCATATCCCGATTGTGTCACAGTTCACCCCGCCGGGCGGCGGTCGCGGGCCTGCTCGGGCGGCGGTCGCGTGCCTGCTCGGGCAGGGTCGTCACCACCGGTTCCCGCCTCCCGGCACGGCCCGCCCACCTCGGCGTTCGTCTGCCCGGCCACCCGGGGTGGTGTCGGGCGTCACCGCTCGGGTAAAGTATCTTGATGTCAAGATAAAACTCTGGCCGGGCCCGCGGACGCAGCAGTGACGTGGCCTACAGTTGAGACAACCATTCCCCAGGCCTGCAGCGGTCGCGACATGGCCAGCGGCGGTCAAGGACGATTGAAGGGATTGCCCATGATTGATCATGAAGTCCGTACCCACAAGAGCTCAGAGAACCTGGCTCGTGAAGACCAGCTCGCCTGGAAGATCGCAGAAGTCGCCTCCGACACCACCCCCGTCGATGCCGATGTCACTGAGATGGTCATCAACCGCGTCATCGACAACGCCGCCGTCGCGGCCGCCTCGGTCAACCGGTCGGCGCCCACCCATGCCCGCGAACAGGCGCAGGCGCACCCGTACACCCCCGGCGCCACGATCTTCGGTCTGCCGCTGGGCGACCGCTTCTCCCCGGAATGGGCGGCCTGGGCCAACGGCGTGGCCGTGCGCGAACTCGACTTCCACGACACCTTCCTCGCCGCCGAGTACTCCCACCCCGGTGACAACATCCCGCCGGTCCTCGCCGTCGCCCAGCACATGGGCATCGCCGGTCCCGACCTCATCAACGGCATCGCCACCGGCTACGAGATCCAGGTCGACCTCGTCAAGGGCATGAGCCTGCATCAGCACAAGATCGACCACGTCGCCCACCTCGGGCCCTCGGCCGCCGCAGGCATCGGCGCGATGCTCCACCTGCCCACCGAGGTGACCTTCCAGGCGATCCAGCAGGCCCTGCACGTGACGACGGCGACCCGCCAGTCGCGCAAGGGCGAGATCTCCTCGTGGAAGGCCCACGCTCCGGCGTTCGCCGGCAAGATGGCCGTCGAAGCCGTCGACCGCGCGATGCGCGGCGAGGGTGCCCCCAACCCCATCTACGAAGGCGAGGACGGCTTCATCGCCTGGATCCTCTCCGGCCCCGAGGCCCGCTACACGATCCCGCTGCCGGCCAAGGGCGAGGCCAAGCGCGCGATCCTCGACACGTACACGAAGGAGCACTCCGCCGAATACCAGGCGCAGGCGCTCATCGACCTCGCGCGCAAGCTCGGCGGGGAGATCGAGGATCTCACGAAGATCAAGCGGATCGTCATCCATACCTCCCACCACACCCACAACGTCATCGGCACCGGCGCCAGCGATCCGCAGAAGATGGATCCGCAGGCCAGCCGCGAGACCCTCGACCACTCGATCATGTACATCTTCGCCGTCGCGCTCGAGGACCGCGGCTGGCACCACGAGGACTCCTACACCCCCGAGCGCGCCGCGCGCCCGGAGACGGTGGAGCTCTGGCACAAGATCGAGACGACCGAGGACCCGGAGTGGACCCGCCGCTACCACTCGACCGATCCGAACGAGAAGGCCTTCGGCGGTCGCGTGGAGATCGAGTTCGAGGACGGCTCGACGCTGACCGACGAGATCGCCGTCGCCGACGCCCACCCGCTCGGCGCCCGCCCGTTCGTCCGGGAGAACTACGTCGAGAAGTTCCGCACCCTGTCCGAGGGCATCCTCACCGACACCGAGCAGACCCGCTTCCTCGACCTCGCCGAGAACCTCGAGAGCCTCGACGCCGCCGGTGTCGGCCAGCTCAGCTTCACCGTCGAGGGCCTCACCCACAGCGGATCGAAGGGGATCTTCTGATGCTCGGCGCGACCGCGACCCCGGCCGAGCGCCGGAAGCAGTTCCGCGACCTCCTCGCCGGCAGCGAGATCGTCCAGTTCCCCGGCGCGATCAACCCGCTCAACGCGCAGATCATCGAGCAGACCGGGTTCGAGGGCGTCTACATCTCCGGAGGCGCGTTCTCCGCGGCCATGGGACTGCCCGACATCGGACTGACCACGCTGTCCGAGGTGGCCGACCACGGCCGGGCGATCGCGCGGGTGACGAACCTGCCGACGTTCATCGACGCCGACACCGGGTGGGGCGAGGCGATGAATGTCGCCCGCACCGTCCAGGAGTTCGAGGACGCCGGTCTCTCCGGCATGCACCTCGAGGATCAGGTCAATCCGAAGCGGTGCGGCCACCTCGACGGCAAGGAGGTCGTGACGACGGGCGAGATGAATCAGCGCATCGCCGCCGCCGTCCGGGGCCGCCGGGACGAGAACTTCGTCATCTGCGCCCGCACCGACTCCCGCGCCGGTGAGGGTCTTGACCGGGCGATCGACCGGGCGAAGGCCTACGCCGACGCCGGGGCCGACATGATCTTCCCCGAGGCCATGCGGGACCTCAGCGAATTCGAGCGCTTCGCCGCGAGCGTCGACGTGCCGATCCTGGCGAACATGACGGAGTTCGGCAAGAGCGAGCTCTTCACGACCCAGCAGCTCGCCGACGTCGGGGTGAAGATGGTGATCTACCCGGTCACGACCCTGCGTCTGGCCATGGGTGCGATCACGTCGGGGCTGCAGACGATCCGGGACGAGGGGACTCAGGTCAGCCTCGTCGACCGGATGCAGACCCGCGCGGACCTCTACGACACCATCGACTACGCCGCGTACAACGAATTCGACTCGGCCGTATTCAACTTCTCACAGGAGGGTCACCAGTGACCGAAGAAATCAAGAAGGGACTCGCCGGCGTCGTCGTCGACACCACCGCGGTCTCGAAGGTAGTCCAGGAAACGAACTCGCTCACCTACCGGGGCTACCCGGTGCAGGAGCTGGCGGCCAAGCGCAATTTCGAGGACGTCGCCTACCTCATCTGGAACGGCGAACTGCCCACCGAGGAGCAGCTGGCGGAGTTCAAGGCCCGCGAGCACGCCCAGCGTGAGATCTCGCCCGAGCTCGTCGACATCATCCTCGGCCTGCCCAAGGACGCCCACCCGATGCACGTCGTCCAGACGGCGGTCGCCTACCTCGGCGCCGTCGACCCGGATGCGGACACGGAAGGGGAGGAGGCCAACCTCGAAAAGGCGGAGCGCCTCTACGCGCAGCTGCCGACGATCGTCGCGATCGACCACCGGCGCCGGCACGGCCTTGACCCGGTCGCCCCGACCACTGACCTCGACTACGCCGCGAACTTCTTCAAGATGGTCTTCGACGAGGTGCCCGCCGAGGAGGTCGTGCGCAGCTTCGACATCTCGATGATCCTCTACGCCGAGCACTCGTTCAACGCCTCGACGTTCACCGCACGGGTCATCACTTCGACGACCTCCGACCTCTACTCCGCGGTCGCCGGAGCCGTCGGGGCGCTCAAGGGACCGCTGCACGGCGGGGCGAACGAAGCGGTCATGGCGATGCTCGAAGAGGTCGGCACCGCCGACCGGGCGTCGGCGTGGATCGACGATGCGCTGGCGCGCAAGGCGAAGATCATGGGCTTCGGCCACCGCGTCTACAAGAACGGCGACTCGCGCGTGCCGACGATGCGCAAGGCGTTCGAGGACATGGCCGCGGTCAAGGGCGCGAACGATCTGCTCGACCTCTACAACACCTTCGAAGAGGATTTCGTCTCCCGCAAGGGCATCTACCCCAACCTCGACTACCCCTCGGGGCCGGCGTACCACCTCATGGGCTTCGACACCGATCAGTTCACGCCGATCTTCGTCATGTCCCGCATCACCGGGTGGACGGCGCACATCCTCGAGCAGCAGGCGAACAACGCCCTCATCCGTCCGCTGAGCGCGTACGACGGCGAGCCGCAGCGCGAAGTCCCCGACGCCAGGGGCTGAGCATGAGCGCGGACGAGCCCTATCGTCCGACCGCACTCGAGGGTTTCGACTTCACCGTCACCGGTGGGGTCGGAACCCTCGTTCTCACTCGGACGGACAAGCGCAATGCGCTCTCGCGCGCGATGTGGCGCGCCCTGCCGGAGATCATCGCCGGCGTCGACGCCGATGACTCGATCGGCGCGCTCATCATCACCGGTGCCGGCGGTCACTTCTCCGCGGGCTCCGACATCGCCGACCTCGACGTGCCCATCGCCGATTTCTGGCAGCTCAACTCCGCCGCCGAGGCGGCCGTGGCGGGCTCCCGGACCGTGACGATCGCGGCGATCGAAGGCAACTGCGTGGGCGGGGGCACGGAGATCGCCGCGGCCTGCGACATCCGCATCGCCGCCCCCGGGTCGACGTACGGGGTGACCGCGGCCAAGCTCGGCCTCGTCTACCCGCCCGGGCCCACCGAGAGTCTCGCCCGGGTCCTCGGGGACGCGTGGGCCAGGTACCTGCTGCTCACCGCCTCGATCGTCGACTTCGACCAGATGCACCGGCTCGGGTTCTTCCATGAGGTCACCGAGGTGCCCCTGCGTGCCGCGCAGGCGCTGGGGGAGCGGGTCGCCGGTCTCTCCCGGCTCAGCCAGCTCGGGGCGAAGTCCGTCCTCGGCGGCACGCTCTCCGACGACGTCGCACCGCCTCGGTGGCTCGATGAGGCGTACCGGGCGGAGATCGCACGCGGACAGGAGGCGTTCTTCGCCAAGCGCGCCCCTGAGTTCGGGTTCGCCGCAGGCGACTGGCAGGACTGAGGACGCGGCCGCCTGGCGGGGTCAGCGCAGGCCGATCTGCGGGATACACTGAGCCAATGCGCCTCGCAGTCCTCGATATCGGTTCCAACAGCGTCCACCTCCTCGTCGTCGACGCTCATGTCGGGGCACCCCCGCTGCCGGCGACCTCGCACAAGGAGGTCCTCCGGCTCGCCGAGTACCTCCGGCCCGACGGGTCGATCGACGACGCCGGTCAGCAGCGGCTGCGGGACTTCGTCGCCGAGGCGGTCGAGATCGCCGAGGACCAGGGCGCCGAGCAGATCCTCGCGTTCGCCACCTCGGCGGTCCGCGACGCCCCCAATGGGGAAGCGCTCATCGACTCGATCAGCGCGCAGCTCGGGGTCACCCTCAACGTCATGTCCGGCAGGGACGAGGCGCGCGTGACGTTCCTCGCCGCCCGCCGCTGGTTCGGCTGGTCGGCCGGCAAGATCCTCCTCCTCGACATCGGCGGCGGTTCGCTCGAGATCGCGGCGGGCCAGGACGAGTACCCGCAGGCGGCCGTGTCCGTGCCGCTGGGCGCCGGACGCACGTACGCCGACTTCATCCCCGACCCGATCCCGACGCCCGAGGACATCCACCGGCTGCGGAAGTACGCGCGCTCCCAGATCGGCCGGATCGCCGGAGACATCAACCGCGTCGGCACGCCCGACCACGTCGTCGGGTCCTCGAAGACGTTCCGCTCGCTCGCCCGGATCGCCGGCGCCGCCCCGAGCGGCGACGGAATCTACGTGCCCCGCAAGCTCTTCCGCCGCGACCTGCCCGGCATCATCGACACCCTGTCCAGTCGCACCCCCGAGCAGCGTGCGACGCTGCCCGGCGTCTCCGAGGCCCGTGCCGGCCAGGTGCTCGCCGGAGCCATCGTCGCCGAGGCGGCCTTCACGATCTTCGACGTCTCCGTCATGAGCATCTCCCCGTGGGCGCTGCGCGAGGGCATCATCATGCGCAAACTCGACTTGCTGGATTCCGCGGAGGCCACCTCGGCGATGCGCGCAGCCGCGGATTAGGTCACGGTTCGACACCGCTTTCGACAATGGCCGGAATCACCCTCGCAGCGGTTCACATTTGTCTCCGCCGCCTGCTAGCTTGAGATTACCGGCCGGTCACCTCTCGGCCGTATCTCGAACGGGGCCTCTCGCCCCGAGCTCTGGAGGCATGACGGCAATGCGAAACGGCGAGCTATCCCCCTCGTTCCGTGAAGAGTCCCTGTCCGCGATGGCGGCCACGACGCCCGAGGATCCGCTCGACGTCTTCGTCGTCGGCGGCGGGGTCACCGGGGCCGGCGCCGCCTTCGACGCGGCCACCCGCGGACTCAAGGTCGGCGTCGTCGACGCCCACGACTGGGCCTCGGGCA
Source organism: Brevibacterium sanguinis (assembly GCF_039528855.1). Classification (NCBI taxonomy): domain Bacteria; kingdom Bacillati; phylum Actinomycetota; class Actinomycetes; order Micrococcales; family Brevibacteriaceae; genus Brevibacterium; species Brevibacterium sanguinis. Next base: position 53,449 of record NZ_BAAAMB010000010.1, on the reverse strand, counting down.
CGTCGTCCCGCTCGTCGAAGCTCATGCACGGCGGTCTGCGCTACCTCGAGATGCTCGACTTCAAACTCGTCGCCGAGGCGCTCAAGGAACGCGACCTGCTGCTCACGCACACCGCACCCCACCTCGTCGAACCCGTCGCCTTCGTCTTCCCGTTCGAACACCGCCTCATCGACCGGGCCTTCATCGGCTCCGGCGTCCTCCTCTACGACACGATGGCGACCCGGCCCGGCCGCAAGCGCGCCGTGCCCATGCACCGCCACCTGGGCAAGAAGACGCTGAGCGCGCACTTCCCGGGACTCGCCGACGACGCCGCGGTGGGCGCGCTCGAATACTACGACGCGAAGGTCGACGACGCCCGCTTCGTCATGACCCTCGTGCGCTCGGCGGCGAGCTTCGGGGCCGCGGCGGCCAACCACGTCTCCGTCATCGACTACCTCCACGACGGCGACCGCGTCATCGGCGTGCGCGCCCGCGACGGCATCTCCGGCCGCGAGTTCGACGTCTACGCCCGCCGCACCATCCTCGCCGGGGGAGTGTGGACCGAACAGCAGCAGGACCTCGCGAAGGCCGACGCCGGGCTCAAGGTGCTCGCCTCGAAGGGCGTGCACATCACCGTCGACCAGGACAAGATCAAGGCCGACCCGGACACCGGCATCATCTCGAAGACGGAGAAGTCCGTCCTCTTCGTCATCCCCTGGGACGGCTACTGGGTCATCGGCACCACCGACACCCCGTGGAAGGAGGACGTCGCTGCCCCCGTGGCGACCTCCGACGACATCGACTATCTCCTCGAGCACGCGAACGCGATCCTCGAGAACAAGCTCACCCGCGACGACGTCATCGGCGTGTACTCGGGTCTGCGCCCGCTCCTGCAGCCGGTGCAGAAGGACGGCGAGGCCTCGACGAAGGTCTCCCGCGAGCACACCGTCATGGAGGTCGAGCCCGGGCTGTCGGCGATCGCCGGCGGCAAGTTCACGACCTATCGGGTGATGGCCGAGGACGTCGTCGACTTCGCCCTCGGCGAGGACGCGAAGGACCGGACGTCCCTGACGGAGTCCGTGCCGCTCATCGGCGCCCAGGGCGTCGGCGCGGTGCGCCGCGGACAGGCGAGCATCGCCGAGCGCTACGGCTGGGACGAGACCCGGGTCAAGCGGCTCATCCGCCGCTACGGCACCCTGCTCGAAGACCTCCTCGACCTCATCGACGACAACCCCGAACTCGGGCAGCCGCTGCCGGGAGCCGACCGCTACCTCGGCGCCGAAGCCCATTACGCCGCCAGCTGCGAAGGCGTCGTCCACCTCGACGACGTCCTCGAACGTCGGATGCGGCTCAACTACGAGGTCCGCGACCGGGGGCGGGCCGCCGCCGCACCGGTGGCCGAGATCGTCGCTGAGGTCCTCGGCTGGGACGCCGAGCGCGTCGCCTCAGAGATCGCCGCCTTCAACGCCCACGTCGACGCCCAGGTCGCCGCCGAGTCGACGCACGACGACGCCGCGGCCGCAGCCCTGGTCGAAGCCAGCTGGGGGACCCGCTAGCCCGTTCCATCCCCATCTCAACAAAGGAGTTCACACACAATGGGACAGATAGGCACAATCCTCCTCCATGAGACGGCGGGCACGGCAATGCTGCTGCTGCTCGGCGTCGGCGTCGTCGCGAACGCCATCCTCGCGAAGACGAAGGGCAACGGCGGCGGCTGGCTGATGATCTCGTTCGGCTGGGGCCTCGCGGTCTTCGCCGGCGTCTACGTCGCCTACAAATCCGGCGCGCACCTCAACCCGGCAGTGACGCTGGGCATCCTCGCCAGCGGCGCCGACCAGTACGCCCCGGGCATCGACATCACGGTCGGCACGACGTTCGCCTACCTCATCGCGCAGCTCGTCGGCGCCACCATCGGTGCGATCCTCGCCTGGCTCGTCTACAAGAAGCACTACGACGCAGAGGGCGAACCGGGCAACATCCTCGGCACATTCTCCACCGGCCCCGAAGTCCGCAGCTACGGCTGGAACGTCGTCGCCGAGGTCATCGGCACCTTCGTCCTCGTCTTCATCATCCTCCTCTTCGGCGGCACGCCGAGCGGACTGGGACCCCTGGCCGTGGCTCTCGTCGTCGTCGTCATCGGCGCCTCCCTCGGCGGACCCACCGGCTACGCGATCAACCCGGCCCGCGACCTCGGACCGCGCATCGCGCACACGATCCTGCCGATCCCGAACAAGGGCAGCTCCGACTGGGGCTACGCGTGGGTGCCGATCGTCGGCCCCATCCTCGGCGGTGTCATCGCGGGCCTCGTCTCGCAGGCATTCATCTGAAGCCGTGCCCAACCGCGCCAGGCCGTGACATGCTAGAGGGCAACTGGTGCACCCACCCACTCAAGAGCGGTGCCCACCGGCACTGATCGGACACAGGAGTCTCCATGAGCCAGGACAAGTACATCCTCGCGATCGACCAGGGAACCACCTCGTCCCGGGCGATCGTCTTCAACCACGACGGGCAGATCGTCTCGAGCGGCCAGCTCGAGCACGAGCAGATCTTCCCCCGCGCCGGCTGGGTCGAGCACGACCCGAAAGAGATCATCCGCAACACCACCGAGGCGATCGGCCAGGCGCTCTCGCGGGCCAACATCAACCGCCACCAGCTCGAAGGCGTCGGCATCACCAACCAGCGCGAGACGACCCTGGTGTGGAACAAGAACACCGGCGAGCCCGTCTACAACGCGATCGTCTGGCAGGACACGCGCACCCAGAAGATCGCCGACGAACTCGGCGGCGAGGAGGGTGCCGACAAGTACAAGGACCGCGTGGGCCTGCCGCTGGCGACGTACTTCGCGGGACCGAAGGCGAAGTGGATCCTCGACAACGTCGACGGCGCCCGGGAAGCCGCCGAGGCCGGTGACCTCCTCTTCGGGACGATGGACACGTGGGTGCTGTGGAACCTCACCGGCGGAGTCAACGGCGGCGTCCACGTCACCGACGTCACGAACGCCTCGCGGACGATGCTGATGAACATCGATACCCTCGACTGGAATGCCGACATCGCCGCGGACATGGGCATCCCGATGTCGATGCTGCCGGAGATCAAGTCGTGCTCGGAGATCTACGGCTACGGCGCGAAGAACACGCTGCTCATCGACACCCCGATCTGCGGCATCCTCGGCGACCAGCAGGCGGCGACGTTCGGGCAGGCCTGCTTCGAGAAGGGGCAGGCGAAGAACACGTACGGCACCGGCAACTTCATGCTCATCAACACCGGCACCGAGCCGGTGGCGAGCAAGAACGGCCTGCTCACGACCGTGGCCTACAAGATCGGCGAGGACGACGCCGTCTACGCCCTCGAGGGCTCGGTGGCCGTGACCGGCTCGCTCGTCCAGTGGATCCGCGACAACCTCGGACTCATCAAGGACGCCCCCGAGGTCGAGGTGCTCGCCAAGCAGGTCGAGGACAACGGCGGCTGCTACATCGTGCCCGCGTTCTCCGGCCTCTTCGCCCCGCACTGGGAGTCCGACGCCCGCGGCGTCATCGTCGGCCTCACCCGGTACGTCAACAAGAACCACATCGCCCGGGCCGCGCTCGAGTCGGTGGCGTTCCAGTCCCGTGAGGTCCTCGACGCGATGAACCTCGACTCCGGCGTCGAGCTCACCGAGCTCAAGGTCGACGGCGGCATGGTCGCGAACGAGACGCTCATGCAGTTCCAGGCCGACCTCCTCGGCGTGCCCGTCATCCGCCCCGAGGTCATCGAGACCACGGCGCTGGGAGCCGCGTATGCGGCGGGCATCGCCGTGAAGTTCTGGAACGGCGAGGAGGACGTGAAGAAGAACTGGCACGAGGACAAGCGCTGGGTGCCGGAGATGGACGACGAGACCGTCGCCCGCGTCTACCGCCTGTGGAACAAGGCCGTCGACAAGTCGAAGGGCTGGGTCGACGAGGACGTCGAGGAGCTCTACGGCTGACAGCCGCGCCGTTCGAGTCGCCTTCTGGGCGCTCAGCCACCCCGCTGCGGGTGGCTGGGCGCCCTTCGCTTTGCCGCGCCGAGGCGGTCGGGCTCAGAGGTCGGCGATGAAGACCCGTTCGGGGAGCGGGGGAGAGTTGTGGGTGTGGGTGATGTCCGTGCGCTGCCACCCGTGCTTGGCGTAGAAGCGCATGGCCCGCTCGTTGCCCTCGGCGACCATGAGGTAGGCGCGGACGAAGCCGTCGGCCCGCAGCTCGTCCTCGAGCCGATGGAAGAGCACCGAGGCGACCCCGGTGCCGAAGGCGGCCGGGTCGAGATTGATGTGGGCGAGCTGGCCGAGACGGTCGGTGGTCGGGAGCCGATCGAGCACCTCGGCGGGGTCCCGGGGCGCACTGACGCCGCCGAACCCGAGGACCCGACCCGCAGCCTCGACGACGAAGTTCCGGACGCGGTTGTCGGGCGTGCTCAGCGCCTGCACCCAGTTCGCCGCGAAGTCGGCCGGATCGAGCCCGGCGAGGAACTCCGCCGACATGATCCCGGGGTAGGCGGCGCGCCACGCGGCGACGTGGATCTCGCCGAGGCGGGGCGCATCGTCGAGATGCGCCGGGCGCACGATCGGTTCGCTCATGCGCTCACCCTAGCCGAGCGGCGCGACGCGGACGGGGAGGGGCGCAACCGACTGTGAGGGAAACCGGAGCCGCAGGCGCGGCGATGAGGACTAGACTGACGAGAGTGAGCAAGGCGAAGAAGACGAAGCCGGGACGAAAGGTCCTCACCGCGAAGAACTCTGCGCGGTCGAACTCTCGGCGGCACCGGGAGTACTTCGCGACGAACGCGGTCTACGACCACGACACCCACCATGTCTCCGACCATCCCATCCGGGTGGGCCTCTCGTCGTCCTCGGTCTCCCCGATGACCGTCGAGGAGACGTTCACGCAGGCCGCCGCGATCGGCTACGACGGCGTCGAGATCATGGTCACCCACAATGCCGAGACCCGCGACGTCGACCTCATCAACGGCCTCGCCGCCGACACCGGCCTCGAGGTGATGTCGCTCCACGCGCCCACCCTGCTCTTCCTGCCGCGCGTGCTCCACAAGGACCATTGGGAGAAGCTGCGGATCACGGCGAACCTCGCCCGTGAGGTCGGCGCGACCACCGTCGTCCTCCACCCGCCCTTCCGCTGGCAGGGCGCCTACGCCCGCGGCTTCGTCGACGGCGTCCGCAAGGTCACCGAGGAGACCGGTGTCGTCCTCGCCGTGGAGAACATGTACCCGTGGCGGGCCGGGGTCAGGGAGATCCTCGTCTACTACCCCGACTGGAACCCGCTCGACGAGGACTACGACGCTCTGACCTTCGACTTCTCCCATGCCTCGACGGCGGGTATGAACGCTCGCGACACCGTCGCCGAGATCTTCCCCCGCCTGCGCCACGTCCACCTCACCGACGGATCCGGATCGCTCAAGGACGAGCACCTCGTGCCCGGCGCCGGAACGATGCCCGTGGCCGAGACGCTCCAGTACCTCGCGAAGCACAACTGGTCCGGCGATGTCGTCCTCGAGGTCAACACGCGATTCGTCGCGAAGAAGTCGACGCGGGAGCAGATGCTCGCCGATTCGCTCGCCTTCGCCCGGCAGCACCTCGGCCTCAACGGCGCGAACGGAAAGAACCCGGCGAGCCCGATCGGACCGGAGCGCACCGGCTCGGGGTCGGACTCAGCCCCCGCAACCGGGACCGGACGCCGTGACGGCGGGGCCGCCTCGGCGCGGGACAACGTCCGTGAAGACGCCCGCTGACACAGCCCGCTGACCCTGCGGTTCTCCCTGCCGGGACCGTGCCCGGTACGATACTCAGCGGCACGAATGCCCGCACCAGCACCGCACGAAAGGCAGGTCCTCATGACCACGATCGCATCCATCGGCACGGGAAACATGGGCACGGCGCTCATCACGGGGATCCTCACCGCGGACCCGAGCATCGAGGTGCGGGCGACGACGCAGTCGGCCGCCTCGGCGCAGACGCTCGCTGCGGCCCTGCCGGACGCCGTGGTCACCTCCGTCGAGGAGAACCCCGAGGCCAATCGGGAGGCGGTCGCCGGCGCGGACTTCGTCTTCCTCGGCGTCAAGCCGTGGATGATGGCCGAGACCCTGCGAGAGCTCGCCCCCGCCCTGTCCCCGGACTCGGTGCTCGTGTCGATGGCCGCGGGCGTGGCCGCCGCCGACCTTAAGAAGCTGGCACCCGGCAGTCCGATCGTGCGGATCATGCCGAACACCCCGAGCTCGATCGGGTACGGCGTCATCGCGCTCGCCCCTGCCCCCGGCGTCGACCCGACGGCCACGGCCACCCTGCGCACGCTGCTGTCCGGAGCCGGCCTCGTCGTGCCGCTGGCAGAAGCGGAGATCCCCGCGATGACCGGGATCTCCGGGTCCGGCGTCGCGTACTTCTTCCTCCTCGCCGAGGCGATGATCGAGGCCGGAGTCACGCTCGGTCTCACCGCGGAGACGGCGGCGAAGATGGTCGTCGCCACCGCCGACGGCGCCGGCCGGCTGCTCGCGGACAACCCGGACCCCGCCGTCCTGCGTCAGGCCGTGAGCAGCAAGGGCGGGACGACGCTGGCGGCGCTCAACACATTCATCGACGCCGGGATCTTCGACATCACCGAGGCGGCCGTGACCGCCGCCGCGGACCGGTCGCTGGAGATGGAGCGGGAGAACGCCGCCGCGATCGACGGCTGAGACCCTTTACGGCAGCGCGCCCGCCGAGCGGGCGATCGACACCGCCTCGTGCCTGCTGCGGGCCGAGAGCTTGACCATCGCCGTGTTGAGATAGGACTTCACGGTCGACTCCCGCAGTCCGAGCGCCTCGGCGATCCGCGCATTCGACCACCCGAGCGCGACGTGGGAGAGGATGTCGGTCTCCCGCGGGGCGAGCGTCACCGCGGGGGCCGGCGTCGGCGCGGACTCCGGACTGTGGCCGGAGAGGATGTCGGCGAGCCTGGCCTCGATCGTCGTCAGCCGCTCCCGCGTCACCTCGTCGGAGACGTCCGAGCGGAGCGCCCGCAGCTCGGCGAACGTATGGCGCAGAGCCTCCCGGCTCGAGGCGTCGAGGTCGGCATACGGCGCCGGCGCGGGAGCCGCCGGGACGGCCGGTTCGGCACGCAGCGCCCCGTGGCCGATGCGCCCGAGGTCGACGGACAGCTGGCGCACCCGACGCACGAGGTCACCGGTCTGCGGGGCCGCCTCGGTGAAGGCCTTCCGGTGTCCGCAGTAGACCATGCCCGTCACCTCGCCGCCGAGCAGGGTCGGCACCGCGATGAGGACCTGGATGCCCTCGCCGAGGATGACCTCGTCGTAATGGTGGGTGATGAACGGATCGATCTCGTAGTCGCGGGTCAGCTGGGGTGTGCCCTCGGTCAGGGCACGTCCGCCGAGGCCCCGACCGGTGCTGACGATGAGCGAGGCGAGACCGTTCTCGCCCGCCCCGGCGACCGCTTCGACGGTGACGGCACCCTCCTCGACGAGCCCGCCGAACACGACGTCGCCGGTGCCGTTCGCGTGGAGGGAGTCGACCGCCTCGGCGAAGAGACGGCGGGATTCGGATCTGCGCGCCCGAGCTTCCTTGGCCATGACGTTCATGGGAATACGCTACCAACTTTCGGTGGTATTACCCAGGACCGAGCGGACGATAGGTTGACAATGTGTGATTCAGACCACTGACGCTCGAACCACATCTGAAATGGAGAAACGATGTCCGATCCGACGCCGACTCGGGTGGATTTCCTCGCTGAAGAGGACAATCCCGAATTCAAGGCCCTCAAGCGCAAACGATTCTCAGTGGTGATCCCGCTGTCGATCGCCTTCCTCGCGTGGTATTTCCTCTACGTCATCCTCAGCACGTACGCGCACGACTTCATGTCGACGAAGGTGATCGGGGAGATCAACATCGGACTCGTGCTCGGGCTTCTGCAGTTCGTCACGACCTTCGCGATCACGATGTTCTACGTCTCGTTCGCCAACAACAAGCTCGACCCACCGGCCGCTGCCATCCGTGAGCGCCTCGAGCAGGAATCGGAAGGAGCGAAACGATGATCGAGTTCCTCGCCCAAGCGACCACCGAGGTGGAGAACAACCCCGTCCTCAACATCACGATCTTCGCCGCGTTCGTCGCGGTCACGCTCTTCATCGTGCTGCGGGCCAGCCGCAACAACAAGACCGCCTCGGACTACTACGCCGGCGGCCGGTCCTTCAGCGGGCCGCAGAACGGCTTCGCGATCTCCGGCGACTACCTCTCGGCGGCGTCGTTCCTCGGCATCTGCGGGGCGATCGCCGTCAACGGCTACGACGGGTTCCTCTACTCGATCGGCTTCCTCGTCGCGTGGCTCGTCGCCCTCCTCCTCGTCGCCGAGCTGATGCGCAACACCGGCAAGTTCACGATGGCCGATGTGCTCTCGTTCCGTCTCAAACAGCGTCCGGTGCGGATGGCCGCGGCGATCTCGACGCTCGCCGTGTGCTTCTTCTACCTGCTCGCGCAGATGGCCGGCGCCGGCGGACTCGTCTCCCTGCTCATGGGCATCGACGGGAAGCTCGGGCAGTCGCTCGTCATCGCCGTCGTCGGGGCGCTGATGATCCTCTACGTCCTCGTCGGCGGCATGAAGGGCACGACGTGGGTGCAGATCGTCAAGGCGGTCCTCCTCATCGCCGGTGCCGGAGCGATGACGATCTGGGTGCTCGCACTCAACGGGTTCAACCTCTCGACGCTGCTGTCGAACGCCGTCGACAATGCCGCGGCCGGCGTGGGAGAGGGGATCCTCAATCCCGGGCTGCAGTACGGGGCGAACCCGCTCGACTTCATCTCGCTCGCACTCGCCCTCGTCCTCGGCACCGCGGGTCTGCCGCACGTGCTCATGCGCTTCTACACCGTGCCCACCGCGCGGGAGGCTCGGAGGTCCGTGGTCTGGGCGATCTGGCTCATCGGCGCATTCTACCTCTTCACGCTCGTCCTCGGCTACGGGGCGGCGGCGATCGTCGGCGCCGATGCGATCCAGAACGCGCCGGGCGGCGTGAACTCGGCTGCGCCGCTGCTCGCCCTGCAGCTCGGTGGGCCGCTGCTCATGGGCTTCATCTCCGCGGTGGCGTTCGCGACGATCCTCGCCGTCGTCGCCGGTCTCGCGATCACTGCAGCGGCTTCGTTCGCCCATGACATCTACGCGAGCGTCATCAAGAAGGGCAAGGTCGAAGACCCCGACGCCGAGGTGAAGATCGCCCGCCGCACCGTCGTCGTCATCGGCGCGGTCGCCATCCTCGGCGGCATCGGGGTGCAGGGTCAGAACATCGCGTTCCTCGTCGCCCTCGCGTTCGCCGTGGCCGCGAGCGCGAACCTGCCGACGATCATCTATTCGCTGTTCTGGCGTCGGTTCACCACCCGCGGTGCCGTGTGGTCGATCTACGGCGGGCTCGGTTCGGCGATCATCCTCATCGCGTTCTCACCCGTTGTCTCCGGGTCCGAGACCGCGATGATCCCGGGCGCCGACTTCGCGATCTTCCCCCTGTCGAACCCCGGCATCATCTCGATCCCGCTCGGGTTCATCCTCGGATGGCTCGGCTCGATCACCGACAAGACGGTGGAGAGTCCGGAGCTGGCAGCGGAGATGGACGTCCGCGCCCACACCGGATTCGGCGCCGAGGCGGCCGTCGAGCACTGACGGTCCGTCCGCTGGGCACGCGCTCAGTCCGAAACGCGGTGCGCCGCCCCACAAGTGGGGCGGCGCGCTGGCGTCGCTGGTCGGTGGCTCGGCCTCGCAGAAGTGCTCCGGCGCACTCAACGTCGTCATGCAGGCCGAAAGTGCACGCGCGGGCGAGACGTTCGCACTGCCTCGGCGACACGCGCCCTCTGTCGGCGAGAAGTGAATCTGCAGGCAACCAGTCGATGGGCAATTCGATCTTTGGCCGTCACCTGGGGTGTGTCGCCTCCGGGCTCGACGTGCCGCGCCGCTGGACTGCGGCGGTCATCGGGTGACGAAGCTGCGCAGCGCGGGACATTGCCCGAACAGTTTGGTCGCGAAGGCCTCGAGGTCGAGGACCTCCTGGAAATTCACGCGGATGACGGTGTAGCCGAGCGCGGTCAGCCGGTTCTGCTGCTCGGTCTCCTTCTTCATCAGCGCAAAGCCGTGGTCGACGTACTTCGAGACACCGTCGATGAGGACGATGACTTTCGCTTCACGGTGCATGAAATCGACGCGGGCGACGAACCGATCGCCGTCCCAGACCACCACCTGGGGTTCGAACCCCTCGATGCGAAGGATGAGGAAGTTGTGCCGACCGCGGCTCTCGGCGTAGCTCTCGGACAGCGCGCTGACCTGGTCGACGAGTCGGATCGCCCGCGAACGGTGGGTGGTCATGCGCTCGGCGGTGGGTCGCAGAATCGTGTCGATGACCTGTTGGCTGCGGTCGGCGATGTCCGGCGGATAGCCGAACCGCGCGGCCGCGTCGGCGGCGTTGTCCGAACCGAAGACTGCCTGGCGGACGACCGTGTCCAAGGCGGCCAGTGCCGCGGACTCGCCCATCTGCGGGATGAGTTCGAGGGCGGCTCGCGCAGGGCTGGTGAGAATCAGCTTGCCGATCGTTACGGTGTCGCCAACGGGGACTGTGCGGGCGACGCGGGTGAGCAGCGGACCCCGATGGCGCGCCGACGGGTGGGCGACGACGATGCGGTTGAGGTGCGGCCGGTAGAGGGGGAGGTTGTGGAAGACCGCGGATGACACCCCGATGAGCACATCCTCGGCGCGGAAATGCGGATACGACGAGATCCGAATCTTTCCCATCAGCACGGCGAACTCCGGGTCGTCAGCAAGGGAACCCTGTCGACGGTCGTCGTTGCGCTGGATCCACTCGTCATCGGTGATGAGCGTTCGGATCCGCGCATGGCGGGGTTCGGCACAGCGCCGCACGATCGTGTAGACGCCGAATGACAGTTTGGTGAGGCAGCAGGACTGCGCCTCCTTGACGAGCGGACTGGTCAATCCGGCGGCTCTGAGCTGGGCGGTGCGAACGACGTTGTACATGCGCATCAGGGTTGCGCCTCTCCGCTCTCACGACAAGGGTGGATTTTCAGGCTGTGGACAGCGTTCGGGCGTCCACAGGAGAATGCGCTGAAGTCCGGACCTTGTGATACTCCCTCCTATGCCACCCAGTCGCTTGGGGCCGAAATCCCATCTGCAGTCGCAATTCCCCTTCACAGAGCGGAACGCGCGGCTTACAGGAGTGAGGAATTGCGCAACGATCAGAATGCGAAGCGCATTCCGTGCGCCGTGGAATAGCCGAAACAGGGGCGAATAGGGACACGTTGTCCACAGGCCGGTGAACGCGAGATCGGGTGTCGGTGTCGTGTGACAGGCGCCGATCGTCCGCGGTGCGACACGCGTTGTCGCATAGGTTGTGTCGGCCAGAAATCCTGACGTGCTCGACTAGTTCCCGCGCAATTTCACTTTTGGCAGACAATTGCGGAAGCCGCGAAATTTCTCGCCCGCGCCAGTGCTTTTGGCAGGCAGAATGACGTTTCGTCACCGGCACCGCCGCGCAGAGCAGTCGATGGCAGCGCCACCCGTCGAATGGTCGACGGCAACCGACGCCGCCACCGTTTCAGGCAGCCAGCGCCACCCGGCACGCAACCGTTGCCACCAGCCCCGCCCCCTACGGCCGCCCGGCGAAGCGGCTGAGGAGTTCGACGTTGCCGGCGACGATGAGGAGGTCCTGTTTGCCGACGCGGGTCGTCGGTTCGGCGTAGGTGAAGTCGCGGCCGGGGCTCTTGATGCCGACGATCGTCACGCCGTACTTCTCGCGGACCTTCGCCTCGGCGAGGGTGAAGCCCTGGATCTCCCGCGGGGGACGCATCTTCACCACCGCGAAGTGGCCCTCGTCGAACTCGATGTACTCCATCATCCGGGAGCTCACGAGGTGCGCGACGCGGATGCCCGCATCGGACTCCGGGTAGAGCACATGGTGGGCGCCGATGCGGTGGAGGATCTTGCCGTGGGCGGGCGAGATCGCCTTCGCCCAGACCTGCGCGACCCCGAGGTCGACGAGGTTCGCCGTCGTCAGCACGCTCGCCTCGATCGACGTGCCGATGCCGACGACCGCGGTCTGGAAGTCCGCGGCACCGACCTGGCGGAGGGCGTCGATGTTCGTCGAATCGGCCTCGACGACGTGGGTGAGCTTTCCGCTCCAGTCCTTGACGAGCTCCGGGTTGTGCTCGATCGCCATGACCTCACGCCCCAGGCGGGTGAGCGTGACCGCCGTCGCCGACCCGAAGCGTCCGAGTCCGATGACGAGGATTGCGGAGTTCTCGTTAGCCAACGACGGGCCTTTCTTCGGGGTAGCGGTAGAGGCGCACGGAGTCCTGCATCGACAGGGCTGCGGCCAGTGTAATCGTACCGAGGCGTCCGATGAGCATGAGCACGGACAGACAGTACAGCGCCGGTTCCGACGCCGAGGCGGACACCCCGGCGCTCAGGCCCACGGTGCCGAACGCGGAGATCACCTCGAAGAGCACCCGGTCGAGCGGCTCATCGGTGATCTGGAGCATGACGAGCGTGCCGACGAAGACGATCGCGGCGCCGGTGAGGAGGACGGAGATCGAGAGTTTGATCGTCGAGGCGGTCAGCCGGCGGTTGAAGACGTTGACCTCGGCGAGACCGCGCGCCTCGGCGAAGGCGGCGAGGAAGAGGACGGCGACGGTCGTGACCTTGATGCCGCCGGCCGTCGACGACGACCCGCCGCCGATGAACATCATGACGTCCATGAGCAGGTGCGAGGCCTGGCTCATGTCGGCGATCTCCATCGTCGCGAACCCGCCCGAGCGCGGCATCACCGCCATGAAGAGGACCTCGACGAAGGTGTGGCCGGCGTTCTTGTCCCCGAGCGTCGCCGGATTCGCCGACTCGAAGAGGAGGAGGAAGAGGAACCCGACGGCGAGGACGATCGTCGTCGTCGTCAGCGTGAGCTTCGTGTGCAGGTCCCATTTGCTCGGCTTGTTCCAGTTCATCGCGATCATCAGCACGACGGGGAACCCGAGCGCCCCGACGAACACGCCGATCATGATGAGCGAGAGGATCCACGGGTCCTCCGCGAAGTAGGCGGCCCCGCCCGGGTGGATCGTGAAGCCGGCGTTGTTGAACGCCGAGATCGCGTAGAACACGGAGTACCACAGCGAGTCCCCGACGCTGTCGCCGCGCATGAGGAAGCGGGGGAAGAGGAGGACGGCGAGCACCGCCTCGGCGGTGAGGATGGTGATGAACACCGTCTTGAGGAGGGTGCCGACCTGACCCAGATTGAGCGCCGAGGTGGCCTGCTGGGCGATGAGGCGCTGCCGGACGCCCAGCCGCCGCGAGACCGCCATGCCCAGCAGCGAGGCGAGGGTGAGGATGCCGAGACCGCCGACCTGGATGCCGGCGGTGATGACGGAGATGCCGAAGTCCGACCAGTAGTCCTCGGTGACGACCGGGGTCAGTCCGGTCACGCAGACGGCGGAGACGGCGACGAAGATCGCGTTGGCGATGTGCTCCGAGGTCGAGACCGACCCGGGTTCGCGCATGCTCGCCGGGAGCATGAGGAGGAGGGCGAAGACTGCCACGACGGCGATGAACGAGACGATCGCCAGGCGGGCCGGCGAGGCGACGGCGATGTCATCGACGAAGTCGCGGACCCAGCGCCCCGGACGCAGAAATCGGTCGAGGCGCTGCGGAGAATTCATGGACACAACCTCCATGGTAGGACGGACCGGGGCGAATCTCCGGAAGTGAGCCGCGCCATATAGCATTGGCCCATGGCCGATAGCGATGTCTATGTCGTCTGGGACGAGGCGGTGACCGGGTACAACTTCGGTCCCAGCCATCCCATGCACCCCCTGAGGCTCGACCTCACCGCGAAGCTCGCGATCGACTTCGAGCTCTTCGACGCCCCCCGCGTCCACGTCAACCCGATCGGCGACCTCGACGAGGCGGCCCTGTCCCGCGTCCACGACGACGACTACATCGCCGCGGTCAAGGCCGCCGGCAGCCCCGCCGGCGCCGACCCCGAGGTCGCCGAGCGCCACGGCCTGGGGACCGACGACGTCCCCGTGTTCGAGAACATGCACGCCGCCTCGGCGATGCTCTTCCAGGGCTCCGTCGACGCCGCCCGCGCGATCGTCTCCGGCGACTACCGGCGCGCGGTGAACTTCTCCGGCGGCATGCACCACGCGATGGCCGACAAGGCCAGCGGGTTCTGCGTCTACAACGACGTCGCCGGGGCGATCAACGAATTCCTCGACGCGGGATACGAGCGCATCGCCTACATCGACCTCGACGCCCACCACGGCGACGGCGTCGAGCAGCTCTTCTGGGACGACCCGCGCGTGCTGACGATCTCCATCCACGAGTCCGGGAAGTACCTCTTCCCCGGCACCGGCTACCCGGCCGACATCGGGGGACTGCGGGCGGCCGCCTCGGCGGCGAACATCGCCCTGCCCCCGCGGACGACCGACGAGGACTGGCTGCGGGCGTTCGACGGCACCGTGCCCGCGCTCATCGCCGCGTTCTCCCCGCAGATCATCGTCTCCCAGCACGGATGCGACGGTCACCGGATGGACCCGCTCACCCACATGCGCCTGTCCGTCGACGGGATGCGGGTGGCGACCGAACGCGTCCGTGCCCTGGCCGAGGAGCACGCCGGGGGCCGCTGGCTCTCGACCGGGGGAGGGGGCTACGCGATCATCGACGTCGTCCCGCGCGCATGGACGAACCTCATCGCGATCGCGGCGAACGCCGACCTCGACCCGGCCGCCCGGATCCCCGGCCGCTGGGCCCACTACGCGCAGACGAAGACCGGACGCGAGGCCCCGCTGTCGATGACCGACGGCTTCGACGGGACGTTCACCCCGTGGTCGCACGGCTTCGACCCGGAATCCGAGCTCGACCGCGCGGTCATGGGCACCCGGAAGAACCTCTTCCCGTTCTTCGGACTCGACCCGTACTTCGACTGATCCGCGCCCTTCCGGGCGCAGTTGAGGCCCCGCTGTGGATCTCGACACAGTTTTGGGAAAGAACGGGCCGGGGCGATAGAATTGCACGGTTAGTTCAAAGGGTGGGCAGCTGACGTTCACCTCCACCGACGATCACAAGGGGTACCCGCGTGGGCTCAGTCATCAAGAAGCGCCGGAAGCGTATGTCGAAGAAGAAGCACCGCAAGCTGCTTCGCAAGACTCGTCACCAGCGTCGCAACAAGAAGTAAGACCGCACGGTCCTACGCCCCCGCTCGAATCCCATTTCGGCGGGGTTTGTTGTCACCTTCGACTCAGGAGTGTGCCGTGGTCGGACTGACCTTCCTCACGCGCGCCGGATGCCATCTGTGCGCGACCGCGCAGGCAACCATCGCCGAGGTGGTGGCCGGCCGGGACGTCACCGTCACCGAGATCGACATCGACACCGATGAGGATCTGGCCGCGCAGTATGGCTGGGATGTTCCCGTGGTGCTCCTCGAAGGACGACAGCACAGCTTCCACCGGGTCGACCGGGACAGGCTGTCGCAGGCCCTGACCGCGCTGGGCGCCTGAGGCGCCCAACCGGTTCGCAGGCCTGAGGCAGCACGAGCAGATTGAAGGAGTGACACGTTCACGTGAGCGAGATTCTCTCCGCCGGCAGCATCGAGGGTGTCGTTCGCAAGGACGTCCCCGAGCGCGTCATCTCTCGACTCCCGATCTACCTGCAGGCGGTCGAGACGATCGCCGCGACCGGCCAGACCACCGTCTCCTCGGAGACCCTGGCGGCCCAGAGCGGCGTGTCTCCCGCGATCCTGCGCAAGGATCTCTCCCAGCTCGGCCGCTCCGGACGCCGCGGGGTCGGCTACTCGGCGCAGGACCTCGCCGCGACCCTGCGATCGTTCCTCGGTCTCGACCGGGCGCAGAACGTCGCGATCATCGGCGCCGGCCGCCTCGGCTCGGCCCTGGCCGACTATGCCGGCTTCCAGCGGCGCGGTCTGCGCCTGACGGCGATCTTCGACAGCGACGAGGGCAAGGTCGGCACGACGATCGGCGACCTCACCGTCTCCGCGATCGCCGACCTCGCCACGTGGGCCGACCCCATCGACCTCGTCGTCATGGCCGTGCCCGCCTCCGCGGC
>NZ_BAAAMB010000010.1:23515-37341 GCF_039528855.1 Brevibacterium sanguinis | reverse complement strand
CGCCCGCATCGCCGCCGAGGCGGGAGTCCGCGGCATACTCAACTTCGCGCCCACCGTGCTCGACACCCCGGAGACCGTGCGGGTCCAGCAGGTCGACCTGGCCAGTGAGCTCCAGGTCCTCGCGTACTACTCGGCGCTCGAAACGGCTACAGCCACTCCAGTGGAGGAGCACAGCAATTGACTCTCTTGGTTCTCGGCATCTCCCACCAGTCGGCGCCGATCGACATGCTCGACGCGCTCGCGTTCGGGGCCGACGACGTCGACCGTCTGCGCACCGACGCCCTCGACGGGGCGAGCGTCGACGGACTCGCCGTCCTCTCGACGTGCAACCGGCTTGAGCTCATCGCCGACGTCTCCGCCTTCCACGGGGGACTCGCCGACCTCGGCAACGCGCTCGTGTCCTCGATCGGACGCGACTGGCAGGACATCGCCGGGCACTTCTACGCCCACTACGACAACCAGGCGCTCGGCCATCTCCTCAAGGTCGCGTGCGGGCTCGACTCGATGGCGATCGGCGAAGCCCAGATACTCGGCCAGCTGCGCTCGACGTTCACCGACTCGATGAGCGCCGGAGCGCTGACCTCCGACCTCTCCCACGCCCTGCAGCAGAGCCTGCGGGTGGGCAAGCGCGCCCATTCGGAGACCGGACTCGACGAGGTCGCCCGCTCCCTCTTCGGCGCCGCCCTCGAAGCCTCCCAGGCCCACATCGGGCCGCTGCACGCCGCGAACGCGCTCGTCATCGGCGCCGGCGCGATGTCAGGCCTCGTCGTCGCGACCCTCCACCGGGAGGGCGTCAACCACATCACGGTGCTCAACCGGACCCTGGAGAAGGCGGAGCGCCTCATCGCCGAGGTGGGCGGTCGGGCCCGCGAGCTCACCCCCCGGTCGCTCGCCGAGGAGATCGCCGACGCCGACCTCATCGTCTCCTCCACCGGCGCCCGCGGCGTCGTCGTCACCCGCGACGACATCGTCGCCGGTCTCTCGCAGAACTCCAAGAGCGCGGCGAACAAGGCGTTCGTCGACCTCGCCCTGCCGCACGACATCGATCCGAGCGTGCGCGAGTTCGAACACGTCGCCCTCTTCGGACTCGGCGACATCCGGAAGCTGCTGTCGACCTCGTCGAACCAGCGCGACGCGGCGGTCGTCGAGACCGTCGAAGCGGTGCGCGCGATCATCGCCGAGGAGACGGAGAAGCTCGAGTCCGGCGCCAAGGAGCGGGCGGTGGCCCCCACGGTCACCGCGCTGCGCACCCACGCCAAGGACGTGCTCGCCGCGGAGACCGAGCGCCTGCAGCGCAAGATCGGCGACCACGTCGACGACAAGGTCTTCGCCGAGGTCCGCAAGTCCCTCCACCGGGTCGCGGAGAAGCTCATCCACACCCCGACGGTCAAGGTCAAGGAGCTCGCGGTCTCCTACTCCGACGTCGACTACGCGCAGGCGCTCATCCAGCTCTTCGACCTGCCGACGATCAAGACCCCGCACGCCGTGCCGACCCCGGAGGCGAAGGTCGCGAAGGCCGCGAGCCCCGACCACATCGAGGCCGACGGTCTCCGGCCGGTCGCCGACCACACCCTCGACGTCGTCGAACCCGAGCATCCGACAGGCCGCACGGTGCGTCTGGGCACCCGGCGCTCCCAGCTCGCCCGCTCGCAGTCGACGGCGATCGCCCACCAGATCGCGGCCCTGACCGGCTGGCGCGTCGAGATCGTCGAGGTCGTCACCGAAGGCGACGTCAACATGTCCCCGCTCGCGGGCTTCGGCGGCACCGGCGTCTTCGTCTCCGCCGTCCGGCAGGCCCTGCACCAGGGCCAGATCGACATCGCCGTCCACTCGCTCAAGGACCTCCCGACGACCCCGGAGCCGGGCATCCAGCTCGCGGCCATTCCGCCGCGCGTCGATCCCGCCGACGTCCTCATCGGCCGTGACGGCCTCAGCCTCGCCCAGCTGCCCGCCGGCAGCGTCGTCGGCACCGGGTCGCCGCGCCGCGCCGTCCAGCTGCGGGCCGCCCGCCCCGACATCGAGGTGCGCGGGGTCCGCGGCAACGTCGACACCCGCATCGCCCACGTCCGCGACGGCCGCCTCGACGCCGTCGTCCTCGCCGCCGCCGGTGTCCGTCGGATCGGGCGGCTCGCCGAGGCGACCGACCTCCTCGACTTCGACACCATGCTTCCCGCTCCCGGTCAGGGGGCGCTCGCGGTGGAGACGCGCGGAGCCGACAGCCCGTACACGCAGGACGAGGCCCTCATGGCCGGCGACGTCGAGATCCGCGCAGCTCTGCGCCGGCTCCACGACGAGGCGACCGACCTCGCCGTGACGTGCGAACGGGCGATCCTCTCCCGCGCCGAGGCCGGCTGCTCGGCTCCGATCGGAGCCCTGGCGACGATCACCGGGACGCAGCTCGTCGTCGCGGCGATGATGGCCGACGACGACGGGACCATCGCCCGCACCCACATGAGCGCGCCGCTGCCGCTCATCGACGACGCCGATCTCAGCTCCCGCGACGATCACGCCCTGCCGATCGCCGGCAAGGAGATCGCCCGGGTCGCCGACGAGCTCGGCACCGCCGCGGCCGAGGACCTGCTGCGCCGCCTCGACATCGATCCCGCGCGCTCCGCCGACCACCTCACCCCGGTCAAGGCCGCCGCCCGGTCCCGGTCCGAAGGACAGTCATGAGCGAGCAGCCCGAGACTCAGGGCACCGGCCAGGTCCAGCCCCGGCGGCTCCTGCCGGTGGGCCCGCGCGTCGTCTTCATCGGCTCCGGTCCCGGTGAGGCGGGACTGATGACCGCCCGCGGCGCCGACATCCTCGCCGACGCCGCGCTCGTCGTCTACGACGCCCACGTCCACTCCGAGATCGTCACCGCCTACGTCCCGCAGGCCGCCGAGGTCATCGACGCCGCCGAACTCGGCCAGTCGCCCTCGACCCGCGGCCGCCGGCTCGCCGAGCTCGCCCGCCCCGACAAGACCGTGGTGCGGCTGAGCTCCGACGACGGTCTGCTCTTCACGACGACGACCACCGAGGCGGCGGTGTGCCGCAAGGCGGGCATCGACGTCGAGATCGTGCCCGGGGTCGGACTCTCCGCGGCGACCGCCGCCTACACCGGCACCGCGCTGACGACGAACCGGGTCCGCTCGGTGCGCTTCATCGAAGCCGGCCCGCAGACCCACGTCGACGTCTCCAAGCACCGCAACACCACGCACGTGCTCACCGGCACCGCCGCGCAGGTCGAGGAGGCCTTCCGGGCCCTGCTCGACGACGGCTGGGACGCGGAGACGAAGGTGCTGCTGGGCTGGGGCATCTCGACGACCGAGCAGACGAGCGTCGAGACCACCCTCGGGCAGGCCCCGGGGCTGTGCCGCAATGCCGGGGACCGCCTCGTCGTCATCATGGGCCAGGGCGTCGACTCCCGCGGCGAGCTCGCGTGGTTCGAGACGAAGCCGCTCTTCGGCTGGCAGGTGCTCATCCCCCGGACGAAGGAGCAGGGCACGTCGACGGCCGAGGCGCTCGCCGAACTCGGCGCCGTCGGCACCGTCGTCCCGACGATCGCCGTGCAGCCTCCGCGCACGCCGACGCAGATGGAGAAGGCGATCCGCGGACTCGTCGACGGCTCCTACGAATGGGTGGGCTTCACCTCCGTCAACGCGGTGCGCGCCGTGCGCATGTGGTTCGAGGACTTCGGCCTCGACGCGCGGTCCCTGTCCGGGGTCAAGGTCGCCGCGGTCGGCGGTCGCACCGCCGCGGCGCTGACCGACTGGGGCATCACCCCCGACCTCATCCCCGACGGCGAGCACTCGGCCCGGGGTCTGGCCGCGGCGTGGCCGGACTACGTCGACGACATCGACCCGATGAACACCGTCCTCCTGCCGCGTGCCGACATCGCCACCGAGGTGCTCGTGGCCGGGCTGCTCGAGAAGGGCTGGGACGTCGACGACGTCACCGCCTACCGCACCGTGCGCGCCTCCCCGCCGCCGGCGCCGATCCGCGAGGCGATCAAGGCCGGTGACTTCGACGCGTTCCTCTTCACCTCGTCCTCGACGGTGCGCAACCTCGTCGGGATCGCCGGGAAGCCGGCGGCCACCTCGGTGATCTGCTGCATCGGCCCGGCCACCGCGAACACCGCGGAGGAGCACGGCCTGCGGGTCGACGTCCTCGCGGAGGAAGCGAACCTCACCTCACTCATCGACGGTCTCGTCGCGTACGCCACGCGCATGCGCGAGGCAGACCTGACCGCCGGGGTCACCCCGGTGCGCCCCAGCCAGAAGCGTCGCAGAAAGAAGGCCTGACATGGCTCCCATCGTCCGTCCCCGTCGCCTGCGGTCGACCGCGGCCCTCCGCCGCCTCGTCTCCGAGGTCCACCTCACCCCCGCCGACCTCATCCTGCCGATGTTCGTCAAGGAGTCGCTGGAGGAGCCCGCGCCGCTGACCGGGATGCCCGGCGTCGTCCAGCACACGCTGACGTCGCTGCGGGAGGCCGCCCGCGAGGCCGTCGACGCCGGCGTCGGGGGACTCATGCTCTTCGGCATCCCCACCGTCCGCGACGAACGCGGCTCGGCCGCCGATGACCCCGAGGGCATCCTCAACCGGGCGCTGCGGATGCTGCGCGACGAGTTCGGCGACGACACCGTCATCATGGCCGACCTCTGCCTCGACGAGTTCACCTCGCACGGCCACTGCGGCGTGCTCGACGAGGCCGGCCGCGTCGACAACGATGCGACGCTCGAACGCTACGCTTCGATGGCCGTCGCGCAGGCCCGCGCCGGTGCCCACGTCCTCGGGCTCTCAGGCATGATGGACGGACAGGTCGGCGTGTGCCGGGAGGCGCTCGACGACCACGGCTTCACCGACGTCGTCGTCATGGGCTACACCGCGAAGTACGCCTCGGCGTTCTACGGACCTTTCCGCGAAGCCGTCGACTCCGAGCTCGTCGGGGACCGCAAGACCTACCAGCAGGATCCGGCGAACGGACGCGAGGCGATGCACGAGCTCGACCTCGACCTCGCCGAGGGCGCCGACATCGTCATGGTCAAACCCGGCCTGCCCTACCTCGACGTCCTCGCCGAGGTGGCCGCGGAGTCCCCGGTGCCCGTGTGGACGTACCAGGTGTCGGGGGAGTACGCGATGATCGAGTTCGCGGCCGCCGCCGGGGCCATCGACCGCGACCGCGCGATCGAGGAGTCCCTCATCGCGTTCAAGCGGGCCGGCGCCGATGCGATCCTCACGTACTGGGCGACCGAGGTCAGCCGGTGGCTGAGCGGAGGTCGGCGATGAGCGAGACCCGTTGGCTGTCCCCGCCGGACCAGCGCGCCTGGCGCTCCTACCTCACCGGCAGCTCCCTGCTCGGGGCGAAGCTCGAGGCCGATCTGCGGGAGAACTTCGGCATCGGCCTGCCCGAATACGAGATCCTCGTGAGGCTGAGCGAACACGAGGGACGATCGATGCGCATGGCCCTGCTTGCCTCGGACACGACGATGTCGCGTTCGCGCCTGACCCACAGCGTCGCCCGGATGGAGAAGAAGGGCCTGCTGTCGCGCTGCCCGATCCCCGAGGACGGCCGCGGCGTCAACTGTGCGATGACCGACGCCGGCTGGGACCTCCTCGTCGCCGCCGCCCCCACCCATGTCGAGAGCGTGCGCAGCAACCTCGTCGACCTCCTCACCCCTGAGGAGATGGCGACGCTCGGCGTCGCATTCGGCAAGGTCGCCCGCCACCTCACCGCGAAGGAGAACTCATGACCGACGCCTCACCCACCCAGAACTCGGCCGCCCTCTTCGCACGGGCGGAGCGCGTCATCCCCGGCGGAGTCAACTCCCCGGTCAGGGCGTTCCGGGCGGTCGGCGGAACCCCGCGCTTCATCACCTCGGCGACCGGAGCGTGGCTGCGCGACGCCGACGGCAACGACTACATCGACCTCATCGGGTCGTGGGGTCCGATGATCATGGGCCACTCCCGCCCCGAGGTCGTCGCCGCCGTCCAGGAGGCCGCGGTCAAGGGCTTCTCGTTCGGCACCCCGTCGGTCGGCGAGGTCGAACTCGCCGAGGAGATCGTCTCCCGCATCGACCCCGTCGACGAGGTGCGCCTCGTCTCGTCGGGCACCGAGGCGACGATGAGCGCGATCCGCCTCGCCCGCGGCTACACCGGCCGGAACAAGGTCGTGAAGTTCGCCGGGAACTACCACGGTCACGTCGACTCCCTGCTCGCCCAGGCCGGTTCGGGGCTCGCGACGTTCTCCCTGCCCGACACCCCGGGGGTCACCGGGGCGCAGGCCGAGGACACGATCGTCGTCGCCTACAACGACGCTGAGGCGCTGCGGGCGGTCTTCGCCGAGCACGGCGAGTCGATCGCCTGCGTCATCACCGAGGCGAGCCCCGGCAACATGGGGGTCGTGCCCCCGCGCAACGGCTTCACGAACACGATCCGCGAACTCACGAAGGCCCACGGGGCGCTGATGATCAGCGACGAGGTGATGACCGGCTTCCGCGTCTCCGCCGCCGGCTGGTACGGCTACGAGTCGGAGACCCTGGGCTACCCGCACGGGCCCGCCGATCTCTTCACCTTCGGCAAGGTCATGGGCGGCGGATTCCCGGCCGCGGCGTTCGGCGGTCGCGCCGATGTCATGGCCCACCTCGCCCCCGCCGGACCCGTCTACCAGGCGGGCACGCTCTCGGGCAATCCCGTCGCCACCGCCGCGGGACTCGCCACGCTCAAGCTCACGACCGAGCTCGACGTCTACTCGCACCTCGGTCGGGCAGCGGACATCCTCCGGCCCGCCGTCGCCTCGGCGCTCGAGGCCGAAGGGGTCGCGCACACGATCCAGTCGGCGAACTCGATGTTCTCCGTCTTCTTCACCGACGGCGAGGTCGTCGACTACGACGATGCCCGCGCGCAGAACGTCGACCGGTACTCCGCGTTCTTCAATTCGATGCTCGACTCAGGCATCCACATGCCGCCGAGCGCATTCGAGGCGTGGTTCCTCTCCTACGCCCACACCGATGAGATCCTCGAGCGGATCATCGCAGCGCTGCCGGCGGCTGCGAAGGCCGCTGCCGCCGTCCCCGATGCGAACGGAGAGCCGAGCCGATGACCACGATCCACCTCGTCCGCCACGGCGAAGTCGACAACCCCGAGGGCATCCTCTACGGTCGGATCCCCGGCTTCGGGCTGACCGAGCGCGGGCATGAGATGGCCCGCCGGGTCGGCGAGCACTTCGCGCAGGAGGACAATGCGCCCGACGCGCTCGTGGCCTCACCGCTGCTGCGCGCGCAGCAGACGATCGCGCCCCTGGCGGAGAACCTCGACATGCCCGTCTTCACCGACGACCGCGTCATCGAGGCGGCGAACTCCTTCGAAGGGCAGACGATGAACGCCCGCACGCTCGCGCAGCCGCGGAACCTCGTGCGCCTCTACAACCCGCTGGTGCCCTCGTGGGGTGAGCCGTACCGCCAGATCGCCCTGCGCACGCAGGCGGCGATGGCGAGCCTGCGCGCCCGCCTCGAGGGTCATGGGCCCGAGGCGAGCGGCGTCATCGTCTCCCACCAGCTGCCGATCTGGATGGCGCGCCTGGCCGGCGAAGGGCGACCGCTGGCCCATGACCCGCGCAAACGGGAGTGCGCGCTCGCGTCTGTCACGAGTTTCACATTTGAGAAGTCCACACTGGTGTCCGTGAGCTATGAGAATCTCTGCGCGGATCTGCAGCCGGGCCACGCGGTGGCGGGAGCATGATCGGCGGCAACGGACAGTACGGTCGCCGGGCGGTCCTCACGGGCATCATCGCCGGCACGGCAGTCGTCCTCAGCGCATGCACCCAGAACGATGAGCTCGCCGCACAGGCGGGCTCCGACCAGGGCTACGTCTCGGGTTCCGGCGTCGTCTCCCAGGTCGCGGTCAAGGATCGCGGCGAACCCCTCGACCTGACCTTCGAGACCCTCGACGGCTCGCAGCTCTCGCTCGCCGACATGCGACCGACCCCGGTCGTCATCAACCTCTGGTATGCGGCGTGCCCGCCGTGCCGCGTCGAGGCCCCCGACCTCAAGGAGGTCTCCGAGGAGTTCGGCGACTCCGCCCAGTTCATCGGCGTCAACGTCCGTGACCAGGCGGCGGAGGCCAACGCCTTCATCTCGAACTACCAGATCCCCTACCCGAACATGCTCGACACGAACGGCGACATGGTCGCCCTGCTCTCGGGCGTCCTGCCCCCGCAGGCGACGCCCTCGACCGTCATCCTCGACGCGCAGGGCCGGGCCGCGGCCCGTGTCGTCGGCGCCGTCGACAAGTCGACCCTGCAGGGACTCATCGAGGACGTGCAGGCGGAGTGAGCGGCATCGGGGCGGAGTTCGCCCAGGCGGTGCTCAGTGGTCCCCTCCTGCTCGCAGCCGGGGCCGCGGCACTCGCCGGGCTCGTCTCCTTCGTCTCCCCGTGCGTGCTGCCGCTCGTGCCCGGCTACGTCGGCTACGTCACGGGGCTGAGCGGCTCGTCGCTGCGTGACAAGGCGACGTGGCGGGTGATCACGGGCATCACGCTCTTCGTGCTCGGCTTCACCGTCGTCTTCGTCATCCTCGGCACGGGCTTCTCCGCCCTCGGGGCGATGTTCTCCCAGTTCCAGGACATCCTCATCCGCATCCTCGGTGTCGGGGTGATGATCGCCGGACTCGTGTTCATGGGCGCGTTCGGCTTCCTCCAGAAGGAACGGCGCATCCACGCCCGGCCCAAGGCGGGACTGTGGGGTGCTCCCGTGCTCGGGGCGACGTTCGCCATCGGCTGGGCCCCCTGCGTGGGCCCCACCCTGTCCGCGGTGCTGACGATGTCGCTGAGCTTCGGCTCCGACGGCACCCTGTGGCGGGGCGCGTTCCTCGCCTTCGTCTACTGCCTCGGACTCGGCATTCCCTTCATCCTCCTGGCGATCGCCATCCACAAGGGTGCCGGTCGGCTGAACTGGGTGCGCGAGCACCAGACGACGATCGTCCGCATCGGCGGAGTCATGCTCATCGCACTCGGCTTCGTCATGGCCATCGGACTGTGGAACCAGTGGATGAACTCGCTGCAGGGTCTCATCTCCGGATTTGAAGTGGTGATCTAGTGGCAGACAAGACTGCTGGCAACACGACGGACGCGGCCCCCGAGCAGGCTGCCGACACCTCGGGCACCGCCGAGGCGCAGCCTCGCCGGGAGCAGCCGGCCGCGGACCGCGCGAAGGCCGCGCCTGCCGGGAAGGCCGGCGCCGCCTCCAAGGCAGGGACCGCCTCGGCGAAGGGAGCGGGCAAGCCCGATCGGTCGGAGGTGACGCAGCCGCAGCTCGGCTTCATCGGCATGTGCAGGTGGGCATGGCGGCAGCTGACGACGATGCGGGTGGCCCTCATCCTCCTCCTCGTCCTCGCGCTCGCCTCGATCCCCGGCTCCCTGCTCCCGCAGCGGATCCAGGACCCGGCCCGCGTCAACACCTTCCTCGAGGAGAACGGGGCGTGGGGAGCGTTCCTCGATACGATCGGCATGTTCGACGTGTACTCGTCGATCTGGTTCTCCGCGGTCTATCTCCTCCTCATGATCTCGCTCGTCGGGTGCATCGTCCCGCGCACGTCCCAGCACTGGAAGGCGATGCGCTCGGCACCGCCCAAGGCGCCGAGGCGGCTGGGACGGATGCCCGGATACGTGGCGTTCACCTCGGCGGAGGTCAAGGACGGGGAGCTTGACGATGAGGAGTTCCTCGACGCCGCGCAGGCCCGGCTGAAGAAGCTCGGGTACCGCACCTCGCGCCACGGGGACCATGTCGCGGCCGAACGCGGCTACCTGCGCGAGACCGGCAACCTCGTCTTCCACATCGCGATCCTCATGACGACGCTGACGATCTCGATCGGGTCGCTCTTCGGCTACGAGGGGCAGCGCATCCTCGTCGAAGGCGACACGTTCACGAATTCGCTCGTCGCCTACGACTCTTTCGACCCGGGCACGTACTACAACGCGGACAACCTGCCGCAGTTCCGCCTCACCCTCGACCGGTTCACCTCGAGCTTCGACGATGCCGCGCCGGGCAACCAGTTCGGTCAGCCCCGCACCTTCGAGGCCACGGTGACGACCTCGGCGGACGGGGTAGAGAAGACCGAGCAGCTCAAGGTCAACGAGCCCATCCGCGTCGCCGACACCGGCGTCTACCTCACCGGCAACGGGTACGCCCCCGAGGTGACGGTGCGGGATGCGACCGGCCAGGTCGTCCGGTCCGGGCCGCAGGTCTTCATCCCCGCGAACGGGGACCCCGGGTACACCTCCGAGGGTGCGATCAAGGTGCCCGATGCCGCGGGCACGCAGATGGGCTTCGTCGGGGTGCTGCTGCCGACGGCCACGCAGAACGAGCAGGGCGACCTCGTGTCGAACTTCGCCGAGCTGCGCAACCCCTACCTCGTGATGAGCGGGTACACCGGCGACCTCGGCCTCGACTCGGGGGAGCCGCAGTCGGTCTACACCCTCGATGCCTCGAACATGACGGAGATGACGGATGCCGCCGGCAACCCGCTCGTCATCCAGCTCGTGCCGGGGGAGACCCAGGAGCTGCCCAACGGCGGTTCGGTGACCTTCGACGGGGTCAAGCGGTTCATCGCCGTCGACATCTCGCAGGATCCGACGCAGCTGCTCATGTTCGTCAGCTCCGTGCTCGTCCTCCTCGGACTCGGACTGTCCCTGTTCATTCCGCGCCGGCGCGTGTGGGTGCGGGTCAAGGACGGCGAGGTCGAGGTGGCGGCTCTGGCCCGTGGCGAGGATCCGATGGTCGAGCGCGCGGCGACGGAACTCGCGAAGGACCTCGGCAGTGAGAGTGCCGAGGACACGGACAAGAAGGACTGAGCGACCGCAGTGCGGGCCTGCATGGTCCTCGCGGCTTCAAACTGAGGTACTACACGGAGTAGAATCGGGGACGTGCGCCTGAGACGGGCACGCAGATTCACTGACGCAAGGAATTGAGCACCCTCACGGTGCGGAGGATACATGGACGTCAACACCGACCTGGCGATGTGGTCGAATCAGCTCATCGTCTCCGCGATGATCGTCTACGCGGTCGCGATGATCTTCTCGGCCTTCGATCTCTTCGGGGGTCGGGAGCTGAAGAAGTCGAAGTCCGACACGGTGGCGGCCGGCGCGAAGTCGAGCACGGTGCGCCGCACCAACCGGAAGACCGCGACGGCGCTCCTCGACCGTCCCGGCGCTGATGACCACGCCGGAGACAACGGCACCGGCGAGGAGCTGTCGGCCTCCGATGCCAAGCGGCGCCGCGCGGCGCGCATCGGCACGTCGCTCATCGTGCTCGCCGTCGTCCTCCACATCGGCTCGGTCATCACCCGCACCCTGTCGGTGATGCGCGTGCCGTGGGGCAACATGATGGAGTACGTCCTCACCGCCACGGCGATCACCGTCCTCGTCTACCTCATCGTGCTCACCCGCAAGGACATCCGCTACCTCGGAACGTTCGTCTCCGGCGGCGTCCTGCTGTGCCTGGGTCTCGCGATCACGGTCTTCTACACTCCGGCCGCCCAGCTCATCCCCGCCCTCGATTCGTACTGGATCGCCATCCATGTGCCGATCGCGATCCTCTCGACGGCGCTGCTGTCGATCTCGGCGATCCTCGCGGTCTTCCAGATACTCAAGACCGTCAGCGAGACGAAGGACCCGAAGTGGCTGCGGTTCATGCGCCGTCTGCCCTCGAGCACCGAGCTCGAGCGGTTCTCCTACACGATCGCGGCCGTCGGCTTCATCACGTGGACGTTCACCCTCATCGCCGGCGCCATCTGGGCCGAGGTCGCCTGGAGCCGCTACTGGGGCTGGGACACGAAGGAGATCTGGACGTTCGTCGTCTGGGTCGTCTACGCCGCGTACCTCCACGCGCGGGCGACCCGCGGATGGGGCCCGACGAAGGTGGCCGTGCTCAACCTCATCGGCATCGCCACGGTGTTCTTCAACTTCACCGTCGTCAACGTCTACTTCAACGGCCTGCACTCGTACTCCGGCCTCGGCTGACGGTCGTGGGCGGACGGTGATCGGGCCGACGGCCTGAGGTCCGCTGTGGGGCGCCGCCCGCCGGCCTGACGGCCTGACCTCCGTTGCGCGGTGCCGTTCGGCCTCTGCTGCGCAGTGCCGCCCGTCGGTCCTTGAGCAGTGACGTGCCCGGGTCTTCAGCGCGTCGGATGTCGCGCCGTTCCGCCCGGCCTCTGCTGTGCAGTGCCGAATGTGGTCACAGAACCGAGGAGATCGTGCCGATTCGGCGCTTCTCCCTCGGTTCTGTGACCACTTTTCGCTGTCTGCCGCGCGACGGGGGTGCTGTGCCGGTCGGCGCGCGAAGCGGCGTCTATCTCCGGTCAGTCGGGCGGCCGCTGGCGCTCGAAACCGGGCCCGCACACGAGACCATGCTGCGACTGAGCCTCTGACCGAAGCGGGTGGATGCGAAGCTGTATCCGGAACGACCGGACTGCGCGGAGAACAACGGCGCGCTGATGCGTGCCTGCTCACGGCAACGGAGGATCTGCGCAGTGATTTGCTCACGCCGTCAGACTCGGTTCGCCCGCAGGATCGTCAGCGGTGTTGTACGCGGGAAGCCTAAGGACTCTACGTCGGGTCACGGACCTGCGACCGGTTCGGGCTGAGCCAGCCGTCTTCTCGAGCAGGCCGTCAGTGCTCAGTTCGAGTGGCCGCGGCCCTCGCCCTTGCTGCCTTCCGAGCCGTGCTCGTCGCCGGACTCCTGGTCATCGGGGCGGTCCTCGGGATCGAGGGTGTCACCCGGGGGAGGGGTCTCGGAGTCCGTGGGTTCGTCGTCCCGCGGACGATGCTTGCCGAGCTTGACCTCGCGGTCGACCTGGCGGAGGTAGTCCTCATCGTCGTCGGGAGCGGTCGGGCCGCTGCGCCTCGGTGACGGGTCGGGCTTGGCCTCGGAACCGCGTCCGAAGATGTACCAGAGGACGAAGCCGATGATCGGAATGAGGAGGATGATGAGCGCCCAGACAGGCTTGGGCAGGACTCGGACGAGACTCCGATCGCGCAGCAGACAGTCGAAGAGTCCGTACAGTGTGATCGCTGCCGCTAGGACTATCCCGGCAATGAGTACTCGAGCCATGCATCAAGGATAGTCGACTAACCTGAAGACCAGCTCAGTCGCAGGGCGACCGGTTTCGACAGGCAGTGTTGCCCTTTCGTCGCGTCTCGCCCTCGTCGCCGATCCCGGCCCGAGTTCTGAGAATCCACGCAGACAGTCCCGACTAGAATAGGTGCAATGCGCAGCTTCTGGATCTACACCCTCGCCCGGCTGGGAATCATCGTCGCCGTCGGGCTCGTTCTCCAACCCTTCCTCGGGTTCACACTCGTCATGGCCGTCGCGGCGATCTTCATCGGCGCGCTCATCAGCTACCTTGTGCTCGGCGGAATGCGGGCGAAGGTCGCAGGCGACATCGAGAACCGGCTGGCCAAGCGCGCGAAGACGAAGAAGCGCAAGGGCCAGGACGAGTCGTTCGAGGACACCCTCGTCGACGAGAACGTCTCCGCCCAGGACACTGTCTCCGCCCAGGACACTGTCTCCGCCCAGGACACTGTCTCCGCCCAGGACGCCGAGGCGGCTGGACCGGCGACGAAGCCGACGGAATCGTCGAAGAAGTCCGCAGTTGGCTCCTCGGCTGAGACCGCCAAGGCGAAGGCTGAGACCCAGAACCCCGCCGAGACCCAGCGTCCCGCAGAGTCAGGGACTACCACCGAGCCCCAGACCGCCGCAGGCTCGACCGAAGCGCCGACCCCCGACCGCACGACCGATGCCGAGGCTCCCGACGCCAAACGGCGCTGATCCTCATCCAACGCAGTCGGCCGGT
>NZ_BAAAMB010000010.1:0-23474 GCF_039528855.1 Brevibacterium sanguinis | reverse complement strand
CGGCCGACTGCGTTGGGGGCAGACCTCGAGCTACAGCGCCAACCCGAGCGCCATGAGCGCGGCGAAGCACAGCGCCGTCAGTCCCGTCGACTTGATCGTCGGAATGAGACCGGCACCCGTCGTGCCTCCCAGCACCGTCTTCAGCGGTGAGAGCGCGGGCACGAGCGCGAGGATCGCCAGCGCCGCAGCCGGATGCCCGTCGAGGATCGCGAGCGCCAGCAGCGCGAACGGTGCGAGGACGAGCACGGCGTAGGCGACCCGCGCCCGCTGGTCGCCGAGGCGCACGGCCAGGGTGATCTTGCCCGCCTCGGTGTCGGTGGGGATGTCACGGAGGTTGTTGACCATGAGCACCGCCGAGGCGAGCAGCCCCATCGACACGGCGCCGGCCCATCCGCTCAGGCTCAGCGTCCCCACCTGCATCCACATCGTCCCGAGCGTGGCGACGAGCCCGAAGAAGATGAAGACGAACACCTCGCCGAGGCCCATGTACCCGTACGGGCGCTTCCCGCCGGTGTAGAACCACGCCGCGGCTACCGCGGCGGCGCCGACGATGAGGAACCACCAGGCCTGGGAGATGAGGACGAGGGCGATGCCGACGAGCCCGGCGATGCCGAAGCAGAGGAACGCGGCCCGCTTGACCGTCGCCGGCTCCGCCAGCCCGGTCGCGGTCAGCCGCACAGGACCGACGCGCACATCGTCGGTGCCGCGGATCCCGTCGGAGTAGTCGTTGGCGAAGTTCGAGCCGATCTGCAGGCAGAGCGAGACGATGAGGGCGAGGAGGCCCTTGAAGAGGATCGAGGACAGCGACACGTCGGGACCGCTCGTCGAATAGTCGCCGATGATGAACGAGGTAAAGCCCCCGACCGAGCCGATCGCCGCTCCGGTGCCGATGAGCACGGGGGCGACGGCGAGCGGCAGCGTCCGCAGTCGCGCTCCGGAGATCCATTGCGCGGCAGTTGCCATAGGGGTCGAGTGCCTTCCTAGCGATTCGGTGAACCGTCTCATATTACCGAGAGATCATTTGATGCGAAATTCAACTATGGGGTCGGGCAAGCAGGCTTTCGGCCACCTCGGCGGCCCTCCGGCGGTCGGGTTTGCCGATCGAGCGAGCCGGGATCTCGTCGACGACGATGACCTCGCGGGGAAGCATCGTCCCCGCCTCGGCGGGCGCCAGGGCGCGCAGCCGCCGGCCGCGTTCGGTCGGGGACAGGCCGCGCAGCTGCCCGGCACCGGCAGTGTCGTCGGCGAGGCGGACGAGGGCGACGATGCGCCGCCCCCACTCCGCGTCCGCGACCGCGGTGACGAGCACCTCGGCGACTCCGTGGGGCTGCCACACCGGCAGCAGTGCCGTCTCGAGCGCGTGCGGGGAGACGTTCTCCCCACCGGAGACGATGACGTCGTCGACCCGGCCGAGGACGCTGAGCACACCGTCGTCGAGGTGCCCGAGATCACTCGTGTGGATCGTCCGCCCGCCCACCGGGCCGGTCAGGGCGAGGGAGTCGCGGGGGACGATGGTCCCGTCCGCTGTGACGTCGACGTAGGCGTCGGCGACGACGGGTCCGGTGAGGTCGATCGTGCCCGCCTCGGTGATCGTCACGGTGACCCCGTCGAAGGCGACGCCGTCGTAGACGCAGCCGCCCGCGGTCTCCGACATCCCGTACGTCCGCACGATCCGCAGGTCCGCGGCCGCTGCCGCGTCGAGGAGGGCAGGAGAGATCGCGGAGCCGCCGAGGAGGATGGCCGTGAACGTCGCCGCCGCCGAGGTGGCGGCCGGGTCGGCGAGGACCCGGTGCAGCTGCGTGGGCACGAGGGAGGTGTAGCGGGGGCGGTCGTCACCCCGGGCGACGAGCTCGGCGACCTCCGCGGCGAAGGCTTGTGCGGTGAACGGGCCCGCAGCTGCGCGCACCGGATCCTCTCCGGCCAGTCGGGCGCGGAGTTCGACCTGGAAGCCGGCGATGTGGTTGACCGGCAGCGTGAGGTGCCAGCGGCCGGGTCCGGAGAGGAATCGTTCGGTGGCCCGCGCCGAGGCGGTCAGGGCGTGAGCGGAGAGCGCGACGGCCTTCGCCGCCCCCGTCGACCCCGAGGTGAAGAGGATGAGCGCGGGGGCGTCACCGGGGCTCAACCAGCGGTCAGGGGCCACCTCGGTGACGGCACCGGTCCGGGCCTGCGGGAGGATGAGGATCGACTCCCCGGCCAGGGCCCGGTTGATCGCGTCCGGAAGGTCGAGCGGGGTCATCGGCAGCGGCTCAGTAGTACCAGGGGTAGGACGACCAGTCGGGGTCGCGCTTCTCGAGGAAGGCGTCCCGGCCTTCGACGGCTTCGTCGGTCATGTAGCCCAGGCGCGTAGCCTCACCGGCGAAGACCTGCTGGCCCATGAGGCCGTCATCGACGAGGTTGAAGGCGAACTTGAGCATCCGCTGCGCGTTCGGGGACTTGCCGAGGATCTCGTTGGCCATGTCCAGTGCCGCGGTCTCGAGCTCGGCATGGTCGACGACCTCGTTGACCGCGCCCATATCGGCCATCTCCTGGGCCGAGTAGGTGCGGCCGAGGAAGAAGATCTCGCGCGCCTTCTTCTGCCCGACCATCTTCGCGAGGTAGGCCGAGCCGTAGCCGGCATCGTAGGATCCGACGTCGGCGTCGGTCTGCTTGAACTTCGCATGCTCGCGTGAGGCGATCGTCATGTCGCACACGACGTGGAGGCTGTGCCCGCCGCCGGCGGCCCACCCGGGGACGACGGCGATGACGACCTTGGGCATCGTGCGGATGAGGCGCTGGACCTCGAGGATGTGGAGGCGTCCGGCACGGGCCGGGTCGACGGTCTCGCGGGTCTCGCCCTCGGCGTACTGGTAGCCGGAGCGGCCGCGGATGCGCTGGTCGCCGCCGGAGCAGAACGCCCAGCCGCCGTCCTTCTGACTCGGGCCGTTGCCGGTGAGGAGGACGGCGCCGACGTCCGGGGTCTGGCGGGCGTGGTCGAGGGCCCGGTAGAGCTCGTCGACGGTGTGGGGGCGGAAGGCGTTGCGGACCTCGGGCCGGTCGAAGGCGATGCGGACGGCGCCGATGTCCTGGCCGTCCGCGTCGATCGCCCGGTGGTAGGTGATGTCGGTGAAGTCGAAGCCGGAGACCTCGCGCCACCGGGTGGGATCGAAGATGTCAGAGACGGTCATGACCTCAAGCCTAACGCGGCGGCAGGCATCGCTCGGACGGGGGCGGGGACGGCTCACACCGCCGAGGTGGACTCCCGGATAGGCTGGGCGCATGACCGCCCTTCCCGCCTCCTTCGCCGACCTCGTGCCCCGCGTCCATGTCCTGCGGCTGCCGATGGTCACGCGCTTCCGGGGCATCACCGAACGCGAGATCCTCCTCTTCGAGGGGCCTCTGGGGTGGGCGGAGTTCTCCCCGTTCGTCGAATACGATGCCCGCGAATCCGCCCGCTGGCTGCAGGCGGCCCTCGAGTTCGCCGGGCTCCCGGTGCCGGGGCGGGAGCCGATTCACGGTGCCCCCGGCGATGTTCCCGAAAACCGAGCCGATGAGACTGCGTTCGTCGAGGTCAATGCCACCCTGCCGGCGGCCGGAGTCGAAGAGGTCGAGCCGATCCTCTCCCGCTATGGGGCCGTGAGCACGGTCAAGGCGAAGGTCGCCGAGCACGGTCTCGCCTCGCTGCCTGAGGATCTCGCGCGGCTGCGCGAGCTGCGACGGCTCTTCCCCGACGTCGTCCTCCGGCTCGATGCGAATGCGAAGTACACCCTCGCCGAGGCGGTTGAGGCGAGCGAGGCGTTCGCGGAGTTCGATCTCCAGTACTTCGAACAGCCCGTCCTCGGGGTCGAGGACCTCGCCCGGCTGCGCGAGCAGCTCGCCGCCCGGGATCTGCCGGTGCGGTTGGCGGCCGACGAATCGATCCGCAAGGCCGAGGACCCGCTGCGGGTCGCGGCCCTCGGGGCGGCCGAGGTCGTCATCGTCAAGGTCCAGCCGCTCGGCGGGGTCGCCGCTGCCGCGGAGATCGTTCAGCGTTCCGGACTGCCGGCCGTCGTGTCCTCGGCACTCGAGTCCTCGGTCGGACTGGCCGCCGGGGCCGAACTCGCCGCCCGGCTGCCGCGCACGCCGAGCAGCCGGGACATCCTCGGTGAGCATCCCGCCTGCGGGCTGGGCACGG
Source organism: Brevibacterium sanguinis (assembly GCF_039528855.1). Taxonomy (NCBI): domain Bacteria; kingdom Bacillati; phylum Actinomycetota; class Actinomycetes; order Micrococcales; family Brevibacteriaceae; genus Brevibacterium; species Brevibacterium sanguinis. The sequence continues at coordinate 19,324 of NZ_BAAAMB010000010.1, read as the reverse complement.
CGCGTCTCTTCGCCACCGATGTCGTCGCCGACGGGCTGGTGCCGGTCGACGGACGGATCCCGGTGACGCGAATCGCCCCGGATCCGCAGCGCCTGACGGCGTTGGCTGCGGATCCGGGGCGATCGGCGTGGTGGGCTGCTCGAGCTCAGGAGTGCTGGGACGTCCTGCGCTCGGTCAGCCTCAACGGCTGAGGCTCGTCAGCCGGCGGCCTGGACGGCCTTGACGGCTTCCTCGGCGACCTTGACGGCGTCCTGCTCGTCACCGTTGGGGGACAGATTTGCTGCGGTGACGACGGTGTTGCCGACGCGGGCGACGACGGTCTGAGTCGACATCGCCGACTGACCGCCGGCCTCCATCGACGTCGTCGTGCCCACGGCTTCGTCGGCACCGGGGACGGTGGCGTCGAAGGTCTCGGACTTCATGTTCATCTCCATGCCCGACATCGTCATCGTCACGTCGCCGCAGGTCTCGGCCATCTTGCTCGAGGTCGAAAACTGGTCGGTGGTCGCCGCTTCGTCGGGGAAGCTCGAGAGGCCGATTGACATCGAGTTATCGGACGCAATTCCTGCGACGGTCGTGCCGTCGGTCGCCTGTGCGGCGTTGAGTCCGGCCATCGCGAGATCCTTGCACTCGGCGGGGTCGAACTCGGCCTGCTCGAGGGCCTTCGCGGCCTCTCCGCTCGAGATCGCGCCGGTGTCGACCGTCTTGAAGGTCTTGCCGTCGAACTGGGTGGTGTCGATGATGTTCTTCAGAGCAGCCTCGTCGAGCTGGGTGGACTGCTGGGTCTCCTCAGCGGCCGGCTGCGAGCCGGAGCCGGAGTCGGCGGAGTCGGACGAACCGCCGCTGGTACAGCCGGTCAGGGCGAGTCCGGCGGCGAGTGCGATGACGGGCAGTGCGCGTTTCATTGGTCGACCTTTCGAGTCAAAGTTCGGCCAGCACGGTCGGCTGGAGGGGGTAGTAGCTGGGAAACCGCTGGGTGATGCGGTTGAGTTCAATGGTAGTCGAGGCCTCAGCGCGCATTCCCGCGCGATTGTGCCGGATCAGGCACATCCGTCTTCGGGTCGGACACATCGGCCAACCGTGCCTGGTGGTCGGCTGACTCAGGACGGGCGGTGTCTGCGCTGGTCACCTCCGTCTCGGGTTCCGGCGCCGAGGCGATCCGCACCGTTGTGATCTCCTCCTGCCCGTGGGTGGCGAAGTGCTGCGTGCGCTTGCCGGGGATGATCGGGTCGTGCATCGCCGCGGCGAGGCGACCGGTGAACGTCAGCCGCCCCTTCTTGTCCGCCCGTTGCGGATACTCGTTGATCCCGGTCGGGCCCGTCACGGTGATGTCGTACTTGCGTCCCGGTTGGAAGAGGTCGGGGGTGCGCACGCGGAAGCTGCCGGTCCCGGTGAGGGAGAAGCCGGCGGCCGACACCGAGCCGAAGCGCACGATCTGTGCGCGGCGCCGGGAGATCTCGACCCGCCAGCCGTGGATGTCGAAGAGGGCGTGGCCGGTGAGGTAGGAGAACTCGCCTCCGTCGGCGACGCGCGAGCTCTCGTTCCCGCGGCGCCGGGAGGTCTGCGAGCTCTCATAGTTCCGGTGCCGGTCGAGGGTCGTCAGCCATGCCCCGAGTTCGCGCTGCCAGCTCGTCCAATTGTGCAGACCGGTGCTGCGGGGGAACCACGAATGCCGGATGCCGAGGGCGTTGAGGCGGGCGGAGAAGCGCTCGCCCTGCTGGTTGACGAGCGTCTCGAGGAGGTCCCGGTCCTTCGTCTCCTCGAGACTGCCGGATCCGGCGCTGAACCACAGGTCGATGTCGCGGAGGTTCTCGGCCAGTCCGTAGGGCGAGTTCGCGATCCATTCGCTGCGGTCGGCGTCGCGATCGCCGAAGACCGACATCGACCGGGCGCCTTCGCGCATCGCGATGATGTCGAAGGCCGGCACCGCGGTGAGCGGGTCGAGCGGGGAGGAGAACGCTGCGGCCGCGCCGTAGCGGTCGGGATGCCAGGCGGCGTACTTCATCGCCCCGTACCCGCCCATCGACAGGCCGGCGAGCAGCTGGGACTCCCGGTCGGTGTCGATCGAATAGGTCTTGGCGAGGAACTCGGGGATCTCGGTGGTGTGGAACGTCGGCCAGTCGTGAACCTCGCTGCCGACGGCGACCCGCGAGTAGGTGCCGGCACCGCCGTCGGGCATGACGACGAGGTAGGGGGTGTCGGCGGTGAGCTCCTCGGCGGCACCGAAGTCCGTCCACGAGCGGAAGTCGTCGCCGCCGCCGTGGAAGAGGTGGATGACGGGGCTGACCTCGGCGGGGATGCCCGGCAGGAGGACGCGGACTCCGACGGTGCGGCCGAGGGCGGGGGAGTAGATGAAGAATTCGCGCAGCCTCGGTGAGAGTTTCCGCTTGTCGCGGATGTGCCACCTGCGGGCGTCCTTGCCCCGGGGCTCGGGACCGAGGAAGGCACTGTTCTGGTCGCGGACGGGGAAGCGGCCGCGGTACGAGCGGGCGGCCGTGAGCGATCGGACGGCGCGTGCTCCAACCGCTAAGAGGATCGATCGGCGCATGGAGCGAGCCTAGAGGATCAACGTGAACCGCAGGAGGGTAAGTGGTTGAATATCGGGTGATGTCGAATTCGAGCGCAGTGGCGCAGCAGATCGCCCGCAGTCTGGTCGCAGCCGGAGTCAGGGAGGTCGTCCTCGCCCCCGGGTCCCGGTCCGCACCGCTCGTCTACGCGCTCGCCCCCCTCGCCGAGGCGGGGGTCATCCGCACGTACGTCCGCCTCGATGAGCGCGACGCCGGGTTCCTCGCGCTCGGTCTTGCGCGGGGTCTGCGGGTGCGCGGTGCGCAGACCGGAGAAGTCGCGTCTGCCGTAGCGCTCGTGACGACGTCCGGGTCGGCGGTGGCCAACCTCCATCCGGCTGTCCTCGAGGCCGCGTACGGGCACCTGCCGCTCATCGCCCTGACCGCCGACCGTCCCGCCAGGCTCCGAGGGACCGGCGCGAATCAGACCATCGATGACCAGGCGCAGGTGCTCAGCGATGTCCGTGCCCGTATCGATGTCCCCGCCGGCGAGGACGCGGACGTCGTCGACCGGGTGGTGACGGGGGCGGTGCGCACTGCGGTGGGTCCGGTCGGAGGGACCGGCACCGAGGCGGCCGGACCGGTCCAGGTCAACGTCCAGTTCGACACCCCGCTGGTCCCGACGCCCGACGAGTTGCGGGCGTGGACCGATGAGATCGCGGGATGGGATGAGACGGCATGGGATGAGACAGGACGGGATGAGTCCAGGCCGTATGCGGCCGAGGCTGTCGCGGCCGGAGCTGACGCTGCCGGTCCCGACGTGGCCGGGACTGATGTGACCGGTCCTGACGTGGCCGCGACGCATGTTGCCGAGACGACGGCAGTTGAAACAGCTGACGCTCCAAGGGTCGAGGTAACTGTCACCGATGGAACCGTCATCGTCGCCGGCGATGCTGGCGGCCACTCTGCCGACCGACTGCGAGCTCTCGCCGCCGATCGTCATCTGCCGGTGCTCGCCGAACCGTCGAGTCCGCTGACACGGCCCATGGCGGGTGTCGCGACCTTCGTCCCCGCCCATGCTCGGGTGCTCAGCGAACGGACGGACCTGAGAGATGCGATCCGGACGGTCATCGTCCACGGCAAACCGACCCTGACGAGGCCCGTCGCCGCATTGCTCGCTGACGACTCTGTGTCGGTGCAGCGCGTCCCCGATGACATCGATGCGACCGTGCTGACCGTGACCGACGACAATCGAGCCGACGAGGCGGCCTGGCTGCGCGAGTGGGTCGAGGCGGGAGAGTCCTTCGCCACGCCCGCCGTGAACCCCCAGCCGACCGCGCAGGCGAACCCCCAGTCGACCGCGCGGGCGATCACCGAGCACCTCGCCGCAGAGGACATCACCCTTTTCGTCGCGAGTTCGAACTCGGTGCGCTACCTCAGCGGTGCCACCGATCTCCGCGCCCGCATCCATGCGTCGCGGGGCTTGGCGGGAATCGACGGGCTCGTCTCCACGGCGACAGGGCTGTCTCTCGGGCTGGGGGAGCGGGTCGTCCTCCTCATCGGTGATATCGCGCTGCTCCATGACGTCGGCGGTCTGCTCACCCCGGCGCATGAACAGGCCGGCGACGTCGTCATCGTCGTCCTCAACGACGACGGCGGTGCGATCTTCTCAGGACTCGAGCACTCGCAGGACCACGTCGTCGACCACCTCGAGCGCTACTTCACGGTGCCCCACGGCAGACGCTTCGCCGACCTCGCCGCCGCGTACGGTTGGGCGCATGCGCAGGTGTCCACGCTCGAGGACTTCTCCGCCGTCTTCGCCGATGCCCAGGCTGAATCGCAGTCCGCCGGCGGACACGGTGCCCGCCGGACGATCATCGAGGTCGATCTCACCTCACCGCCGACCGACCACGACGCCTGACGCACCGACCGATAACGAGGCCTGACGTACCGCGCAGAGTAGTGGTCTTCACCCCGCACGGCAGCGACGGTGGCCACCATGCACGGCTGACCCGACATCGCTGAGAACTTGTCCGGCGTCGCACAGAGCTCGTCAAGCGTCGCCGGGACCTCACCCCGTGTCCCGCAATATCAACTCTCGATAGACCGACTCGACTGTGCTCGGCGACTCGACGGTGCTCGGGGTCTGGGCGTCGGCACTGTCCGGCCTGATGGGAACAACTTCGACGGTCGGGACCTCACCTCCGGGCCGCCTCGGCGGCCCATTTCGATTGCTCGGCGTGCTCCGGCCTCGGGCGCGCAGCTTCGTCACGAGCGGCGGAGTGTCCGTCCGGTAGCTCTCTCCGGTCGGGGTGGTGACGATGAGCGTGCCCGGAGTGGCCTCGTGCTTCCAACCGGCCTTCTCCTTCGCGCAATTGCAGGCCGCACACAGTCCGGACGCGTTCTCCCACTCCGTGGGGCCGCCGTCGGCCACCGACTGCGCATGGTCGACGTGCTTGATCGGAGCGTCGCATCCCGGGGACCGGCACACGTCGTCGCGGAAGATCACCATCTTCCGCAGCTGACCGGTGAACTTCCGCGACTTCGAGTCCATGCCGACCAGCTGCCCGGTTGTCGGGGAGGTGAAGACCCGCCGGAGGAAGGTCTGCGCGTCTGACGCCGCGAGGAACTCCCGCGCCGTCTTCGCCGGCAGGGGACCATAGCCCGGCAGCCAGGCGGGCACCCGCCCGTCGGAGAACAGGCTTTCGGCCTCCATGACCACGGCGACCTCGACCGGCACGTCGCCGGCTGCGCCCTGCCCGGTCAGCCGTTCGACGAACAGGTCGGCCATGAGCTGCTTCTCATTGCGGCCCTCGGCCTCGCCGTCTGCGATTCGACTCAGGGCGGACTGGCGGAGATGATCGACGACGGCGATGCCTTCGACCATGGGCAGCACGGCACTGATGCGGGCCATGCCGTCCTCGAGGTCGGCGAAGGACACGTGCCGGTCCGCCACGGCGACGTTGGAACTCTCCAATTCGAAAGCGGGATCGTCGTCGACGCGGGCCTCATACGCGAGTGCCCGCACCTCACGGCTCAGGCGTCTGTTTCCGGCGTGGATGAGGCGGTCCTTGAGCTCGTCATCGATGCGGATCCGCTGTTCGTGGGTGAGTCCGGCGGTGCGCTCGGCGACGGTTCGGGCGCGACTCTGCGGGATGTCCCCGCGGGCGAGGGCAGCGAAGGTGTGCGGGAGATCGTCGACGAGCGCATGGGCGGTCGAGAGGAATCTCCGCCCCGAGGCCGGTGCCGTGTTCTTCGCATAGGCGACTTCGTGCCCGGCATACGTGCCGCGTTGGTGCGCCGGCACCTGATTCGCGGTGTCCTCGGCGACCCGATGCGCGTGCAGTGCGACGGCCTCGCTGGCTTGGACGGCGGCGATCGTCGCGGTGAGACGCTCGAGAAGACGGATGCGGTCCTGAGCCTCGCAGGCATTGGCCGAGGCAGCCAGATCGAGGAGCATCGCGGCGAAGCCTTCGACCTCACCGGCGAACTTCGGCGCGGCGAAGGAGAGGTCGGATTCACCGTCCTCCGGAACAGCTGTGCCATCCTGCGCGTCCATACGACAACGCTACAGACCGGTCCTGACACGACATCAGAACTGACACGAAACCGACCCGAACCCCCTACTCCAACCCGAGCGCCCTCCGCATCGGGGCGAACTTCGCCTCCGTCTCGGCCACCTCGGTGGCGGGATCGGAATCGGGCATGATCCCGGCCCCGGCGAAGAGACGGATCCGGTTGCGGTCCTCGAGCTGTCCGCAGCGCAGCGCGATGCCGAACTGCCCGTTGCCGCGATCGTCCATCCAGCCCACCGGACCGGAGTAGCGGCCGCGGTCGAGCGGTTCGAGTTCGTCGACGCGGGCGACGGCGCTGGCCTGCGGGTATCCGCCGACGGCGGCGGTCGGGTGGACTGCGGCGGCGACGTCGAGGGCGTTGAGCCCGGAGTCCGCCGGCAGCTGCCCGGTGGCATCGGAGGCGGAGTGGATGACGTTGGCCAGGGGCAGCAGGTGGGGGCGTTCGTCGACGGAGACTTCGTCGGCCACGGATCCCAGGCTGCGCTGCAGGGAGGCGATCGCGAAGGCGTGTTCCGTGCTGTCCTTGTGTGCGCTGAGCACCTGGCGGGCCGCGGCCATCTCGGTCGTCGGGTCCTTCTCGACTCGGTACGTGCCGGCGAGCACCCGGGAGGTCACGCGGCCGTGGTCGACGCCGATGAGCAGCTCCGGGGTCGCGCCGATGAGCCCGGCGACGTCGAACGTCCAGCAGCTCGGGTAGCTGCGGTTGAGCGCACCGAGCACGGAGCGCACGTCGATCTCCTCGTCGGTGGTGACGACCTCGTCGCGGGCGAGGACGACCTTGCGCAGGGTCGGGTCATCGGAGCCGGCATCGACTTCGGCCGCCCCGTCGACGGGGGTGAGCATGGCCGAGACGGTGGCGACGAGACGCGCCCACGTGTCCTCGTCGAGGTCGCCGGGGGAGGCCTGCGCCGAGGTGACCGGTCGCAGCGGCTGTTCGCGCAGGACCGGGGGCGCCGGGGTCGCGTCCTCAGTCGCGATCGTCGTCATCCACACGCGACCGCCTCGGCGCCCGATGACGAATTCGGGGATGTGGATGAGGGAGTCGACGGCGGAGTCCTGCGAGTACGTCACCGTCGCGAAGCACATCAGCCCCGACCCGAGGAGGTCGACCTCGTCCTCGATCACCGCGGCCGCGGTGATCGCCTTCCACGCGTCCGAGAGCTGCCGGAACCGGTCGCGCCCGCGCGCCCGGATGCGCAGGGTGCGGCCGAAGCCGATGAGTCCGGAGGTGTCCCTGACCCAGCAGGAGAACGCCGAGGTGGGCAGCAGTGCCAGCGTCTGCTCGACGGTCGTGGGCAGGTCGGATCCGAAGGGGAAGCCGGGGCCGGGGTCGACGTCGTCGACGAAGCGGGAGCGGACCTGCAGACGCGGGGTCGCGGTGGCGATGTCGGAGGCGGAGAGCGTCGTAGTCATGGCATGGCCACTGTATCCGAGCCCGCTCGCCGACCGCGGCACAGGGTCGGGCCCGGGTGTGCGGTCCGGCGCCGGGTGTGTGCAGGTGCACAGCGACTGATTCGCCCGCGGGCACCTCGTGTTGAGAGAATGAGGCCATGAACCGTGCCCAGCTGGACAAGCAGCCCGCTGACGTCGCCTCGATGTTCGACGACGTCGCCTCCCGTTACGACATCACCAACGACGTCCTCTCGCTCGGGCAGGCACGTGCGTGGCGGCGCAGCGTCTCCTACGCCGTGGCCGCAGGGCCGGGGGAGCGGGTCCTCGATCTCGCCGCCGGCACCGGCACCTCGTCGATGTCATTCACCCATCACGGCGCCGAGGTGGTCGCCGGTGACATCTCCGAGGGCATGCTCGCCGAGGGCCGCCGCCGGCACCCGAAGATCGACTTCGTCTATGCCGATGCCCTCGATCTGCCGTTCGAGGACGAGAGCTTCGACGTCGTGACGATCTCCTTCGGCATCCGCAACGTCCATGACGTCGATCGGGCGCTGGCCGAGATGCTGCGCGTGCTCCGGCCAGGCGGCCGGCTCATCGTCTGCGAATTCTCCACTCCGACGTTCTCGCCGTTCGCCCGCGTCTACAAGGAGTACCTCATGCGGGCGCTGCCGCCCGTGGCCACCGCGGTGTCGTCGAACCCTGAGGCGTACGTCTACCTCGCCGAGTCGATCCGCGCGTGGCCCGACCAGGACGAGTTCGCCATTCAGATCTTACGAGCCGGATTCGACCAGGTGAAGTACCGCAACCTCTCCGGCGGCATCGTCGCCGTCCACCACGCGCTCAAGCCGTGAACGAGTTCGACGCCGACGTCATCGTCGTCGGGGCGGGACCTGCGGGGTCGGCCCTCGGCACGTATCTCGCCCAGGCCGGGCACGATGTCGTCATCCTCGAGAAGTCGGGGTTCCCGCGGGACAAGATCTGCGGTGACGCGCTCACCCCGCGGGCGGTCAAGGAGGTCGGCTTCCTCGGCCTCGAGACTCCGGAGGACGAGGGCTGGCACCGCAACCGGGGGCTGCGCCTCATCGGCGGAGGTCACCGGCTCGAGATCGCCTGGCCCGATATCGACGGGACTCCTAACTACGGGCTGACCCGCCCGCGGATGAGCATGGACGAGGCCTTCGCCCGGCATGCCCAGCGCTCGGGGGCCCGCCTGTTCGAGCAGGTCAAGGCCCTGAGCCCGGACATCGGCGAGGACGGATGGATCCGCGGGGTCCATGCCGCCGGAACCGATCATCGCGGTCGGCGGGTCGGACCCGACGCCCATTTCCGGGCGCCGATCGTCGTCGCCGCCGACGGCGTCTCCTCCCGCCTGGCCGTGGCGATGGGCCTGGAGAAGCGCGACGACCGGCCGATGGGAGTGGCGGTGCGCGCCTATCATTCCTCGCCCCGGCACGCCGATGACTTCATCGAGAGCTGGGTCGAGATGCGGTCGACGAACGCCGAGGGCCAGTCCGAGGTGCTGCCCGGCTATGGGTGGCTCTTCCCGATGGGCGACGGCACGATCAACATCGGCGCCGGTCTCCTCGACACCTCACCGCGGTTCGGCTCCGTCGACCTGCGGGCGGTGATCGGGCGGTGGATCGCCGACATGGGCGGCGAATGGGGGATCGACGAGACGACGGCGCTCGGGCCGATCAAGTCCGCGGCCCTGCCGATGGCGTTCAACCGCACCCCGCACTTCCATAAGGGTCTCCTCCTCATCGGCGACGCCGGGGGGATGGTCAATCCGTTCAACGGGGAGGGCATCGACTACGCCCTCGAATCCGCCCGCACCGCCGCCGAGGTGATCTCGACCTATGCCCGCTACCCGGAGCGGATCATGCGCAGCAAGCTCACCGAGTACCCGGCGCTCATCGGGGATTCCCTGGGCGGTTACTTCACGTTGGGCAGGGTATTCGCTGCGATCATCGGCCATCCGGCACTGATGCACTTCGGAATCAAGTACGGTATGGGTGTTGACGTTGTGATGGAGTTCGTCGTCAGACTGCTGGCGAACCTCTACCGCGACCCCACGATGACCGAGGCCGATCTCATCGACCGGGTGATTGCCACTCTCACCCGGATCGTCCCGGCCACGAGCAACGCGTGAGCCCTGCAAGGTACCCTGCGATAACTATGACGAATGACGAGGACATGAGCCACCTAGCCTCTCCGGTGACTTTCATCGGTGCCGATGCCCAGCTCGCGGCCGACATCGCCGCACAGCTCGACATCGTCGAGCGGCGTCTCTACGCGGTCACCGACCAGACGCGGAAGCTTCCCGACACCGCGTCGAAGCATCTGCTCGCCGCCGGCGGCAAACGTGCCCGCCCGAACCTCGTCCTCCTCACCGCCCGCCTCGGGCAGCCGCAGTGCGACGAGGTCATCGAGGCCGCCGTGGCCGTCGAGCTCATCCACCTCGCCTCCCTCTACCACGACGATGTCATGGACGACGCTCCCGTGCGCCGGGGTGCGCCGGCCGCCCACGAGGTGTGGGGCAATTCCGTGGCGATCCTCACCGGCGACCTCCTCTTCTCGAAGGCCTCGCTCGTCACGGCGGGTCTCGGACCGGAGGCCGTGAAGATCGAGTCGGAGACCTTCGAGCGCCTTGTCCTCGGGCAGCTCGCCGAGTTCGCCGGTCCCACCGAGGACGAGGATCCGATCGCGCACTACATCGACGTCCTCGCGGACAAGACGGGGTCGCTCATCGCCGCCTCGGCGCAGTTCGGCGTGATGTTCTCCGGTGCCGATCCGGCGCTGGTCGAACCGGTGCGGATCTTCGGGGAGAAGGTCGGCATCGCCTTCCAGCTCGCCGATGACATCATCGACCTCACGACGACCGGTTCCCAGTCGGGGAAGACGCCGGGCACCGACCTGCGCGAACGTGTCCCCACCCTGCCCGTGCTCTACGTGCGTGCCGCAGCGGAGAAGGGCGACGCCGAGGCGGTGCGCATCGTCGGTCTCCTCGACGCCGATCTCAGCTCGGATGAGGCGCTCGAGACCGCCCGTGCCGCGCTCGCCGCCCATCCGGTGACGGATGAGGCCCGCGCCGAGGCGGTGCGCTGGTCGCAGGCGGCCAAGGAGGCGCTGGCCCCGCTGCCGGAGGGCATCGTCAAGGACTCCCTCTTCGAGTTCGCCGACTCCGTGGTCTCCCGCTCGCGCTGATCACCCCGTCGTCGGGGGCCGGCGGCTCTGCCGGATCATGTCCGTGCACAGGAGGATGACGGCGATCCAGATGATGAGGAAGCCGATCCACCGGGTCACCGACATCGACTCGCCGAGGATGGTGATGCCGATGATGAACTGCAGCGTCGGTGCGATGTACTGGAGCATGCCGATCCACGACAGGGGGATCCGTCTGGCGGCGGCACCGAAGAGGATGAGCGGAATCGCCGTCGCCGGTCCCGTCGCGAGGACGATGACGACGTGGAGGGCGCCGAAGCCGGTGAACGTCTGCGTGCCGGCCGCGGCGAGGAAGCCGAGGTAGGCGAGGCTGGGAATGGCGAGGATCGCCGTCTCGACCGTCATCCCCTCGAGCGCGCCGATCCTGCCTCCCACCTTGTTCTTCACGAGCCCGTAGAACCCGAACGACAGGGCCACGGAGAACGCCAGGTAGGGCACGCGGCCGAGCCCGAGGCCGACGATGATGACGGCGACGAGCCCGAAACCGACGGCCGCCCACTGCAGGTGCCGCAGCCGTTCCCCGAGGAAGACGACGCCGAGGCCGATCGAGATGAGCGGATTGAGGTAGTAGCCCAGGGAGATCTCGACGAGGTGACCGGTGTCGATGCCGTAGATGAACGTCGTCCAGTTGATCGCGATGAGCACCGCGGCCAGCGCGAGCAGCCAGAACGTCCTGCCCGAGCGCATGATCGCCCACGTCCGGGCGAAGCCGCGGGCGAAGACGAGGAGGATCGCGCAGATGATGAGCGCCCAGATCACCCGGTTGGCGACGAGTTCGAGCGCGCTCGTCGGAGCCGCGGCGGCGAAGAGCAGCGGGAGCAGACCCCAGAGCAGGTACGCCGACGAGCCGTAGATGAGTCCGAGGCGCCGGAAGGCGCTGTCGTCAGGAGCGGCAGGAGTGTTCACAACGAAAGTCTAGGGCGGAACACGTGCGAGGTTCGTCACGTGAGTGTTAGGAGAACCTATATAGGCGATAGAATCGTATCCGAATGTCTAGAGAGGTGTGAGAATGACTCGTCCGTTCCGTGTGGCCATTGTGGGTGCCGGTCCTGCCGGAATCTATGCGGCTGATCTGCTGACGAAGGCTGAGCGTGATTTCGACGTCAGCATTGATCTCTTCGAGCGTCTGCCGACGCCGTTCGGGCTGGTCCGGTACGGGGTGGCGCCGGATCACCCGCGGATCAAGGGCATCATCAACGCCCTGATCAAGGTCCTCGACAGGGGAGACATCCGGATGTTCTCCAACGTCGAGTACGGAGTCGACATCGCGCTTGACGAGCTCACCGATCGCTACGACGCCGTGATCTTCTCCACCGGTTGCTTCGTCGATGCCCCGCTCGACCTCCCCGGCGTCGACCTCCCCGGTTCCTACGGTGCGGCGGACTTCGTCAACTGGTACGACGCCCACCCCGATGTGAGCCAGGACTGGCCGCTCGAGGCCGAGCAGGTCGCGGTGATCGGCAATGGCAACGTCGCACTCGACGTCGCTCGCGTGCTGGCGAAGCAGGCCGACGACATGCATGTCACGGAGATCCCGGACCACGTGTACGAGGGTCTGAAGTCCTCGAAGGTCACGGACGTCCATGTCTTCGGGCGCAGGGGCCCGGCGCAGGCGAAGTTCACCCCGCTCGAGCTGCGTGAGCTGGGCCATGTCGCCGACGTCGATGTCATCGTCTACCCGGAGGACTTCGAGTTCGATGAGGGGTCGATGGCGGCGATCGAGTCATCGAATCAGGTCAAGCAGGTGGCGAAGACGCTGACCGATTTCACGATGCGCGAACCCACCGGGGCGAAGCGTCGGCTGCATCTGCACTTCCTTCACGCACCCGCGGAGATCCTCGGCGATGGGAAGGTCGAGGCTCTGCGCACGGAGCGTCAGGAGCTCGATGGGACGGGGAACGTCCGGGGCACGGGCGAGTTCGTCGACTGGCCGGTCCAGGCGGTCTACCGCGCCGTCGGCTATGCCGGCTCCGCACTGCCGCAGCTGCCGTTCGATCCGCGCCGCGGGGTGATCCCGAACCATGAGGGGCGCGTCGTCGACGCCGTGGATCAGAGCGAGGCGGCCGAGTCCGATGTCGTCGCCGGCGTCTACAGCACCGGGTGGATCAAGCGGGGCCCGGTCGGCCTGATCGGGCACACGAAGGGCGATGCCCTCGAGACGATCTCCCACATCCTCGCCGACCGCGCCGCCGGCGTGCTCGCCGAGCCGGTCGCTCCCGCCGAGGACTCGATCGTCGAACTGCTGCAGGCCAAGGGCGTCGAGTTCGTCGACTGGCAGGGCTACCACCGGCTCGATGCCGCCGAACGGGCCGCCGGAGCCGTCGAGGGCCGTGAACGGGTGAAGATCGCCACCCGCGAGGGCATGCTGGCCGCCGCCCGCGACCACGCTGCAACCGCCTCGGCGCCCGTCTCCGGTCACTGAGCCGACCCCGCGTGAACGCCGATTCCGACCTCCGACGACACGTCGATGCCGCCTACGCTGAGCGGCTCGACGTGTGGGAGGCGACGGCGACGCGGATCAAGGTCTGGCTCAAGGAGCAGCAGCGGGGCCTGCTCAAGGACAAGGACATCTCGCGACTCGACGTCGACGGTCACCGGATCAAGGATCCGGCGCGCACCCTCGCCAAGCTCGCAGAGAAGGTCGCTGCCGAACCGGACGTCACGGTCACCTCGGCGATCGATGTCGAAGACCAGATCAGGGACATCGTCGGGGTCAAGGTCCTCTGCAAGTCCCCGCGGGACCAGAAGATGATGTTCACCTCCCTCTGCGACCCCGCGCAGCTGGGAGCGTTCGAACTCATCGAAGAGAAGAACTACGTCGATCACCCGAAGGCCAGCGGCTACCGCGCGTGCCACGTCACCCTGCGCATCCCCTCCGACCACGGGGAACCGGTGTACGCGGAGGTCCAGGTGAAGACGCGGCTGCAGGATGCGTGGGGCGAGCTCACGCACGAGGACATGTACAAGCCGGGCGCGGCGATGAAGCCGAGCGAACTCCACGGCGAGTTCGCCCGCGCGATGGCGAACATGCTCGCAACCGTCGACGAGATGGCCGACACCCTGGCCGTCGAGCTCTCGGCGCTGACGAATCCGGAGCCCGAGGCCGGTGTGCTCGCCGGGGCCGAGGAACGCCGTGCCGTCGACGTTCGGGTCCGGGCGACCGGCCCGAAGTACGCGCTCGCCGTGGACTCCGACGGCCGTCAGGGCCTCATCCCCGCGTTCGCGGTGCGCGAGCTCAGCGGGGAGAAGGGCACGATCAAGGTCAGCGACTTCGTCCGCGTCGACGATCGCCTTCATGTCAGCGTCGAAGAGGACTCGAAGGGCCTCTACTACATCCCCACCGAGCTGCCGCGCGGAGCGTAGCTCACCGCAGGGTGTCGACGAGGGCCGCGAGACCGCTGGGATCCTCGAGATGCGCCATGTGCCCCTGGCCGGGCACGGTGTGGGTGCGTGCCCGCGGGGTGAGGCTGAGGACGTCGGCGACGCTCGTCCCATAGGGGGCGGCGCCGAGGTCGTCCTCCCCGATGAGGACATCGATGCGGTGCGCTCGGGCCCCGAACTCGGCCGGCACCGAGGCGGTGGCGATCGCGCGCAGCTCCGGGTAGAGAGGGCGTGCGAGCTCCTCGAGCATCCGCCACGCGTGTTCGTTCGCGCGCAGGCCCGCGACATGGTCGGCGTCGAATCCCGAGACGTCGACGTTGATGATCTCGACGGCCGCGTCCCAGTCCGCGGCCTCATGGGCTGCCTCGAGCGCTGGCAGTGCGTGTTCTCCGAAGGGCGCCATGACGGGTTCGTAGGCGATGACGTGGTCGAGGCGGCGGTCGTTGGCCGCGTGCAGGCCGACGAGTCCGCCGAAGCTCCACGCGAAGAGCTGCCGGGCAGCGAAGGCATCGAGGACAGCGCCCAGGTCGGCCACCTCGGTGAGAAGTGAATGACCCTCCGGCAGCTCCGATGACGGGGCCCGACCGCGCCGATTGACGACGATGACGCGCGCCCAGGTGGTGAGCGCCGCGGCGAACCGGCGCCACGCCCGCGCATCGCTCATCACCCCCGGGAGAACGACGAGCGAGTCGGCCGGATCGCCCTCGGGATCGCCGTAGACGTCGACGGTGAGATGGCCGTCGGCAAGAGGAATCGCTTTCTGAATCATCTGCTCCATAAATCAATTATGGACCGACTGCTCTAGAATTCAAGGATGATGCGTGGACGGCCTCCGGCCTTCGAACGGGACCAGGCGCTGCTCGAGGCGGCGCGGCTGTTCTGGCGTCACGGGTATTCCGGCACGTCGACGAGGGCGCTCACCTCGGCGATCGGCATCTCGAGTTCGAGTCTCTACGCCGCCTTCGGGAGCAAGGCCGGTCTCTTCGCCGAGGCGGTCGAGGTCTACGCGAACCGCTATGCCGAGATCTACCGGCGAGCCGTTGCTTCGGATGCGATCGGCGAGGTCGTCGAGACGCTGCTGCGGGAGTCGATCATCGAGTTCACGCAGGATCCCGCGGACCATCCCGGGTGCATGGTGACGAGCGCGATCATCACGGACTCGGCGGACGCGAGCGACGCGGGAGAGATCATCAGCGCCATGCAGACGGAGAACGCGCGGCTGCTCCACGCCCGATTCACCCGGGCCGTCGAGGACGGCGATCTGCCGGCCGACGCGTCCCCGACAGCGCTCACCGACGCCGTGCAGGCCGTGTGGCTGGGACTCTCCGCCCAATCGAACCAGGGCATGAGCCGCGAGCGGCTGCTGCGCGCGGCCGATCTCGCCGCCCATGCCCTGTGGGGGACCCGCACCGCCGAAGCGTGAGCGCGACTCAGCCCGGGATCACCCGGGGGCCTGGCCTGCCCGGACGCCGGTCAGCACCGCATCCCGTGCCGCCACGAGGTTCGCCAAAGCCGGCTCCACCTCGGCGTACCCGCGGGTCTTCAGCCCGCAGTCGGGGTTGATCCACAGCCGCCTGGCGTCGACGGACTCGAGCGCGGTCTCGATGAGCTCGGTGAGCTCGACGACGCTCGGCACCCTGGGGGAGTGGATGTCGTAGATGCCCGGCCCGATGCCGCGGGCGAAGTCCGCCGCGGCGATGTCGGCGAGCACTTCCATGCGCGAGCGGGCGGCTTCGATGCTCGTGACGTCGGCGTCGAGGGCGTCGATCGCCTCGATGATCTCCCCGAACTCCGAATAGCACAGATGGGTGTGGATCTGCGTGGCCGGCGCCGCCTGAGCTGTGACGAGGCGGAACGAGCGGACCGACCAGTCGAGGTAGGACGCGCGATCGGCCCGGCGCAGGGGCAGGAGTTCACGCAGCGCCGGCTCGTCGACCTGGATGATGCCGATGCCCGCGGCTTCGAGGTCGGCGACCTCATCGGCCAGCGCCAGCCCGATCTGGTCCGCGGACTCCTGGAGGGTGACGTCCTCGCGGGCGAACGACCACGCGAGGATCGTCACCGGGCCGGTGAGCATGCCCTTGACCGGCTTCGTCGTCCGGGACGCCGCGTACGTCGACCAGGCGACGGTGATCGGCTCCGGGCGGGAGACGTCGCCGAAGAGGATCGGCGGCCGCGTGCAGCGGGACCCATAGGACTGGACCCAGCCGTTCTCCGTCGTCGCGAACCCGTCGAGGTGCTCGGCGAAGTACTGGACCATGTCGTTGCGCTCGGGTTCGCCGTGGACGATGACATCGAGTCCGAGGCGCTCCTGGAGGTCGACGGCACGGTCGATCTCCGCCCGCATTGCCGCTTCGTAGGCCTCGGCGTCGATCCGCCCCGCACGATGGTCGGCTCGGGCCCGTCGCACCTCGGCGGTCTGGGGGAACGAACCGATCGTCGTCGTCGGCAGCACCGGCACGGCGATGGCCTCCTGGGCGAGGGCCCGGTCGGCTGCCGCGCCGCGGCGACCGTCGTGGCCGGCCACCGCGGACACGCGCGCGGCCACGGCCGGGTTGTGGACCCGGGCGGATTCGCGGCGCGTGCGCAGCGCCCGGTCGGCCCGGGCGAACGCCGTCGGGCGGGCCTGCGGGCCGTCACGGAGGGCGGCGGCCAGTGCTTCGACCTCGGTGACCTTCTCCTCGGCGAAGGAGAGCCACCCGGCGACGTCGACGGGGAGATTCGGCTCGTCGGCGACCGTGTGGGGGACGTGGAGCAGGGACGTCGACGTCGAGACGCTCACCTCATCCCGACCCAGCCCGGTGAGGACGTCGAGGGTCGCGGTGAGGTCGTCGGCCCAGACGTTGCGACCGTCGATGACTCCGGCGACGAGGCGGACCGACGCGGGCACCTCGGCGGCGATCCGGTCGAGCCAGGTGGGATCGAGGCGGCGGGTGGCCGCGGAGATGTCGACCCCGAGGGCGGCGATCCCGGAGTGCGCGAGTGCCGGCAGACCCGCCTGGAGCGAACCGTACGGGGTGGTGACGAGAAGTTTCGTGTGCGTGAGTGCCGAGGTCAGCGTGCCGTAGACCCGGGCGGCCGCCTCGGCGAGTTCGTCATCGCTTGACTCGTGCGCATCGGCGACGAGGGCGGGTTCGTCGATCTGCACCCATTCGACGCCGGCCGCGGCGAGGACGCTGATGACATCGAGGTAGACGGCCGTGAGCTCGTCGAGGCGGTCCAGCGGCGCCGTCGTCGTGCCCGGTGCGGTCTTCGCGAGGGTGAGGAGCGTGACCGGGCCGACGAGGACGGGACGGACCCGGTGCCCGGCGGCGCGCGCCTCGGAGACGAGCGTAAGGAGGTGCTGCGGGTGGGCCTTGAACTGCGTCGAATCCTCGAGCTCGGGGACGAGGTAGTGGTAGTTCGTGTCGAACCACTTCGTCATCTCCAGGGGCGAGCGGTCGGCGGTGCCGCGGGCGAGGGCGAAGTATTCGCCGAGGTCGAAGTCTGTGCCCAGCGTCGCCGACGGGATGAGGCCGACGGTGAGCGCGGTGTCGAGGACGTGATCGTAGTGGCTGTAGGTTGCGGGGATCGCGTAGTCCTCGGTGAGGCCGAGTTCGGCCAGCCGGTGGTAGGTCTGGACGCGGTGGGCGCGCACGGACTGGGCGAATTCGTCGGCGTCGATACGGCCGGCCCAGAACCGTTCGAGCGCGGTCTTGAGTTCGCGCCGGCGGCCGATGCGGGGGTAGCCGGTGATCGTCGCGGTGGGAAAGGGGGTCGTCATGATGTCTCCTTCGCAGGGTGGGGTGGATGTGGTGCGCCTCAGAGGGCGGGCACGGGGGTGGGGTGGAGTGAGACGCCGAGGCGGTCGAGCGCTCCGAGCAGGTCGATCGTCGTCGTCCGGTCGTTGAAGGTGTAGAAGTGCAGGCCGGCGGCGCCCTGGTCGAGGATCGTCGCGACGTGCTCGGCGGTCATCTCGAGTCCGATGCGGCGCTGGGCCTGAGGGCTCGCGGCTCCGTCGAAGCGGGCGAGGAGGTGGTCGGGCACCGGCAGCTCGGCGAGCCTGCTCATCGTGTGCAGGCGGCGGATGTCGGTGATCGGGAGGATGCCGGGAATGATCGGCATGGTGATCCCGGCGAGGTCCGCACGGCGGCGGAGCCGGGCGAAGTGGCCCGGGTCGAAGAAGAGCTGGGTGATGGCGAAGTCCGCGCCGAGGCGCTGCTTGGCGGCGAGGACATCGAGGTCTTCGTCGGGGCCGGAGGACTGTGCGTGCCCGGACGGGTAGGCTGCGACCCCGATCCCGAGGCGTCCGGCGGCGAGTTTGGCTGTGTGCTCGGCTTCGATGGTCCGCAGCAGGTGGACGAGGGCGTCGGCGTGGGGGAGGTGCCCGGCGGGGACGCGGTCGGTGCCGGTGGGGAAGTCGCCGCGGATGGCGAGGAATCCGCGCACTCCGGCGCTGAGGAGGTGGCGGATCCAGCCGCGCAGCTCGTCAGCGGTGCCGGCGGTGCAGGCGAGGTGGGCGAGCGGACGCAGCTGAGTGGTCTCGCTGATGATGCGGATGAAGTCGGCGGTGCCGTGCAGCCAGTTGCTCTTCGCCGAGCTCGTCACCGCGAGGTAGTCGGGGTGAAGCTCATCGAGGAGGGCGAGGAGTTCGGGGGTGCCGGCCGCCTGTGCCGCGCTGCGGGGCGGCATGACCTCGAAGGAGAGCGCGAGGGGGTGGTGGCGCTCGGAGTCGGGTTCGGGGTGGGGGAGGCTGACCGGCGCCGAGGCGGAGGCGCGGGGCTCGCGGACCGTTGCGTCGGCGTCGGGGTGGGGTCGTGGTGGGCGGTGGTCGATCGGCGGTCGCCGGTCGACGTCGCGGAATGAGGAGTCGAGGACAGGATCCGGGTGTGTCAGTGATGTGGACATGCCGACATCGTGCCAAGGTCGGCATGTCCACCGCGCCGCTCATGGCGCACGGCGTCACGGTTCGACTTATGTCGGACGCACGCGGTCGCGCGAGGTCATGAACGGTCGGAATCCGTCATGGTCACCGGTAGTTGGTGAACTGGTGAACTGACTTTGAGCGGTTCTCGAATTGACTGAGTGTCGCAAGTTCTAGGGTCTCAAAGGCTGGTGGATTGGTGGTGATGCCTGCCGGAAGTGGTGCTTTCGTGAGATTTCTGCGGGCTGTTTGCGGACTGAAGGGTCTCGGTGTTGACGTTCGCAGTGTCATGCCCCGGGGATAATAGAGGCAGGGAGATTGGAAGAAGGAGATTCTCTCTTGCCAGT
>NZ_BAAAMB010000009.1:318371-363983 GCF_039528855.1 Brevibacterium sanguinis | reverse complement strand
CCCATTTTGTGGGGGGAGGTGCCCAGGAGAACACTGGGTTGATAGGCCGGGTATGGAAGCACAGCAATGTGTGGAGTTGACTGGTACTAATACGCCGATCACTCACACAACCCTTTCGGGGTTGGTGTGTGCGGGAAAGTTACAACGGGTTTTTGATGAGACCACTGTGTGGTGTTCGCGTTCGCTGTGCGGTTCTTGGACCATTACCACACACAGGTAAGTGTGTGTGGGTGGTTGGTTGGTTTTGCGGTGGTGATAGTGGTGGGGAAACGCCCGGTTAACCGTTCCGATCCCGGTAGCTAAGCCCATGTCATGCTGATGGTACTGCAACTTGGTGGTTGTGGGAGAGTAAGTGACTGCCGCAATATTCTTTGGGGGAGGGGATCCTGGTTCAACAATTGGTTGGACCAGGGTTCCCTCCCTTTTTTGCATTCACGCACCGGACCGAGTGTCGGGCCGGTTGGTGTGGTGGTGGGGGACTGGTGAGGTCCCCACTTTTTGCATTCACCCATCGGATCGGGCTTCGGGCCGGCGGTGGTGCCTGCTGCGTTCAGGTCGGGGTGTCGAGTCCGAGGAAACGGCGGACTGCCTCGGTGCCGGTGACCTCGACCGGCTCGGGCCCGCGGATGATGTCGGCAGCCGGCAGCACCAACTGATGCTCCGTGTGCGCGTTGCCGTCCTGGACGACGATGCGCTTCTGCCCGTTCGGAGAATAGCCGAGCTTCTCCGAGACCCGGCGACTCGCATCGTTGCCGTCGATATGCGCGGTATGGAAGACCTCGACGTCGAAGTTCTCGGCGAAGGCGGTGACGACGGCACGACGCATCTGCGTCCCATACCCCTGACCCTGCTCGACCCGTGCCAACCACGATCCTGTCGTCACCGACTTCGTGGCGAGGAAGTCCTTGCCGGTGATGCCCTGCAGGCCGATGACCCGTCCGTCGACTCGGACGGTGAACTCGATCGTCCACTCCTGCTGTGAGAAGTTCGCCCGAGTGGCCCACTGGAAGTGAGCGATGTTCTTCGCGATCTCCTCATCGGTTCCCGAATCCCAGTCGACGAGGAACGCCGGCGCATCGTCACGTCGGACTCCACCACGGGCGATCTCCGCGAGCTCGGGATAATCGGACTCCCGTGTCGGCGTGAGCTCCATCGTTCCCATCGTGATGCGCAGCCCGAAGGGCGGCCAGATCGCTGCCAAGTCCATGCCCCGAGTCTAAGGCTCAGGGATCCCGAAATGGGGCGCAGCGTCACGTAGGGGGTTCAGCGTGACGAAAGGGGACTCCGCGTGCTGGGAGCGACGCGTCGCGCACCTATCGCGGTGCGGGGAGGGGAGGGTCAGCGGGGGCCGATGGTGCCGTACGCCTTGCGCCACCGCAACAGCGGCTGCGACTTGCCGCTGTCGGCGCCGGCTCCGAGGGCGATGACCTCCCCGACGACGAGACTGTGGGTGGCGACCTCGAGGATGTCGGTGAGCCGGAGCTCGAACCAGGCGATCGCGCCGTCGAGCACGGGCTGTCCCGACCGGGGCGCGGGGAAGTTCCCGATCCCGCCGAGCGCACCGTAGAGCGGCTGACCCGAGGCGCCGAGGCGCTCGGAGAGATCCCGCTGATCGGAGGCGAGGACGGAGATCGCGAAATGGTCGCTCATCTCCAAGGTCTCCATCATCCGCGACCCCGAGTAGATGCTCACCGCCATCGTCGGCGGATCATAGGAGACATCGAGGAACGAGTCGACGGTGATCGCGTGCGCCGCCTGCCCGCGCCTGGCCGAGACCACGGCGACGGCGGCGGCGATGTCGTCACTGAGCTCCTGGTAGCGCTCTGTGAGCGAATACTCGTGGGACCGATCCATGGTTCTCATTCTAGGGAACTACAATGGAGCCATGACCTATCCAGCTACAGGCGGTTCGGCGACGATCGAGCGCGAGCAGAGCGAGCAGCTTGTCGAACCCGGTGACCACGAACGGTACAGCCACTACGCGCCCAAGGACAAGATCATGGAGTCCATGGTCACGGGCACTCCGCTCATCGCCCTGTGCGGAAAGGTGTGGGTGCCGAGCCGGGACCCCGAGCGCTTCCCCGTCTGCCCGAAGTGCAAAGAGATCTTCGAATCGATGCCTGAAGGACCCAAGGAGTAGATGGCCGCGGAACGTCTCCCCGGGACCTCCGCCGCCGAACAGCTCTCACCGGCCTTCCCCGAGCGCGCAGCGTGGGGAACGGCCGGCAAACTGCGCGCATGGCAGGCCGAGGCCCTCGACCTCTACTTCCGGGATCAGCCCAAGGACTTCCTCGCCGTGGCGACCCCGGGCGCCGGCAAGACGACGTTCGCGCTGCGCCTGGCCGCTGAGCTCCTCGCCCAGCGCGTCGTCAACCGCGTCACCGTCGTCGCGCCCACCGAACACCTCAAGGTCCAGTGGGCCGATTCGGCCGCGCGCGTCGGCATCAAACTCGACCCGCACTTCAAGAACTCGCAGGGCAAGCACGCCCCCGGATACCACGGGGTCGCCCTCACCTATGCCCAGGTCGCCGCGAAGCCGACGCTCCACCACAACCGCACCGCTGCCGGGCGCACCCTCGTCATCCTCGACGAGGTCCACCACGCCGGTGACGCCCTGTCCTGGGGCGACGCCGTGCGAGAGGCCTTCGGTCCGGCGGTGCGGCGCCTGTCGCTGACCGGCACCCCGTTCCGGTCGGACACCTCGCCGATCCCGTTCGTCACCTATGCCCCCGACGCCGAGGGCATCCGCACCTCCGTCGCCGACTACTCGTACGGCTACGGCCGCGCACTCAAGGACTCCGTCGTCCGCCCCGTCCTCTTCCTCGCCTACGCCGGTGCGATGTCCTGGCGGACGAAGGCCGGAGACGAGATGTCGCACGTCCTCGGCGAGGAGACGACGAAGGACATCAACTCCCAGGCCTGGCGGACCGCGCTCGATCCCGCCGGCGACTGGATCCCGGCCGTGCTCAAGGCCGCCGACATCCGGCTCACCGAGGTCCGCCGCACGGTCCCCGACGCCGGCGGCCTCGTCATCGCCACCGACCAGGACGCCGCCCGCGCCTATGCGAAGGTGCTGCGCGAACTCACGGGGGAGAGGCCCACCGTCGTCCTCTCCGACGAAGCCGGCGCCTCGGCGCGCATCGAGGAGTTCCAGAACTCGACGGACCGGTGGATGGTCGCCGTGCGCATGGTCTCCGAAGGCGTCGACGTCCCGCGC
The DNA here is from genome assembly GCF_039528855.1 of Brevibacterium sanguinis. Classification (NCBI taxonomy): domain Bacteria; kingdom Bacillati; phylum Actinomycetota; class Actinomycetes; order Micrococcales; family Brevibacteriaceae; genus Brevibacterium; species Brevibacterium sanguinis. Next base: position 360,766 of record NZ_BAAAMB010000009.1, on the reverse strand, counting down.
CTGTGCGTCGGCGTCTACGCGACCTCGTCGTCGACCCCGCTCTTCTTCGCGCAGGCCATCGGCCGCTTCGTGCGCGCCCGCAAACGCGGGGAGACCGCCTCGGTGTTCCTCCCCTCGGTCCCTATCCTCCTCGCCCTGGCCAACACGATGGAGGTCGAACGCGACCACGCCCTCGACCGGCCGCGGAATGAGGACGAGAACGACGTCGTCGTCTTCGACGATCAGGCCCTCGAACAGGCCAATCGCAACGAGGGCGCATCCGATCAGCTCGGGTCGTTCGAAGCCCTCGGCGCCGAGGCGCTCTTCGACCGGGTGCTCTTCGACGGCGGTGAGTTCGGCACCGGTGGCGCGATCGGCTCCGAGGACGAACTCGACTTCATCGGCATCCCCGGCCTCCTCGAACCCGAACAGGTCCACGAGCTGCTGCGCACCCAGCAGGCCAGGCAGGCGCAGCGGAAGACCGCGGCGGCCCCGCCCGCGGCGGAGGTCCACACCAGCGAACTCGAGCACCGGGCGATGAAGGAGGAGCGCGATCAGCTCCAGAGCCTCGTCGGCGCGTGGTCGCGGCGGACGGGCACCCCGCACAAGAACGTCCACGTCGAACTCCGCAAGGCGTGCGGCGGCCCGGCAGTCGCCCAGGCCACCCGTGAGCAGATCCAGGCGCGGATCAAGAAGCTTCAGGGCTGGTTCATCGGCCGGAAGTGACGCGGCCTCAGTTCGCGTAGAAGACCGTGGGAATCGCCGGCTCGCCGTCCTGGAGGCGGCGGGCCGACCGCGGCAGCTCGGCCAGCGACTCGTCGTGGCGGGCGCACGCCTTCTTCACCCCGCCGGGACCGGTGAACGACTCATCGACCTCACCGGCGACGACGAGGTCGACCGACAGGTGCCTGCCGTCGTCGAGATCGGCGGGCAGGTCGGGAATGCCGACGGCCTCCTCGACGGCGATCGCCCCATCGATGAGGCGCCTGGCCTCCTTGTGACCGCCGCGGGAGGGCTTGCCGCTGGAGTTCTTCGCCACCGCCGTCCACGTCCCCGCCTCGTCGGCGCGGGCCACGAGCTTGTAGACGAGTCCCGCCGCCGGCGCCCCTGACCCGGTGACGACCCGGGTGCCGACGCCGTACGCGTCGACGGGGGAGGCCGCGAGCGCGGCGATCGCATACTCGTCGAGGTCGCTCGTCACCGTGATCGTCGTGTCCGTCGCCCCGAGGCGATCGAGGCCTGCCCGCACCTCGCTGGCCTGCTCGATGAGGTCACCCGAATCGATGCGGACCCCGCCGAGGCGGTCGCCGGCGAGATCGATCGCCGTCCGCAGCGCCTCCTCGACGTCGTAGGTGTCGAGGAGCAGCGTCGTGTCGGTGCCCAATGACGAGAGCTGCGCGGCGAACGCCTCGCGTTCGGAGTCGTGGAGGAGCGTGAACGAATGGGCCGACGTGCCGATCGTCGGCAGCCCGTATTCGAGGCCCGCGGCGAGGTTCGACGTCGAGGAGAACCCGCCGATGACGGCCGCGCGGGCGGCAGCGACGGCGGCATGCTCGTTCGTCCGCCTCCCGCCCATCTCCGCGCACGGACGATCACCGGCGGCCTGCGCCATGCGGGAGGCCGCCGAGGCGACCGCGCAGTCGTAGTTGAGCGCGGAGAGGATGAGGGTCTCCAAGATGACGCCCTCGGCGAAGCTCGCCTCGATCGTCAGCAGCGGTGAGCCCGGGAAGTAGATCTCCCCTTCGGCGTACCCGCGGATCGTGCCGGTGAACCGGTAGTTCGCGAGCCAGTCGATGGTCTCCCTGTCGACGATCTGCTCACGGCTGAGGAAGCTCAGCTGCTCATCGTCGAAGCGGAAGTCCCCGAGCATCTCGAGGATGCGACCGGTGCCGGCGACGACGCCGTAGCGGCGTCCGGCGGGAAGGCTGCGGCCGAAGACCTCGAAGAGGCTGCGGCGGTGAGCAGCTCCGGATCTCAAGGCGGCCTGCACCATCGTCAATTCGTACTGATCGGTGAAGAACGCAGTGGAACCGGTGCGTGTGAGATCACTCATAGGCGCGATCTTACGTCACGACAGCCTCGGCGATCTGCCGTATTGTGGAAACGTGAGCAATCCAACGACCCCTGTCCTCGAGCCCGATGTCCGGGAGCGCACCGACCAGGACAGGGCCCGACCATGGAAGACCGTCGTCTTCAACGACCCGGTCAATCTCATGAGCTACGTCAGCTACGTCTTCCAGAGCTACTTCGGCTATTCCGCGGAGAAGGCGCACACGCTCATGCTCGAAGTCCACGAGAACGGGCGCTCCGTCGTCGCCACCGGCGGGCGCGAGGAGATGGAGCGCGACACCCAAGCGATGCACGAATTCGGTCTGTGGGCCGCGTGCCAACCAGATACAGGATCCGACTGACGCATGGCCGCGATAGATGCTCGAGGGGACGACGTCGTCCTCAGACTCGAGGACAACGAACGTTCCCTCATGCTCACCGTCTTCACCGACCTCGCCGCACTGCTGACCGAGGAGACCGAGGACGGCGATGAGGACAGCCGACCCGATTCGGAGAACTGGGAGGCCCGCCTCGGCCTCATCGAGCGGCCCCGACCCGACGACCCGGCCCTGCTCCGCCTCTTCCCCGACGTCGACCCCCTCGATGAGGAGCGGTCCGCGGAGTTCCGCCGCCTCACCGAGTTCGACCTCGCCCAGGCGAAGGCGCACAACGTGCGGATCATCCTCATGGGCCTGCGCCGCGGAGCCGCGATCACCCTGACCCGCGACGAGGTCCTCGCATGGATGAAGGGGCTCAACGACCTGCGGCTCGTCCTCGCCGTGCGCCTGGGCATCGACACCGAGGAGGCCCAGGAGGAGACGTACGCCCGCCGCGGCGACCTCGACGAATCCGAAGAGCTCACCCTCACCCTCTACGACTTCCTGACCTGGATCCAGGACCGTCTGACGACGACCCTGCTCGCGGAGATGCAGGGGGACGACGACGCATGAGACTCACCGCCCTCGGCACCGCCGGTTCGTTCCCCGGACCCGGATCCGCCGCCAGCTGCTACCTCGTCGAAACCGACGAGGAGTCCCCGACGAGGATCGTGCTCGACCTCGGATCCGGGGCGCTGACCCCGCTCCAGCAGGCCGTCGACCTCGACTCCGTGTCCGCGGTCGTGCTCAGCCACCTCCACCCCGACCACTGCATGGACATGATGGGGCTCTACGTCCGGCACTGCTACGACCCGCGTTTCTTCAGCGGCGATATCACCGACACCGGCACCATCAGGACCCGCACAACCGTCCTCGCCCCGGCCGGGGCGAAAGAGCGGCTGACCCGGGCCTACCAGACGCCGCCGGGCAAGTCCCCGGTCGCAGAGGGCTGCGAGGACACCGACTTCGGCCGGCCCTTCGAGTTCGTCGACCTCGACGACCGGGCCGTGATGACCATCGGGTCGCTCACCGTCGAGGCCTTCCTCGTCGCCCATCCCGTCGAGACCTACGCGCTGCGGATCACCGATGCCGCCGGCCGGGTGCTCGTCTACTCCGCCGACACCGACGAGTGCGACAACCTCGTCGCCGCTGCCGCAGGCGCTGACCTCTTCCTCTGCGAAGCCGCCTTCCAGGAGGGCCGGGACACCGTGCGCGGCGTCCACCTCACCGGTCGCCGTGCTGGTCGGGTCGCAGCGACCGCCGACGTCAAGTCGCTCGTGCTCACCCACATCCCGGTGTGGACGAACTGCACGATCGTCCGCGGCGAAGCCGCAGGCGAGTACCGTGGACCCATCGAACTCGCGAAGCCCGGAGCCTGGTGGACCGTGTGAGGCCGCCTCGCCGACTCCGCTGACGACCGACCACCGACCAGCCATCACCCACAGAGCCACCACCCACAGAGCCATCGAACACCGACCCACCACCCACCGAGACTGAGGACGGACGAACCATGACGCGTGCCGACGGACGACAGGCGGACGAACTCCGCGATGTGAAGATCACCCGCAACTGGATCACCACGGCCGAGGGCTCGGCGCTCATCGAGTTCGGCAACACCCGCGTCCTGTGCGCGGCCTCCCTCACCGAGGGCGTGCCCCGCTGGCTCAAGGGCCAGGGCCGCGGCTGGGTGACCGCGGAGTACGCGATGCTCCCGCGCGCCACGGACTCCCGCAGCACCCGCGAATCCGTCAAGGGCAAGCTCGGGGGCCGCACCCATGAGATCTCCCGCCTCATCGGCCGCAGCCTGCGCGCCGTCATCGACATGACGAAGCTCGGGGAGAACACCCTCGTCCTCGACTGCGACGTCCTCCAAGCCGACGGCGGCACCCGCACCGCGTCGATCACCGGCGCCTACGTCGCGATGGCCGATGCCATCGAGCGCGGACGCTCGAGCGGCATCATCCCGGCCGCGAACCGCCCGCTCATCGACTCCGTCGCCGCGATCAGCGTCGGCATCGTCGAGGGCACGCCCGTCCTCGACCTGCCCTACGTCGAGGACTCGACGGCCGAGACCGACATGAACGTCGTCATGACCGGGTCGGGCAAGTTCGTCGAGGTCCAGGGCACCGCCGAAGGCGCCCCGTTCGACCGGGACGAACTCGGTGCCCTCCTCGACCTCGCCGCGAAGGGCTGTGCGGACCTCACCGAACTCCAGGTCGAAGTGCTCGGCCGATGACGACGTTCGTCCTCGCCACCCACAACGAGAAGAAGAAGCGCGAGCTCCTCTCCATCCTCCTGCCCGTCCTCGGTGAGGACACCACGGTGCTCACCGCCGCCGAGGCGGGACTGCCCGATGTCGCCGAGACCGGGGTGACGTTCGAGGAGAACGCGCTCATCAAGGCCCGGGCCGCGGCGCGGGCCACCGGGAAGACGGCGATCGCCGATGACTCCGGCATCGCCGTCGACGTCCTCGGCGGGGCCCCGGGCATCTTCTCCGCCCGCTGGGCCGGCCGGCACGGAGACGACGCCGCGAACCTCGAGCTCCTCCTCGCCCAGCTTTCCGACATCGCCGTCGAGCACCGCGGCGCCCAGTTCCGCTGCGCTGCCGCCGCCGTCACCCCCGACGGACGCGAATTCGTCACCGAGGGCGTCATGCCCGGGCACCTGGCGACCGCTCCGGCCGGGGACGGCGGATTCGGCTACGATCCGATCTTCGTCCCCAGCGGGTCGGAGATCAGTGCCGCCGAGATGACGCCGGAGGAGAAGAACGCGCGTTCGCACCGGCGCATCGCCTTCGACGCGCTCGCCGCGATCCTCGGCGCCGAATCGGGGCTCTGAGACCGCCTCGGTGACGGGGTCCTGACTGTAGGCGGCAGTCCCGTTCCAGATCAGCCGCTCACGATGTGACCCCCGCCACGTTCACGGGGTCCGGGCTCGGATACACTGACAGAGCCGATGGGCATCCCGAACTACGAGGTGAACGATGAAGACTCCGCGCGCCACACTCCTGGTCGCGGCCGCAGCCGCTGCGACCCTGTTCCTGTCAGCGTGCTCCGCGGGAGCCTCGGACCCGGGGGAGGGGCAGAACGACTCGATGGCGATCGCGTTCACCGCCGAACCGGTCAACCTCGACTTCACCTCGACCTCCGGGGTGGCGATCCCCGAGGCGCTCATGGAGAACGTCTACGAATCCCTCGTCCGCGTCGACGAGCAGGGCAAGATCCAGCCCGCCCTCGCGCAGGAGTGGGACGTCTCCGATGACCGGCGGACCTACACGTTCACCCTGCGCGACGGTGTGACGTTCTCCAACGGCGCGGAGCTGACGAGCGAGGACGTGAAGTACTCGTACGAACGCGTGCAGAACGAGTGGCAGAATCCGCTGAAGTCGAAGATGGACATCGTCGAGGAGATCGCGACCCCCGATGACTCGACCGTGGAGATCACCCTGGCGAAGCCGTCGAACATGTGGCTGTTCAACCTCACCACCCTCGTCGGCGCCGTCTTCGACACCGCCGGCACCGACGACCTGGCGAACCAGGCGATCGGGACGGGCCCGTATGCCGTCGACGCGTTCACCCGCGGTCAGTCCATCGACTTCGTCGCCCGTGACGACTACTGGGGTGAGCAGCCTGCGGTGGCCAACGTCGAGTTCAAGTACTTCAAGGACGCCGTGTCGGCGGCGAACGCCCTGAAGTCCGGGGAGATCGACGTCGTCTCGAACCTGCAGGCCCCGGAGCTCGCGAGCGAGTTCCAGAGCGACGAGTACCAGATCGTGTCCGGGACGACGAACGGCGAAGTCGTCCTCTCGATGAACAACGCCGAGGGCATCTTCGCCGACAAGGCCGCCCGCGAGGCCGTGATGTACGCCGTCGACCGCCAGGCCGTGCTCGACACCGCGTGGGCCGGCTACGGGGAGCTCATCGGGTCGATGGTGCCGCCCACGGACCCCTACTACGAGGACCTCACTCAGGTGTGGCCCTACGACCCGGAGAAGGCGAAGACGCTCGTCGACGAGGCGGGCATCAGCGGCGAGGAGTTCGCCTTCACCGTGCCGAACCTGCCGTATGCGAAGGCGATCTCCGAGATCGTGTCCTCCCAGCTCGAGGCCGTCGGGCTGAGAGCGAGGATCGAGACGCAGGAGTTCCCCGCCGTGTGGCTCGACAAGACCTTCACGAAGCACGACTACGACATGTCGGTGATCAACCACGCCGAACCCCGCGACCTGCTCACGGTGTTCTCCTCCGACTACTACACCGGCTACGACGACACGAGAATCAAGGAGCTCGCGGAGAAGGCCGACACCGGCACCGAGGAGGAGTACATCTCCGGCATGAAGGACATCGCGCGCACGATCACCGAGGATGCCGCCGCCGACTTCCTCTTCCTCTTCCCCAACCTCGTCGTCGCGAAGGCCGACGTCAGCGGGATCCCGGCCAACCGCGTCTCCGACGCCTTCCGCATCGCCGATCTCAGCTGGGCGTGAGACCCGTCGCCCATGCTCGCCTACATCCTCGGTCGGTTCGTCCAGTTCCTCCTCTCCCTCCTCGTCGCCTCGGTGATCGTCTTCGCGCTGATGAGCGTCCTGCCGGGCAATGCGGCTCAGGTGGCGCTGGGGACGAACGCGACGCCGGAGGCCGTCGCCGCCCTCGAAGCCCAGTACGGTCTCGATGAGCCCCCGATCGTCCGCTACCTCGACTGGGTCGGCGGCATGGTCCAGGGCGACTTCGGCACCTCGTACGTCACGGGCACGCAGATCACCCCGGTCATCGTCGACAGCGTCCAGGTCACCGCGATCATCGTCGTCACCGCGATCGTCCTCGCCGTCGCCATCGCCGTGCCGCTGGGCACCTTCGCGGCCCTCGAGCAGCGCAACTGGGTGGGCGCGACGATCTCCGGTCTCAGCCAGATCGGGATCGCGATCCCCAACTTCCTCGCCGCCATCCTCCTCGTCATGGTCTTCTCCCTCACCCTGGGATGGTTCCCCTCCCAGGGGTGGACGGCGCCGATCGAGGGCTTCGGCGACTTCCTCGCAGGCCTCGTCCTCCCCGTCGTGGCGCTCGCTCTCGTCCAGGCCGCGATCCTCACCCGCTACGTCCGCTCGGCGGTCCTCGACGTCATGCGGGAGGACTTCATCCGCACCGCCCGGGCGAAGGGCCTGACCCGCACTCGGGCGCTCTTCGCCCACGGTCTGCGCAATGCCGCGATCCCCGTCATCACCGTCGCCGGCGTCCAGCTCGCGACCCTCCTCGTCGGCGCCGTCGTCATCGAGCAGATCTTCGTCCTCCCCGGCATCGGCTCGGAGCTCGTGCGGGCCGTGGCCAACCGGGACCTGCTCACCGTCCAGGGCATCGTCATGGTCCTCATCGTCCTCGTCCTCATCATCAACTTCATCGTCGACCTCCTCTATCCCGTCGTCGACCCGCGACTGAGGAATGCCGCATGAGCGAGCCCAACCCGCGCGACACCGTCGCCACCGACCCCGCCGCGGCAGCGCCCTCCGCCCCCGGCCGGCGGAGACGGCGCCGCCTCGGTGCGCCGCTGCTCATCGGGGGCGTCCTCGTCGTCCTCATCGTCGCCCTCGCGCTCGTCTCCTTCGTCTGGACCCCGTACGACCCGGGCGCCGTCGACCCCGCCGCGCGCCTCGAATCCGCGAGCCCGGCGCACCCCTTCGGCACCGACCGGTTCGGCCGCGACACCCTGACGTGGATCATGTACGGTGCGCGGATCACGCTCATGGTCGGCGTCGTCGCCGTCGGCATCGCCCTGCTCATCGGCACCCCGATCGGCATCCTCGCCGCCGTCTTCGCCCAGTACCCGTGGGGCGGGTGGATCGGCGCGGCGATCATGCGCGCCAACGACATCCTCCTCGCCTTCCCCGCCCTGCTCCTGGCGATCATCTTCGCCGCCGTCTACCAACCCGGCACCGGACCGGCGATGGCCGCCGTCGGCATCGCCTCGATCCCCGGGTTCGCCCGCGTCGCCCGCTCCGGCACGCTGCAGGTGCTCGGCTCCGACTACGTGCGGGCGGCCCGCGCCGCCAATCGCAGCCCCGGTGCGATCGCCGTCGTCCACGTCCTGCCCAACATCGCCGGCATGGTCATCGTCCAGGCGTCCGTGACGTTCGCCATCGCCGTCCTCGCCGAGGCGGGGCTGTCCTTCCTCGGTCTCGGCACCCAAGCGCCGGTGCCGTCATGGGGACGGATGCTCCAGGAGTCCCAGCAGTTCCTCACCACTCACCCCGAGCTCGCGCTGTGGCCGGGCCTGTTCATCGCGCTCGCCGTCCTCGGATTCAACCTCCTCGGCGACGGGCTGCGGGACCGCTTCGACCCGAAGATGGAGGTGCGCTGAGATGGCCGAGACCCTCCTCGACGTCGCCGGGCTGACGATCACCCCGGCCGATGCCGACACCCCCGTCGTCGACGGCGTGTCCCTGACGATGGCGCCGGGGGAGCGGGTCGGACTCATCGGGGAGTCCGGATCGGGGAAGTCCCTGACCGCGCTGTCGATCATGGGGCTGCTGCCCGAGGAGCTCTCCGCCACCGGCTCCGTGACCCTGGCGGGCTTCGACGGCAACGTCCTCGAGGCGAGCGAACGCCGATTGGCCCGGATGCGCTCGGACCTCGTCTCGATGGTGTTCCAGGAGCCGATGAGCGCGCTCAACCCGCTCATGCGCGTCGGAGACCAGATCGCCGAGGTGCTCCGCCTCCACGGCGGCGTGCCGCGGACTGAGATCCCCGCGCGGGTCCGGGAGCTCCTCGTCAGCGTGCGCATGCCCGACCCCGACGGGGCGCGGTTCGCCTACCCGCACCAGCTCTCCGGCGGCCAGCGGCAGCGGGTCATGCTCGCGATCGCGCTCGCGAACTCGCCGCGCCTGCTCATCTGCGACGAGCCGACGACGGCGCTCGACGTCACGGTGCAGAAGCACATGCTCGACCTCATCTCCGAACGCGTCGGAGCCGTGGGGGCGGGACTCCTCTTCATCACCCACGACCTCGCCGTCGTCGCCGGCATCTGCGAGCGGGTCATCGTCATGCACCGGGGCCGGATCGTCGAGACCGGCAGCGTCGCGGAGGTCTTCACCGATCCCCAGCACGCGTACACCCGCGGCCTCCTCGCCTCCTCGGATCTCGAGGCCACCGATGAGAACGGACGGCTCTTCACCCTGCGCACCGCGGGGGAGTACGCGGGGCCCGGCGGAACCGAGCGGGCGGACAGGTTCTCGAGATTCGCCCCGCCGCCCGCCGCTGAGGTGACGGAGGGGCCGGCGACCGCCTCGGCGCACGATATCGTCGACCGGGCACCGCGGGCACCCGAGGAGGGAGACCCGGACCCGCTCATCGACGTTGCCGGCGTCTCGAAGCTCTACCGCTCGGGCGGTCTCCTCTTCCGCCGCCGCAGGCCCGTCCAGGCCCTGGAGAACATCGACCTGAGCGTCGCCCGCGGACAGCGGCTTGGCATCGTCGGCGAATCCGGGTCGGGGAAGTCGACCTTGCTGAGCATCCTCGCGGGCCTCGACACCCCGACGACCGGGCACGTGCGCGTCGGCGACATCACTGTCGAATCGGCGTCCGCGGCAGAGCTGAAGACCCTGCGGGAGCACCTGCAGATCGTCTTCCAGGACCCGTTCGCCTCCCTCGACCCGCGCATGCGCATCGCCGACATCGTCGCCGAACCCCTCATCGCCAAGGGCATCGGCCGGGAGGAGCGGGAGGCCAGGGTCGAGGAGATGCTGCGCGCCGTCGACCTCGACCCGGCCACGATGCGCCGGTACCCGCACCAGTTCTCCGGCGGTCAGCGGCAGCGGATCTCGATCGCCCGCGCCCTCGTCTCCCGCCCGCAGATCCTCGTCGCCGACGAACCGGTCTCCGCCCTCGACGTCTCCGTGCGCGCGCAGGTGCTCAATCTGCTCAGCGACCTCGTCGACGACTACGCCCTCACCCTCGTCTTCGTCTCCCACGACCTCGGCGTCATCCGGCACCTGTGCTCGGACGTCATCGTCATGAAGGACGGCCGCATCGTCGAGGCCGGCACGACCGAGTGCGTCTACGCGCACCCGCGTGAGGAGTACACGAGAAGCCTCATCGCGGCGACGCCCAACCTCGCCGAGGCGCTCGCCGGCGCCCGCTGACCCCGAGAAGAGAGAAGGACGACGATGACCTTGGCCGACCGCTCAGCCGCGGAGATGACCGCGGGCTTCGCCGCCGGGGACTTCGATCCGCGCGACGTGTTGGCCGACGTGGCGGAGCGGATGGACGCGTGGGAACCGGTCATCAACGCCCTCGTCCACCGCGATGATGCGCGGTCGACAGCGGCCGCCGAAGCGAGTGCGAAGCGGTGGCGGGAGAACCGCCCGCTCAGTCGCCTCGACGGAGTGCCGGTGACGATCAAGGAGAACATCGCGCGCCGGGGAGTGCCGATGCCCTCGGGACATGCCTGGGTCGAGGTTCCCGTCGCCGACCACGATGCGCCGATCACCGCACGACTCGAGGAGGCCGGTGCCGTCATCGTCGGGTCGACGACGATGCCGGACTGGGGGATGCTCTCCTCCGGAGTCTCCTCCCTCCACGGGATCACCCGCTCCCCGCTCGATCCGAGCCTGACGACGGGAGGGTCGAGCGCGGGCGCCGGAGCCGCGGCCGCGGCCGGGTACGGCCCGATCCACATCGGTTCGGACATCGGCGGGTCGATCCGCCTGCCGTGCACGTGGCTGGGGCTGGCCGGTCTCAAACCGAGCTTCGGTCGGGTTCCACTCGACGTCCCCTACCTCGGACGCTGTGCGGGTCCGCTCGCCCGGTCGATGGCCGATGTCGCAGCGGTGATGCCCGTCATCTCCGCGCCCGATGACCGCGACTACTCGCGGCTGCCGAGGTTCGCCGCCGATGCCGAGGAGGACCTCGGACCTGCCGGGCTGACCCCGGACGCGGCCTTCTCGCCGCAGGGACTGCGGATCGGTCTCCAGCTCGACGCCGGCTGCGGTGAGCCGGTGGTCCCGGAGGTCGCCGCGGTGATCGCCGAGGCGGGGCGGACGTTCGCCGCCGCCGGTGCCGAGGTCGTCGACGTCGACCCATTCATCGACGACGACCTGCTGGGGGACATGGACCTGTTCTGGCGGGTGCGGTCATGGAACGACCTGCGCGCTCTGCCGCTCGCCGAGCAGGATCTCATCCTGCCCTACATCCGCCAATGGGCGCAGGGCGGGGCCCACGTCACGGGCACGACGCTCATGGACTGCTATCACAGCGTGCAGGAGATCCGGCGCCGCACCGTCGCTGCCACCGACGGGTTCGACCTCGTGCTCTCGCCGGTCGCCCCCGGGGCGTCCTTTCCCGCCGAGTGGCCGATGCCGTATCCGGACGCGAGCGAGAAGATGGGGCACATCGGCTTCACGATGCCCTTCAACATGTCCGAGCAGCCGGCGGCCGTCGTCCTCGGCGGGTACACCGGTGACGGCCGGACCGTCGGCGTGCAGATCGCAGGTTGTCGGTTCGCCGACCGGCTCGTCATGGCCGCCGGCATGTGGTTCGAGGCTGCGGCGGGCATTCCCGCCCCGCAGCCGGCCGACCTCGGGTGAGGCCCCGCAGCTGATCGTCCTCCGGTAGCCGGCACCCGGATGCGCAGACGCTGAGGGCCGGGACTCCGCAGCGGAGTCCCGGCCCTCAGCGTCTGCGGCCGTCAGCGGCGGCTCAGAAGTCGAAGAACTCGACTGTGAGTGTGTCGCCCTCGATGTTCACGCTGCCGGAGACCGACAGCGGGTTGTCGTTGGAGAAGTACGAGGAACCGGCGGCCTTGCCGTCGACGCTGAAGTCGAACGTGCCGTTGGTCTCGGTGAAGAACGACCCGGTGTTCGTGTCACCCATGCCGAAGGAGGCCTTGACCTGCGGCATCTTCTTCATGGTCCACTTCGCGGTGTTGTCCTTCGCGAGGTCTTCGAGCTTGTCATCGGTGCCGCCGACGGGGATCTGCGTCGGATCGAACTTGATGAACTTGCACTTGGGCTTGATGTCCTTGTTGTCGAAGCACTTGTTGAGCTCCGCCTCGACCTGTTTCTGGACTTCCTTCTCGAAATCAGGCGTCGGGGACAGGGCGAGATTGAGGGTGAGCGGCGACACCTGGTCGGTGCTCGGCTGATCGCCCGGGGCGTACGCCTGCGGGAAGTTCGCCGCAGCCGTGTCGGAGGCCTCGGAGACCCACTTGCTCGCCGGGATCGAGAAGTCGTAGTTGCCCGGGTAGACGGCGAAGGCGGTCGTGCCTGCCTGCGCCGTGTAGTCGGTGCCGTTGATCTTCAGGCCGTCGGCCGCGGGCACGTCGAGCGAGATGACGTGGAGCGCCGGACCCGTGAGCGTCCACTTGTCGAAGAAGAGGTTCTGCTTGCCGTCCTTCTTCGCGGGCAGGTCGACGTTGTACGTGCTGCCGTCGAGCTCGTAGGTGACGGTGACCTTGCCGCTGTCGCCGTCGACCTGTGAGGTCTCGACCTTGGCGTTCTCGATCTTCGCCGAGGAGGCGTCGGTGAAGTTCTTCGACAGCAGGTCCATGTTCGTGCCCTCGGGGCGCGGGGACGGGGCGATCTTCTCCGCCGCGGCGAAGTCGCCCTTGTTGAGGGCCGCCACGTAGTCCTCGGCGACGGTGTCGGGACCGTAGTTGTTCTTGTTCACCGAGTTGATGACGAGGAACCCGACGAGCACGAGGACGAGGACGAGGAGAACCGAGCCGAGGGCGATGAAGAGGGGCAGCTTGCCCTTCTTCTTCGTCGGACGCGCCGCGGCCCGCGAGGTGGCTGTCGTGCCGCCTGAGAACCCGGGGGCCGGAGCCGGCTGGGGCAGCGCCTGCGACGATCCGGGTCCCGACCCGGTCCGGGGGCCCGACCCGGTCTGGGGTCCGGAGGCGGTCTGAGGTCCGGAGGCGGTCTGAGGTCCGGAGCCCGTCGGGGACTGGTACGGATTCGTCTGACCGTAGGGACCGTTGCCGTACGAGCTGCTGCCGTACGCGTTGCCGCCCGCCTGGCCGGGTCCGTTCTGGCCTGGTCCGGGCTGATAGGGGCCGGGGCCGTTCTGCGCAGGACCGCTCTGGCCTGGACCGTTCTGGCCCGGCCCATTCTGTGCAGGGCCATTCTGCGCAGGACCGTTCGGATACGCGGAGCTCGCGCCGACCACGCCGCCGGCTGCCGCGGCACCGAACGGAGCCGCGCCGCTGCCCTGACGGTCATCCGGTCGGGGACCACCGTTCGGTCGGCCGTCGCCCTGCGGTGCATTGCTCTGTGGGCCGTTGCCCTGCGGACCGTTCCCGGGGGAACCGTGACCCGCGGCGCTGCTGTTCTGGGCGCCGAACTGCGGGGCGGACGGCTGCGCATCGGCACGACCGCCGGTGCCGGGGCGCTCGCCCGGTCCGGAGGCACTCTGATCCCGGGGGCCGGACTGGCCGCCGGGCGTCTGCAGCGGCGGGGCGCTGTCGCCGAAGGACGATTCGCCGCCAGTGGCTGACTCCGGCCGGTTCGCGGACTCGGAACGATCCGCGGAGAAGGGGGCGGGCATCGCCACGGTGTCATCACTCGGGGCCTGTGCGTCAGCGGACTTCGCTGCGCCGTCCGATTTGTCTGTGCCGTCCGACTTCTCTGCACCGCCGGGCTTCACCGCAGCGTCCGACTTGTCCGCTCCGGCGGACGCGCCAGCGTCGGTCTTGCCGGCGTCACGACCGACCGGCCGGGCGCTGTCCCCAGTGGATTCGGTGCCCTTCGCTGGCCCGGCAGGCGTGCCCTTCGCGGACTCTGCGGGGCCGCCCGCCGAGGTCGCATCGGAACCCGAGCCTGCGTTCACCGCATCGCTGTCGGCAGGCGTCGATGGGTCCTTGCCGTCTCCGGCGCCGTTGCGACCCGGGGGCTGATTGGGTGGTGGCGGAACGTTCTGTTCGTCATTCCCATTGCTCATCGCTCGCTGCTTCCTTAACTTCCGACACGCGCGTTCTGGCGCAATTGTACGTCCCTGAGATGAGTTTCGCGCGGTCAATACCGGGAAGTCGACTGTCGGTCAGCGAAAATGGAAACGATGCACACTTCTCCACATCAGAGCACCACGCGCCATCCCGTCCTCCTCGGACTGGTCGAGGCCTTCCGCCTCGACCTCATCGTCATCCCCTCGGCGTTCGTCGTCGCGACGGTCTTCTGGATCGTCGGGCTGGGCGCTCAGCTCGACTACTCGATCATTCCCGAGTGGGCGTTCGCCCTGTGGGCGGTCGTCCACGGTCTGAGCGTCTCGACGATCGGGTTCGACTTCTCGCTTGCCCCCGGGCTCGTCACCCTCGGCGTGTGGCTGCTCCTCGCCGCCGGAGCGTCCCGGCTCGTCTCGACCCTCTCGGACGCCGATCCGATCCGCTCCGACGACGGAGAGGAGACCCCCTGGTGGGCGATGTGCGCGATGGCGCTCGCCGGGTTCGCGCTCGCCTACGCCGGTCCGCTCGTGGCCCTGTCCCTCATCGTCGGCGAGGCGACGATGACCCCCCTCGGCTTCCTCCGACTGCTCGTGCTCCTCGTCACCGCGTTCGCCGCAGGCTACGTCCGGGCCCGCGGCGTCGTCGACATCCCATGGTTCGCCGACCTCGATCCCGCACTGTGGCAGACGGCCGTCGCTCTGGCCCGGCGCGTCCTGTGGGGTGCGGCCTCCCTCGCCGTCGTCGTCATCGGCGCCGCCCTCGTCCTGCGCTGGTCCGACCTCGCCGAGGCGATGGGATCCTACAGCTCGCCCCTGTCGGCGGGCATCGGACTCACCGTCCTCCAGCTGCTCTTCGCCCCCGGCGCCCTCTTCGGCGCCCTGTCGTGGATCGCGGGGACCGGGGTGAGCATCGGCGCCGGCGGGGTGAGCTCGGTGTTCAGCACGGTCTCCGGCCCGGTTCCGCCGGTGCCCGTCCTCGAGCTGCTCGTCGGCGACTACCCGGTGTGGACGAGGGCCGCACCGGCCCTGCTCGTCCTCCTCGGCGTCGGCAGCGTCGTCATCGGCCGCACCCACGCCCGGGCCGTTCACGCGGCATCGTGGACGGGACTGGCGATCGCGGGCGGGATCCTCTTCGTCACCGCCGAGACGATCGCCCTGTTCTCCCGGGGAGCGATCGGACCGCTCGGCCTGGCGGCCTTCGGACCCTCCCCGCTGACCTCGGCGCTCGCCGTCTGCGGGTGGATCGGGGTGGGGCTCAGCCTCGGACTCGTGCTCACGAAGCTCTCGCACATGCAGTTCGACGACGCCGTCGAGGCCGCCGACCACGAGGAGCTCTGAAACTCACAAGGTCGGATGCCGCCGCGGCCGGGTCAGCTCAACGCCGACCAGCGGCTCGGCGGGACGCGCGCGCCGCTGGTCGGGTCACCACTGCCCGGCGGCTCAGCGCCGGCTCAGTTCGAGCCGGGAAGATCGAGTTCCTGTCCGGTGATCTGCTGGAACCAGTCGCCGAGTCCGGTCTCGTAGTCGCTCGCGCACGTCAGCTCGGCCTGCTGGGTGATCGCATCCCGGACGCACTCCTCGTACGCCGTCTGGACGGGCCAGAGGACGACGGAGGACATCGTGGAGAAGATGAGGTAGATGCTCAGCAGTCCGCCGAGCACGCCGAGTGAGATGCTGCGACGCTGCTTCGCCCTGACCACGGCGATGATGTAGCGGATCGACCACACGATGGCGGCGATCGCGAAACCGGCCGCGGCGAGCTTGAACGGCAGCGGGTACGTGAACGTCAGCACGGCGGCGAGGACGAGGAGGACGAGGATGAGTCCGTGTCGCGCGGGCGCTGCCTGCCTCTCCTCTTCAGGAGTGGGGGCGTTCTTCTCTTCGGTGCTGTTCGGTGACGTCACCCCCACATTTTGTCACAGTCGACTGGCAAACGCCTCGGCGCGGAGCAGCGCACCCGGGACGGGCACGGGCCGACGCGTGGATAGAATGGATCCGTGCGCATCGTTCTCCTGGCCTCCGGTTCAGGCACCCTCACCCAGGCCGTCATCGACGCCTTCGCCGGGCCCGCCCGCGCCGAGGCGGGTGTCGAGATCGTCGGCATCGGCTCCGATGCGGCAACCGCCGGTGTCCTCGCCCGGGCCGAAGCGGCGGGCATCCCGACCTTCGTCGTCCGCCCCCGGGACAGCGCGACCCGGGAGGAGTGGAACCGGACGCTGCGCGACACCGTCGCGGACTTCGCCCCGGACTGGGTCGTGTCCGCGGGATTCATGCGCATCCTCGGCGAGGAATTCATCTCCGCCTTCCCCGATCGCATCATCAACACCCACCCCGCACTGCTGCCCGCGTTCCCCGGGGCCCACGGCGTCCGGGACGCGCTCGCGCACGGGGTCAAGGTCACCGGGGGGACCATCCACCTCGTCGACGCCGGAGTCGACACCGGGCCGATCATCACGCAGTTCGCCGTCCCCGTGCACGACGGCGACACCGAGGAGACCGTGCACGAGCGCATCAAGACCCGCGAACGCGAGGAGGTCGTCCGACTGCTGGCGTTCCTCACGGACAACGACCTCGACATCGACGGTCGCCGCGTGCAGGGCTACCGAGCCCGACCGTCCGACCCGACTCCATCCACACCGCACCCCAAGGAGGATCAGTGACAGGAACCCGCGCGATCAGGAGAGCGCTCATCAGCGTCTACGACAAGACCGGTCTGGAGGAGCTCGCCCGTGGGCTCGCCGCGGCCGGGGTCGAGATCGTCTCCACAGGATCGACGGCGGCGCGGATCGCCGATGCCGGGGTCGACGTCACGAAGGTCGAGGAGCTCACCGGCTTCCCCGAGACCCTCGAAGGTCGGGTCAAGACCCTCCACCCGCGCGTGCACGCCGGGATCCTCGCCGATTCGCGCAAGCCCGATCACCTCGAGCAGCTCGACGAACTCGAGATCGCGCCGTTCGACCTCGTCGTCGTCAACCTCTACCCGTTCGCCGACACCGTGGCCAGCGGCGCCGGCTTCGACGACTGCATCGAGCAGATCGACATCGGCGGTCCCTCGATGGTCAGGGCGGCCGCGAAGAACCACCCCACCGTCACCGTCGTCACCGACCCGGCCGACTACGCTGCGGTCGTCGATGCGGCAGCCGCCGAGGGCTTCGACGAGGGGGCCCGACGGGCCTTCGCCGCTCGCGCCTTCGCCCACACCGCGGCCTACGACTCCCAGGTCGCCGCCTGGTTCGCCGGGGAACTCGCCGCCGAGGGAACGCAGCCGGACTTCGCGGGACTGACCGGCGTCAAGCTCGACGACCTCCGCTACGGTGAGAACCCCCACCAGGGAGCCGCCGTCTACACCGACGGCACCCGGGGAATCGCCGGCGCGAGACTGCTCGGCGGCAAGGCGATGTCCTACAACAACTACACGGACACGGATGCCGCGATCCGCGCCGCCTTCGACTTCGACCGTCCCGCCGTGGCGATCATCAAGCACGCGAACCCGTGCGGCATCGCCGTCGCCGACACCCCCGCCGAGGCGCACCGGGCCGCGCACGCCTCCGACCCGCTCTCGGCCTACGGCGGAGTCATCGCCGTCAACCGCGAGGTCGACGCCGCGCTCGCCGAATCGATCAAGCCGATCTTCACCGAATGCCTCGCCGCACCGTCGTTCTCGCCCGAGGCTCTCGAGATCCTCGCCGCGAAGAAGAACCTCCGCCTCATCGAACTCGGCGACGTCGACTTCCCGGCCCGCGAGCTCACGCAGATCACCGGCGGCTTCCTCGTCCAGGACCGCGACGTCTTCCAGGCCGCCGGCGACTCCGCGGAGGCGTGGACGCTGGCGGCCGGACCGGCGGCGACGCCCGAGGTCCTCGCCGACCTCGAATTCGCGTGGAAGGCCTGCCGGGCGGTGAAGTCCAACGCGATCCTGCTCGCGAAGGACGGGGCCTCGGTCGGCGTCGGCATGGGACAGGTCAACCGCGTCGACTCCGCGAAGCTCGCCGTCGACCGTGCCGGGGCCGAACGCGCCGCCGGGGCCGTCGCCGCCTCCGACGCGTTCTTCCCGTTCGCCGACGGCCTCGAGATCCTCCTCGCCGCCGGGGTCACTGCCGTCGTCCAGCCGGGCGGATCGATCCGCGACGACGAGGTCATCGCCGCCGCCGAGGCCGCGGGCGTCTCCCTCTATCTCACGGGGAGCCGCCATTTCTTCCACTGAGCGCACCCGCACCTCTCCCCGCCATGCCCGGCGGGGGAGAGGGGCGGTCGCCAAGCGCTGGATCTACTGGAAGCGCCGGTACGCCCACCCGGTGTCGAAGGACTGGGTGCTGCTGGCCTGTCTCGTCGCCATCGTCATCGCCGCGGCCTCGGCGTTCATCGACTTCCGCCTGGCGGCCATCGTGCTCGCCGCCGTCCCGGCAGGACTCGCGATGCTGCGCGCGATGCCGGCACCCTGGGGCGAGTTCTGGGGCAACAGGTCGAAGACCGTCGACATTCTCACGTGCCTGATCTTCGCCGTCCTCCTCGTCGGACTCGCCTTCGTCGTCCCCCAGACCCGCTGAGCCGCGGCCCGGACACACCGTTGCAGTCTCCGCCGTGTGAGTGCCCCGACCTCGCACCGGAGTCCACCAGGAGCGACGCCTGACGGAGGCAGGCTACTGTAGTTGCGACCTTCGTCACTTTGTGAGGTGGCTGTGAAATCCGGCTCCCCACCTTGTCTCGGGCGCGGGAAGTGGCATCGTGGACTGCGTCAGGAGGTCCGAGAGGGCCTCTTCCGATGAAAGGAGACAGCATGGGATTTGATGACCTCACCAACAAAGCCAAGGACGCCTTGAATAGCGATAAGGGTGAAGAACTCAGCGACCAGGGCCTGGACAAGGGCGCTGACGCAGCCAACAACCTTTCCGGAGGCAAGTTCGAGGACCAGATCAACCAGGGCCGCGACGGCGCCGACGGTGCGATTGGCAACGAATGATCTTCAATCCATAGCCGCGTCCGGCATGGATGAGCGCCGAGGTGGAAGCGATTTCACCTCGGCGCTTCTTCGTGTCCGGGCACCGGTTTCGCGCCCGGACACCTGAGGAGTCGACTCAGCCGAGCTTTTCGACCGGCGCGTACCGGAGCAGGAGGCGCTTCGTGCCGAGCGAGCCGAAGTCGACGACGGCGACGGCCTTGTCGCCGACGCCGTTGACCTCGGTGACGGTGCCGAGGCCGAATGACTCGTGGGAGACCTTCTCACCCACGGACACGGAGATGACTTCGCGGTTGGGGCGGATGCGGTTGGGGAAGCCGCCCGCCGTCGACGAGGACGACCGGCTGCTGCGCGATGATCCGGAACCGCGGGTCGACCCGCCGCCGTAGCCGCTGCCCGAACCGTAGCCGCCGGAGCCGAAGCCGCGCGATCCTGAGCCGAAGCCCCCGCCGCTGCCGAGCGCCGAGGAGAAGCTGCCGGTGCTCTCCCACTCGATGAGGTTCTCCGGGATCTCCGTGAGGAACCGGCTCGGCGGGTTGTACTGCGGCTGGCCCCACATGCTGCGGGTCTCGGCACGCGTGACGATGAGCCGCTGGCGGGCCCGGGTGAGGCCGACGTAGGCGAGGCGACGCTCTTCGGAGAGCTCGCTCGGATTCTCGAAGGACCGCGCGTGCGGGAAGCCGCCGTCCTCGAGTCCGGTGAGGAAGACGACGGGGAACTCGAGGCCCTTCGCCGTGTGCAGGGTCATCAGCGTGACCTGACCGAGTTCGGCGTCGGGGATCTGATCGGTGTCCGAGGCGAGGGCGACCTGCTCGAGGAACGCATCGATCGACGAGCTGCCGGCCGCCTCGGCGGGGGACTCGACGTCGGAGGACTCAGCGTCGGCACCGGATTCGGCGGTCGCCTCGGCGAGGGCATCCTCCGGCTCTGGTGCAGCGCTCGTGTCGTCGCCCTTCGCCTCCACGGCGTCGGAGGGAACGGCGTCGGATTCCGCGGTCTCCTCATCATCGGCGGCGGCGATCGTGCGGGTGGCGGCGAAGTCCTCGGCCACGGCGACGAGCTCGGCGAGGTTGTCGACCCGCGACTCGTCCTGCGGGTCCGTGCTCTTCTGAAGGGACTCGAGGTACCCGCTCTGC
Source organism: Brevibacterium sanguinis (assembly GCF_039528855.1). Classification (NCBI taxonomy): domain Bacteria; kingdom Bacillati; phylum Actinomycetota; class Actinomycetes; order Micrococcales; family Brevibacteriaceae; genus Brevibacterium; species Brevibacterium sanguinis. Next base: position 340,347 of record NZ_BAAAMB010000009.1, on the reverse strand, counting down.
TCGAGGATCGCCTCGATGACACGGGACACGGGAGCCGCCTCGGCGGTCGCGGAGAGATCCCTCAGCAGGTCGTAGAACTTCTGCACCGCGGTCTGCGCCCGCGAGGGCAGGTGGGGGATCTCCTCGAGGCGACCGAGGGCCGCGTAGAAGCTGATGCCCTCCCGGTCGGCGAAGTCGGCGATGATGCCCTCGGTGCGGTCGCCGATCGAGCGCTTGGGCACGTTGAGGATGCGCCGGAGGTTGACGTCGTCGTCGGGGTTGGCGATGACGCGGAGGTAGGCGAGGGCGTCCTTGATCTCCCGGCGCTCGTAGAAGCGCGTGCCGCCGACGACCTTGTACGGGATGCCCGAGCGGACCAGGGCGTCCTCGATCGCGCGGGACTGGGCGTTCGTGCGGTAGAAGACGGCGAAGTCGCCGTACGTGTACTTCTCGTCGTCGATGAGCTCATCGATGTGGTCGACGACGAACCGTGCTTCGGCCTGTTCGTTCTCCGCGACCCAGCCGACGATCGGCTTGCCTCCGCCCTCGGAGGTCCACAGACGCTTCTCCTTGCGGTCCTGGTTGTTGGCGATGACGGCGTTCGCGGCGTCGAGGATGTTCTGCGTCGACCGGTAGTTCTGCTCGAGGAGGACCACCTCGGCGGCGGGGAAGTCCTTCTCGAACTCGACGATGTTGCGCACCGTCGCCCCGCGGAACGCGTAGATCGACTGGTCGGCGTCGCCGACGACGGTGAGCTCGGCACCGCCGGAGCCCCCGGCGCCGTCACCGGCCAGGGCGCGGATGAGCGCGTACTGGGCGGGGTTCGTGTCCTGGTACTCGTCGACGAGGATGTGCCGGAACCGGCGCCGGTAGTAGTCGGCGACCTCGGGGAAGGCGCCGAAGAGGTGGACGGTCTCGGCGATGAGGTCGTCGAAGTCGAAGGCGTTGGCGAGCTTGAGGCGCGCGGTGTAGCGGCGGAAGACGTCGGCGAGCACCTCGTCGGCCGGATTGTTGGGACGGGGGACGAAGTCCTCGGCCGTCTGGAGCTCGTTCTTGAGGTTCGAGATCCGGTGGAGGATCGCCCGCGGGGCGTACTTCTTCGAATCGAGACCGAGCTCCTTGAGGATCTGCGCGACGAGGCGCTGCGCGTCCTGGGCGTCGTAGATCGTGAAGTTCGACTTCATGCCCAGCGTCTTCGCCTCGCGCCGGAGGATCCGCACGCACGAGGAGTGGAACGTCGAGACCCACATCGAGCGCGAGGCGGGTCCGACGATCGCCGAGACGCGCTCGGCCATCTCCTTCGCTGCCTTGTTCGTGAACGTGATCGCGAGGATCTCGCCCGGGTGCGCACGTCCGGTGGCCAGCGCGTAGGCGATGCGCCTCGTGAGCACCGTCGTCTTGCCGGACCCGGCGCCGGCGACGATGAGCAGGGGAGAGCCCGTGTGGACGACGGCTTCGCGCTGGCGGGGGTTGAGTCCCGACAGCAGCTCGTCGGCGGGGGAGGCAGCCGTGATGGAGGAGTTCTCAGTCATGTCGGAGTCCACGATACCGGTCGCCGCTGACGCGAGGGGACGCCCTCACCGTCGGCAGACATCCGGGCGCCCGTCAGCACAGCGATGAACAGCTCGGCGCCGGGTTTCCCCACGCCCGCGGGCGTGCTGAGGACGCGGGTCAGCCGACGAAGACCGCGACGAGGACGTTGATGATCGCGAACGCGAACGTGAGATGCGCCATCGTCGCCGAGGGGTTCTTCGTCGCCACGGCAGCACCACCGGCACCCGTGCCGGCCGTGCCGCCTGCAGCGAGTCCGCCGTCGTCGAGTCCCGCGGCGTACCGCTTCTGCTGCCGGTTGCCGATGAAGGCGAAGACCGTGACGAGGATCGCGACGACGAGCTTGATGCCGATCTTCATGTGGTCGACCTGGCCGTCACCCATCTCCGCGAGCCCGACGAGGAGGAGTCCGGTGACGAGCTGGAGGTACGAGGCATGGAGCATTCCGGGCAGCACGCGAGGGGCGCGGATGACCGTGAAATAGCCTCCCACGATGATCGCCATGCCGATAAGATGAAGGGTGAGCAGTACCTCGCGCAGAATTTCCATACCGTTCATCGTAATGGCATGATGGTGTCTCGTGAGCGCGGGCCCTGATTGACTGGCGCACGCTGTTCCGCCCTGGTGTAATGGCAGCACGCCGGCCTTTGGAGCCGTGCAGTATAGGTTCGAATCCTATGGGCGGAGCTGGCCCCATCCGACTTGCGAAGGATTCTTTTCACATGCCGCAGACCCGACCCGTAGCCGTCATCGTCCTGGCCGCCGGCCAGGGCACCCGGATGAAGTCGGCACTGCCGAAGGTCATGCACCCCATCGGCGGTCGCTCCCTCCTCCACCACGCGATCGCCGCGGCGGCGGGGACCTCTCCCGACCACCTCGTCGTCGTCGTCCGGCACGAGCGCGACCAGCTCGTCGCCCACCTCGAGGATCTCTCGATCACTTCGACGCGCACCGTCCTCGTCGCCGACCAGGACGAGGTGCCCGGCACCGGACGCGCCACCGAATGCGCGCTCACCCAGCTGCCCGCCGACCTCGACGGCACCGTCGTCGTCACCTACGGCGACGTGCCGCTGCTGACGACGGAGACGATCACCGGCCTCGTCGAGGTCCACGAAGGCGAGCGCAATGCCGTCACCGTCCTCTCCGCCGAGGTGGGCGACCCCACCGGCTACGGACGCATCGTCCGCGACGGCGCCGGCAACCTCCTGCGCATCGTCGAGCAGAAGGACGCCACCGAGGCCGAGCGCGCGATCCACGAGATCAACTCCGGCATCTACGCCTTCGACGCCGCCGCCCTGCGGACGGGCCTGTCGTCCCTGACGACCGACAACGCCCAGGGCGAGAAGTACCTCACCGACGTCGTCGCCGTCTCCCATGACGCCGGCCTGCCCGTCGCGGCGACCGCCACCGACGACCTCTGGCAGGTCGAGGGCGCGAACGACCGCGTCCAGCTCGCGCAGCTGGGCAAGGAACTCAACCGCCGCACCTGCGAGAAGTGGATGCGCGCGGGCGTGTCGATCATCGACCCGGACACGACGTGGATCGACGTCGACGTCTCCCTCGGCCAGGACGTCACGCTCCTGCCCGGAGTCCAGCTCCTCGGCGCCACCGACATCGGGGACGGCGCCGTCGTCGGCCCCGATTCGACGCTCAAGGACACCGAGGTGGGGGCCGGAGCCCAGGTCGTGCGCACGCATTCGGAGCTCGCGATCGTCGGCCCCGGAGCCAGCGTCGGACCGTTCGCCTACCTGCGTCCGGGGACCAACCTCGGCGCTGACGGGAAGATCGGCACGTTCGTCGAGACGAAGAACGCGGAGATCGGACCCGGGGCGAAGGTGCCCCACCTCTCCTACGTCGGCGATGCGGAGATCGGGGAGGGCACGAACATCGGCGCCGCCTCGGTGTTCGTCAACTACGACGGCGTCGCCAAGCACCGCACGACGGTCGGCAAGCATGCACGGATGGGCTCGGACAACATGTACGTCGCTCCTGTGACGGTGGGCGACGGCGCCTACTCGGGTGCCGGCACCGTCGTGCGCAAGGATGTCCCTGCAGGGGCGCTCGCCATCAATGTGGCACCGCAGCGCAACCTGGAGGGCTGGGTTGAAGCCAATCGCCCCGGCACGCCCGCAGCGCGGGCCGCCGAGGCCGCATCCGAGGGGGAGCGGATCAGTGAATGAGATAACGACGGCGGGCGACAAGAAGCTCGTTCTGGTCAGCGGGCGGGCGAACCCCGAACTCGCTGAGCAGGTCGCGGAGAACCTGGGGACGGAACTGCTCCCCACCGACATCTACAACTTCGCCAACGGCGAGATCTACGTCCGGTTCTCCGAGTCGGTGCGCGGCTGCGACGTCTTCGTCCTCCAGTCGCACAGCGCTCCCATCAACGAATGGCTGATGGAGCAGCTCATCATGGTCGACGCCCTCAAGCGCGCCTCGGCGAAGCGGATCACGGTCATCGCACCGTTCTTCCCCTACGCGCGCCAGGACAAGAAGCACCGCGGCCGTGAGCCGATCTCCGCGCGCCTCGTCGCCGACCTCTACAAGACGGCCGGCGCCGACCGCATCATCACCGTCGACCTCCACACCGCGCAGATCCAGGGCTACTTCGACGGTCCCGTCGACCACCTCATCGCGATGCCGATCCTCGCCGGGTACGTCAAGGACAAGTACCCCGGCGACCTCGCCGTCGTCTCGCCCGATGCCGGCCGCATCAAGGTCGCGGAGAACTGGTCGAACGCGCTCGGCGGCGTGCCGCTGGCCTTCATCCACAAGACCCGCGACATCACCCGGCCGAACGAGACGAAGGCCAACCGCGTCGTCGGTGAGGTCGAGGGCCGCACGTGCGTGCTCGTCGACGACATGATCGACACCGGCGGCACGATCGTCCAGGCCGCCGACGCCTGCATGGCGGCCGGCGCGAAGAACGTCATCGTCGTCTCGACCCACGCCGTCTTCTCCGGACCCGCCGTCGAGCGCCTCGAGAACTCCGTTGCCGAGGAGGTCATCGTCACGAACACGCTGCCGCTGACCGAGGACAAGCTCTTCGACAAGCTCACGGTGCTCTCGATCGCCCCGCTCATCGCCCGCGCCGTCCACGAGGTCTTCGAGGACGGGTCGGTGACGAGCCTCTTCGAGGTCTGAGCTCCCGCACCTGCGAACGCACCCTTGCCGCCGGCGGGGGTGCGTTCGGTATTCACCGACCGGTTTCTGCGGTCGTCGTGCTGCCGTCGGCATGCTGCGGTCGGCATGCTGGGTTCGGCAGGCTGCAGTCGGGGCGGCTGAGCGGCCAGCGGGGCGCTCGGGCGTTCTACACTGAGGAGTGAGCCGAGGAAGGGAGCCGTGACGATGTCGACCCACGACTACAACCGCTACCGGGTGGACGTCGCCGGAGGACAGCTCTCCGTCGGCGTCTGGGAGCCGGTCTCCGCCGAACCCGGGCCCGTGCCCACCGTCTGCGTCATCCACGGGATCACCTCGAACCACCTCTTCTTCGCCGGTCTCGTCCCGCTCCTGCCCGGTGTCCGCATCATCGGTCCCGACCTGCGCGGACGGGCCGACTCCCGGCTCCTCGGGGCTCCCTTCGGGATGCTCGCGCATGCCGAGGACGTGCTCGCAGCGATCAACACGTTCTCCGATTCGAGTGTCGTCACCCTCGTCGGCCATTCGATGGGCGGCTTCGTCGCGATGACCCTGGCCGGTCTGCCGGCCGCCCTCGACAGCGATGGCCGGGAGGCCGCCGAGGCGACCGTCCGCTTCCGCGGCCCTGTCCTCATCGACGGGGGACTTCCCCTCCCGCTCGCCCTGCCGGGTGCGGGGGAGGACCCGGCGTCCGCCGAGGGCTCCGACCGTGACGGCGACGATGGGCTCAACGCCGCGCTCGACACCGACGATCTCATCGCCGCGGTCCTCGGCCCGGCCGCCGAGCGGCTGTCGATGAGCTTCGACACCGTCGAGGAGTACCTCGCGTTCTTCGCCGCCCACCCCGCCTTCGTCGACGGTCTCGACACGGTCGCGACCGAGAGCTTCGTCTACGACCTCGCGGCGAAGGACGACGACACGTTCCAGCCCTCGACGTCGGTCGAGGCGATGCAGGCCGACTCCGCGGACATGTACACAGGGACGGCCTACCCCGCAGCACTCGCGGCAGTGATGGGCGATGACGAACGCCAGGCCGACGTGACGTTCCTCTGCGCCGAACGCGACCTCGTCGCCGCCGAACCGGGACTCTACCCGCCCGCGGTCGTCGCGGGATTCGCCGAGGAGTGGCCGCGGATGCGGATCGTCGAGGTGCCGGGCACGAACCACTACGACATCCTGCTCACTCCCGAGGGCATCGAGGCGTGCGTGAGTGCGGTGACCTCGCGACTTGGAGCAGCCTCGGAGGGTGCCGTAGAATAGTCGGGTTGCCTCGGCGAGGGAAGCGGCTCTGCTTCCGTGATCGACGCGGTCCTGACCCACTCCTGCGGTGCCCGGCACCCGAGTGCGGCTGGCTGTTTCGCCGTGGTGCATGAGCAATCACCACGAAGGAGAGAAAATGGCTGACTTCAAACTCATCGCCGAACCCCGTGACGAATTCGGCAAGGGCGCAGCACGGCGCATCCGCCGCGCCGGTCGCATCCCCGCGGTCGTCTACGGCCACGGCGGCGACCCCGTCCACGTCTCGCTCGACGGCCACGCCACGATGATGGCCCTCAAGCACGCCAACGCGCTGCTCGAGATCGAGAGCACCGACGGATCGAAGAACGTCCTCGCGATCGCCCGCGACGTCCAGATCGAGCCCGTCCGCCGCGACATCGAGCACGTCGACCTCATCATCGTCAAGCGCGGTGAGAAGATCGAGGTCGACGTCCCCGTCCACGTCATCGGCGACGCCGCGCCCGGCACCATGGTCTCGCAGGTCGAGTCGACGCTCGCCGTCCTCGCCGACGCGACCAAGCTGCCCGAGCTCTTCGAGGTCAACGTCGAAGGCCGCCCGGCCGGCGAGCACATCCTCGCCGACCAGGTCGAGCTGCCCTCCGGCGTCGAACTCGTCGCCGACCCCGAGCTGCTCATCGTCAACATCTCCGAAGAGGTCGAGATGGACACCGAGTCCGACGCCGACGAGACCACCGACGAGGAGACCACGGACGAGGAGTCGACCGACGAGGCCGCTTCCGAGGACGAGTCCTCCGACGAGGAGTGACCGCGTTGGTCTGACCGCGCTGGTCTGAGACCGGCCACCGTCTAGTGAGTCGCTGATTCGGCGGGCCGCCACCATGGCGGCCCGCCGAACTGCATAGTGTGGGACGTGTTGGAGTGAGCGGACGCGGCCGGACTAGCGCGTCGCGTCGGTTCGGACGTGTGCGCAGCTGGCCGCTGCACGGTTCGCCGAGGCGGCGGGGGACGAATGAGGAGAGGACTGCGATGAGCAGCGAACCATGGCTGGTCTTCGGACTCGGCAATCCGGGCCCGGAGTACGCGGCGACCCGGCACAACATCGGTCAGATGGTCGTCGGCGACCTCGCCCAGCGGTGCGGGATCACCCTCAAGCGGACGAAGATGGCGGCGAACGCGGGAACCGGGCGGCTGCCGCACGGCCGCGTGCCCGGCGTCCCCGGCCCACGGGTCGTGCTGGCCACCTCGACGGGGTACATGAACAACTCCGGCGGCCCGGTCCGCCGACTCGCCGACTTCTACGGCATCGACCCCGACCGCATCATCGCCGTCCATGACGACGTCGACCTGCCCTTCGACACGATCAAGGCGAAGATCGGCGGGGGAGAGGGCGGCCACAACGGCCTGCGGTCGATGACCTCGTCGCTGGGCACGAAGGACTACGTGCGCATTCGCGCGGGCGTCGGCCGCCCGCCCGGACGCCAGGACACCGCCGACTACGTGCTCCGGCCCTTCTCGAAGGATGAGCGCACCACGCTGCCGATCTTCGTCTCCGACGTCGCCGACGCCGTCGAGATGCTCATCATCGACGGCCTGCTGCCCGTTCAGGAGAAGTTCCACGCCCGCAGCTGAACCGGGGCCGCGCAACGGGCGGACCGCCTCGGCGAGGTCGGTTCAGATCTGCGCGGACACCGCGCTCACGCCGACAGGACCGTTCACGGCAGCCGGACCACTCACGCCGTCGTGCGCGAGCCCTGCCTGCGGTGGATGAGCCACGCGGCGAGGACGCCGCCGATGAAGCCGAAGAGATGACCCTGCCACGAGACGCCGTTGGCCTGCGGGAGCATCCCGAAGACGAGGGAGGCCCCGTAGGTGATGAAGATGAAGAACCCGATCGTGAAGTAGATGATCTTGCGGAGGACGTCGTCGGTGAACCACGTCCGCACCGCGAGGTAGCCGAAGTAGCCGAAGACGATCCCCGAGGCGCCGACGATGTACGTCCCCGGCATCGTCGTCAGCCACGCCCCGACCCCGGCGACGACCGCGGTGACCGCCGTGACGAGCCAGAAGCGGCGTGCGCCCTCGGCGGCGATGAAGAGGCCGAGGACGAGGAATGGGAACGTGTTGGCGAGCAGATGCCCGAACCCGGCGTGGAGGAGCGGGGAGGTGATGACGCCGTAGAGCGAGATCGGATTCCAGGCCTGGAGACCGAGGAGGTCGAGGTCGGCGGGCAGGATCGCATCGACGATCTCGATGATCCACATGAGGGCGAGGAGGACGAAGACCGGCGCGAACCGTGAGAGTCCGCCGCCGCGGCCGACCGCCGATCTGACGCGGTCTCGCAGCGACGGCTGGGCTCCCACCTGGGGCTGGGCGGGAGACGGTGAGTCGGTGCCGAAGAGGAGGCGGGACTCCTCGGCGGTGAAGCGGGGGGATTCGTCGGAGCTCATGTCCCGATTATCCAAGACGAAGTTTGGAGAACACCCAGAGACACCCGTGTGCGGAGGCAATCGTGACCGTTCCGTCACTGACCGTCCAGGGTCCGGGAGTGCGGTCATTGCCTGACCCCGCCGAGGCGGTTCGCTGTGAGCAGTGACCCTGAACTGGGCGTGGGGTGTGAGCCCGGGATCCGACCCAGTGCGCCGGCGGCGAACAGCAGGGTCCCGTGTCCGTGGGGTGGCCTAGAATTGTGGGGTGCTCACCGGACTCGATCTCACGCTGCAGAACCCCGCCGTCACGGAACTCGTCGAAGCCATGGGCGACCCGGCGACGACGCACGGCACCATCGACGCGATCCGCGGACTGTGGCCCTCGATCCTGCGCCGGACGGTGACCGCGGGCGAGGTCACCTCCCCGCAGCTCATCGTCACCGCCACGACCCGCGAAGCCGAGGACCTCGCGCGGTCGCTGGCCGACTGGGTCCCCGCGGAGTCGATCGCCGTCTTCCCGAGCTGGGAGACGCTGCCGCATGAGAAGCTCTCACCCCGGTCGGACACCGTGGGCCAGCGCCTCGAGATCCTCCGCCGCCTCGCCCACCCCAAGCCCGGCCGCGGTCTCACCTTCGTCATCGCCCCCGTGCGCGCGTTCCTCCAGCCCTTGGCCAAGGGCCTCGGCGAGATCCCGCCGATCGAGGTCGCCGTCGGCGACGAGACCGACATCGAGGAGCTCTCCGCCCGCCTCACCGAACTCGCGTACACGCGCGTCGACATGGTCTCCCGTCGCGGCGAGTACGCGGTGCGCGGCGGCATCGTCGACATCTTCCCGCCGACGGCCGATCACGCCCTGCGCATCGAGTTCTTCGGCGACGAGGTCGATGAGATCCGCGAGTTCGCCGTCACCGATCAGCGGTCGATCGCCGCCGAGGCCGACGCCGAGCCCCTGCGCCTCTCGGCACCCCCGGTCCGCGAACTCCTCCTCACCGACTCCGTGCGGGCACGCGCCGCCGAGCTCGCCCCGACCCTGCCGGCGGCTGCCGACATGCTCGAGAAGATCGCCGCCGGCATCGCCGTCGAGGGCATGGAGTCGCTCACTGCGGTCCTCGCCGACGGCATGGAGCCGCTCATCGCGCTCCTGCCGGCGGGCACGAAGATCATCATCGCCGAACCCGAGCGCGTGCGGGCGCGCGCGGCCGACCTCGTCGTGACGACGAACGAGTTCCTCGAAGCCGCGTGGTCGGGGGCCGCCGGCGGCGGTGAGACGCCCATCGACCTCTCCGCGGCGACGTTCCGCACAGTCGACGAGATGCGCGAGGGCGCCGAACTCATCGGGCTCGCGTGGTGGGAGATCGGGGGCTTCGCCGCCGACGCCGAGATCGCCGCTCCCGGTGACAACATCTTCTCCCTCCCGGCCCGACCCCCGAAGGGCTACGCCGGGGACGTCGAGGCGATCCTCGCCGATGTCAGGGGCCTCATCCACGACCAGTGGCGGATCCTCGTCCTCACCGAGGGCCAGGGACCGGGCAAGCGCATGGTCGAGGTGTTCTCCGAGGCCGGCATCCCCGCGACCTTCGTCGACGACCCCACCGATGTGCCCCCGGCGCTGGTGACGGTGACGACGGCCGCGCCGTTCGGCGGCTTCGTCTTCGACGACCTCAAACTCGCCGTGCTCACCGAAGCCGACGTCCTCGGTCGCGCCGCCGCCACCTCGACGCGGGACATGCGCCGACTGCCGACCCGTCGCAAGCGCAACCAGGTCGACCCGCTCAACCTCGCCCCCGGCGACTTCGTCGTCCACGAACAGCACGGGGTCGGCCGGTTCGTCGAGATGACCCAGCGGACGACGGGCAAGGGCGCGGCGAAGCACACCCGCGAATACCTCATCATCGAATACGCGCCCGCCAAACGCGGGCAGCCCGGTGACCGCCTCTTCGTCCCCAGCGACGCCCTCGACCAGGTCAGCCGCTACGTCGGCGGGGAGAACCCGAGCCTCAACAAGATGGGCGGCGCCGACTGGCAGACGACGAAGGCGAAGGCCCGCAAGGCCGTCAAGGAGATCGCCGGGGAGCTCGTGCGCCTCTACTCCGCACGCCAGGCCACCGTCGGCCACGCGTACGGACCCGACACCCCGTGGCAGCGCGAACTCGAGGACGCCTTCCACTACGTCGAGACCGGCGATCAGCTCACGACGATCGACGAGGTCAAGGCCGACATGGAGAAGTCCATGCCGATGGACCGTCTGATCTGCGGCGACGTCGGCTACGGCAAGACGGAGATCGCCGTGCGTGCGGCCTTCAAAGCGATTCAGGACGGCAAGCAGGTCGCCGTCCTCGTCCCGACGACCCTGCTCGTCCAACAGCATTTCGAGACCTTCGCCGAACGCTATGCGGGATTCCCCGTCACCGTCGGGGCGCTCTCGCGGTTCCAGACGAAGGCGGAATCGGAGAAGGTCGTCGCCGACCTCGCCGACGGCAAGCTCGACCTCGTCATCGGCACCCACCGCCTGCTCAGCGGCGAGGTGCGGTTCAAGAACCTCGGACTCGTCATCATCGACGAGGAGCAGCGCTTCGGCGTCGAGCACAAGGAGACGCTCAAGGCGATGCGGACCAACGTCGACGTCCTCGCGATGTCGGCGACCCCGATCCCGCGCACCCTGGAGATGGCGGTCACCGGCATCCGGGAGATGTCGACGCTCGCGACCCCGCCGGAGGAGCGCCACCCCGTCCTCACCTACGTCGGGAAGTACGAGGACCAGCAGGTCAAGGCCGCGATCCGGCGAGAGCTCATGCGCGAGGGCCAGGTCTTCTTCATCCACAACCGGGTCAAGGACATCGAGGCCGTCGCCGCGCATCTCGCCGAACTCGTCCCCGAGGCGCGCATCGCGATCGCCCACGGCAAGATGAACGAGAACCGGCTCGAACAGGTCATCGTCGACTTCTGGGAGAAGAAGTACGACGTCCTCGTGTGCACGACGATCGTCGAGACCGGCATCGACATCGCGAACGCGAACACGCTCATCATCGACCACGCCGACCGGTTCGGCCTCTCCCAGCTCCACCAGCTGCGCGGACGGGTCGGCCGCGGTCGCGAACGCGCGTACGCGTACTTCCTCTACCCGCCCGACACCCAGCTCACCGAGACCGCACTCGACCGTCTCACGACACTGGCCGCGCACACCGAGCTCGGTGCGGGCATGCAGGTGGCGATGAAGGACCTGGAGATCCGCGGAGCCGGCAACCTCCTCGGCGGTCAGCAGTCGGGCCATATCGAAGGGGTCGGCTTCGACCTCTACGTCCGCCTCGTCGGGGAGGCCGTCGCGAACTTCCGCGGCGAGGACACCGAACCGGAAGCGGACATGCGCATCGAACTGCCCGTCGACGCGCACCTGCCCGCCGACTACGTCGACCACGAACGGCTGCGCCTCGAGGCGTACCGGAAGCTCGCGGCGGCGGCGAACGAGGACGAACTCCAGGAGGTCCTCGACGAACTCGTCGACCGCTACGGTCCCTATCCTGAGGCCGTCGGGGTTCTCGCCGATGTCGCCCGACTGCGCATCCGCGCCCGGGCCTCCGGTGTCAGCGACATCGTCGTCCAGGGCAATTTCGTCCGCTTCGGACCCGTCGAACTCGAGGACTCCCAGCTCGTGCGGCTCAAGCGCCTCTACCCGAAGTCCCTGCTCAAACCCGCCATCCGCTCGGTCCTCGTGCCCAAGCCGATGGCCGGTGACGGGTTCGGGGCCAAGGAGATGACGGACTCGGACATCCTCCGCTGGGCCCACCAGTTCCTCGACGCGATCGTGCCCGCCGCACCCGCCGAGGTCGTCCCCTCCGACGTCGTCGACGCGGGGGTGTGAGGCGGCCGTGGACGAGAACGCGGGGGTCATGGCCGAGCGCTTGGACGGTGCCGTCGAGGCGATGGCGGTGCTGCGCGCACGGTGCCCGTGGTCGTCCGAGCAGGACCATCGGAGCCTCATGCGGTACGCCCGGGAGGAGACCGAGGAGCTCATCGAGGCCCTCGAGGATCTCACCGCCGACCCGTCGCCGGGCAACCGCGACCACGTCGTCGACGAACTCGGTGACGTCCTCTACCAGATCCTCTTCCATGCCGCGCTCCTCGACGAGAGCGGCGGAAGCGACTACGGGACGACGCTCACAGACGTCATCGAGCGGCTCGAGGCCAAACTCATCCGCCGGCACCCGCTGACCTTCGACGGTCAGGGGCGCAGCGGACCCGTGCCGGCACTGGCCGACGTCGAGAGGGAGTACCGTCGGATCAAAGCCGCAGAGCGCGCACAGAAAGCCGCAGAGCGCGCACAGAAAGCCGCAGAGCGCGCACAGACGGCGGCAGCCGCAGACGCGGCACCACCAGCAGAGAGGGACGCAGAGTGAGCTTGGACAGGATCGACATCGAGGGCACCTTCAACTTCCGCGACCTCGGCGGGGCACCGGTGACCGGGGGAGCAGCGACAGCCGGGGCCATCGCCGGGGCGGCCGGCGCATCGTCGGTGGCGACCGGTCGGGTGTTCCGCGCCGACGGCCTCGCCCAGCTCACCGACCGGTCCCGGGAGGAGCTCGCCCGCCTCGGGATCACGACGGTGCTCGACCTGCGCGACATCGGCGAGCGGGCCAAGCACCCCGATGCGCTCGAGGGCCTCGACGTCGACTACATCGCCCTGCCGGTCTTCGAGGACAAGTTCTTCCCGGCCGCCCCGCTGTCGCAGGAGGAGATGATCGAATTCGCCGAGACCACGGGGATCGACCTCAGCGACCGGTCCCTGCGCCGCATCTACGACTACCTCATCGCCCACTTCGGTCCCCGGCTCGCCCTCGCCGTCGACACCGTCGCCGATCGCTGCGAGACCGGCGTCGTCTTCCACTGCTCGGCCGGCAAGGACCGCACCGGTCTCGTCGCGGCCTTCGTCCTCGCCCTCCTCGGGGTCGACCGGGACGACATCCTCGACGACTACACGGCCACGGAGGACCACCTCGGCGGATCCTTCCTCGAGAGCATCAGGCGCAACTATTCCGATGCCGGCATCTCCGGCAACCTCGCCGAGGCGGCGACCTCGGCCCCGCGCGACCTGCTGGCGGGGATACTGACCTCCCTCGATCGGACGTACGGCAACGATGCGGTGGAGAAGTACCTGCTCGAGAACGGCATGGATCCGCAGACTCCGGCGCGGCTGCGTGAACGGCTCCTGCAGGTCAGCGACGGGCAGGCGGCGTAGGCCCGGTTTCACGCATCGATCGGGGCCGGGCGGTGCCCGGTTGTGCACTAAGCTTGCGGGCAGGCACATGTTTCCCATGTGACACCGACTGCTAAGGAGTAATCAGTGGCTGAGATCGTTGCCGCAAACGCCCGTGAAATCTTGGATTCCCGGGGCAACCCCACCGTCGAGGTGGAAGTGCTCTTGGCCGACGAGTCCGTCGGTCGCGCGGGAGTGCCCTCCGGCGCCTCCACCGGTGAGTTCGAGGCCGTCGAGCTGCGTGACGGCGATCCCGAGCGTTACCTCGGCAAGGGCGTGACGAACGCCGTCGAAGCCGTCATCGATGAGATCCACGAGGCCATCGTCGGCCTCGAAAGCGATGATCAGCGCCTCGTCGACCAGGCGCTCATCGACCTCGACGGGACGGAGAACAAGTCCCGCCTCGGCGCGAATGCGATCCTCGGAACCTCGCTGGCCGTGGCCCGTGCGGCAGCGGTGTCGGCCGATCTCCCGCTCTACCGGTACCTCGGCGGCCCGAACGCCCACGTCATGCCGGTGCCGATGATGAACATCCTCAACGGCGGATCGCATGCCGACTCGAACGTCGACATCCAGGAATTCATGATCGCCCCGATCGGTGCGGCGAGCTTCCACGAAGCGCTGCAGTGGAGCGTCGAGGTCTACCACGCGCTCAAGGGCGTGCTCAAGGAGCGCGGCCTCTCCACCGGGCTCGGCGACGAGGGCGGCTTCGCACCGAACCTCGAGTCGAACGCCGCGGCCCTCGACCTCATCCTCGAGGCCATCGAGATCGCCGGTCACCGTCCGGGCCGTGACATCGCGCTCGCCCTCGACGTCGCGTCCTCGGAGTTCTTCAAGGACGGCGCCTACGAGTTCGAAGGCGAGAAGAAGTCGGCCGAGGACATGGCCGCCTACTACGAGGACCTGCTGAGCAAGTACCCGCTCGTCTCGATCGAGGACCCGCTCGACGAGAACGACTGGGAGGGCTGGGCGAAGCTCACCGCCGCGATCGGGTCGAAGGTCCAGCTCGTCGGCGACGACCTCTTCGTCACCAACCCGGAGCGCCTCGAGCGCGGCATCGACAACGACACCGCGAACTCGCTGCTCGTCAAGGTCAACCAGATCGGCACGCTCACCGAGACCCTCGACGCCGTCGAGCTCGCGCAGACGCACGGCTACACGACGATGATCTCGCACCGGTCCGGGGAGACCGAGGACACGACGATCGCCGACCTCGCCGTGGCGACCAACGCCGGTCAGATCAAGGCGGGCGCGCCCGCTCGGTCCGAGCGCGTCGCGAAGTACAACCAGCTGCTGCGCATCGAAGAGCAGCTCGGCGATGCCGCCCGCTACGCCGGCAAGCGCGCCTTCCCGCGCTTCGAAGCCTGAGGGGCTGGGCCGGCAGATTCCTGTCGGCGGGTCGCACCCACACCGAGGCGGGGGCCGAGTGATCGTTCGCGGTCACCCGGCCCCCGCCTCGGCGCTTGAAGGATTCTCCTCCCGCCAGGGACATCACGCATAACCCTGCGCTCGGCCCACTGCCCTGGGCTCGGTCCACCTCCCGGAACTCTGTGCACCACCCGGAGTTCTACGCACAACCCTGGGCGGTTCGTCCACCGTGCCCGTCCATGCACACCCCGTGGCTCGCCATCCCACCCGCGGAGCGCGACACCCTCCCCGTCCTGGGGTTGTTCATGCCGCTGAGCATGAGGGCAGGGGGAGTGCCCTCACGCTCAGCGGCTGCCCGATACGCCGCCGAGGTGACACCTCACCCCGCGCCGGCGGCACCCACGCCCTCCCCGGCGGCACCTCACCCCGCCGAGGCGGCGGACGCGGACGCCATGACGACGTGCTTGATCTCGTTGAACTTCGCCTCTTCGAAGAGTTCCTTCCAGCTGATGCGAATGACCCGCCACCCGCGCTCGCGCAGCCACTGCTCACGGCGGCGCTCCTTCTCGAGCTCCTCGCGGGGTACGCCGGATCCGAGGTAGAGCTTGCCGATTCCGTCGACCTCGACGATGAGCCGCGCGCCCTTGTGGCAGAAGTCGACGCGGATGTCGGGCCTCTGCCGCTCGGTCGGGAACGTCACTTGGGGCACCATCCCGACGATGCCGTGCTGGTAGAAGCGGACGGCGGCGATCGATTCTCCGGGCGATTCGCGACGTCCGTCGGCGAGGTCGAGGGCGCGCTCGACCCGCTTCGTGTTCCGCTTCTCGACCGCCTGCGCGACGACGGCGCGGATCCTCTCCAGCGTCGTCAGTGAGCGCCGGAGGGCGTCGTCGATCATCGCCACCGAGATCTCGAGACTGTACGTGCGGGCGACGTCGACGAGGGTGCGCTCGAGCGTCGTCACCCGCATCCCGCCCACGCGCTGCCAGTGCGCAGCGGGAATCGTCGTGCCGCGGACGTGGAGGCTCGGGTACCGGCGGTTGACGCCGGGACGCACGACTTCGACCTGGTGCGTGACCGGGTAGGCGACCGGCAGACCGTGGACGAGGGCGGCCGAGATGTGGGAGACGACCTCGACGTCGACCCCTGACTGCGCCTCGCGGTTCGGGTGGTCGGTCGTCTCGTCCGCACCGGAATCCCCGGATCCCACCGCGCCCGAATCCCCGGTATCAGTCGCCGAGGCGGTCCTCGCGTTCCGTCGCTGGAACTGGAGTTCGCGCCTGGCCATGACCTTGGCGCTGAGTTCGTTGATCGCGTCGCGATTGTCGCCATGCTCGACGAGCTCGTCATGCGTTCTCTCCGCGATGCCCGCCCAGAGCGGGCGATGACGCTCGACCGTGCAGACGCGCCTGGCCACATAGACCCCGCGCGAGAGTCGGAGCAGACAGCATGTGCGAGCGAATCGGATGTCCTCGTGGGTGAAGCCGAGCCGGTTGAGTTCCTGGGTCGTCAGTATTCGGTACATGGATACAAAGTGCATCAAACGTCAGTAAAGCGCAATAGAAACTTCCCGTCCTGTGGATAACTCTGGGGATGGCGTGTGGGCGGCTGTGGATAACGAGGGCGGGCGGGCGCGCAGTGGCAGGGGCGGGGTGAGGATGCGCGGGCGGGACGGGGGAGCGCTGCTGCTGGTCCGGAGCGGGGCGCGGTCGGCGGGCGGTTTCTCGCATCCCGCCCGTGGAGCGGCACAGACAACCCGTGCACGCGGTGGATCTGCGGCTCAGGGTTGTGCGCAGAGAGTTCCGCGGTGTTCGTGCAGCTGCGGGTTGTGCGTGGGCCTGCGGGTTGTCGCGCAGGCAGCTTGCGGGTCGTACGTGGGCTCACGGGTTGTGCGTGCGCTTGCGGGTCGTCGGTGAATCTGCGCGGTGTGTGAATCGCGGCTTGAGCCCGGTTGCTAATCGTCGCCACCGTCCCGCTCGCACCCACCTCGGAGGCCTGCCCGCGCTCGAGGATTCCCGCAGAGGCTCCCACGCCATCGCGACGCCTGCGGAATCCCCGACACCGAACACGCCACGGCGTGGAAATCCCGGCTCGCCCCGATGCGACCAGGCAGACTTATCTGTGTTGCGGCTGCCTTCCCAATCCCCGGCCGCAGAGGAAGAGTCATGGTTCCGAGCAAACCGAGAAGAACTGCCCCGAAGACGGCTCCCGGCAAGGCCGCTCCTCGGCGACGCCCGAAACCCGTCGTCGAGGCGACCGCGAGCCGTGATGCGCGCGGCCGCCGGATGTCCTGGCAGGCCGGAGTCTTCCTTGCCGTCATCGCCATCGTGCTCGTGACGTTCCTCCCCTCGATCAACTCCGCGCTCAAGCAGGCGCAGCAGATCGCTGCGCTGAACAACGAGATCGACTCCACCCGCTCCGAGGTCGAGGCGCTGCGGGAGAAGAACGAGAATCTCAAGGATCCGACCTACATCGCCCGCAAGGCCAGGGAGGACCAGTACTACGTCGAAGAGGGCAAGAACGCTGTCATCGTCACCAACCAGGACTCGGAAGACGATGACGATTCGGACACAACGCGCCCACAGCGCAGCCAAGCCTGGTACCTTGAGTTGCTGGAGTCGATCGAGGAGGTCGGCAATTCGAGCAACACGACGGGAACGGACTGATGATCACAGAGTGCACCGAGGCGGACTTCGCAACGCTGAAGGAGCAGCTCGGACGCATTCCCCGCGGGGTCGTCGGCATCGCCGCCCGCAGCACCACCGGTGAGCCCCTCGTCGTCGCGACCGCCCCGCGCCTCGAGGACGGCACCCCCTTCCCGACGACCTTCTACCTCACCCACCCGGCCTACGTCGCCGAGTCCTCCCGCCTCGAAGCGGCGGGGATCATGGCCGAATGGACCGCGGAGCTCGGCGCCGACGACGAGCTCGCCGCCGCCTATGCCCGGGCCCATGACTCCTATCTCGCCGTCCGGTCCGAGATCGGCCGCGCCGCCGGCATCGCCGAGGTCGAGGAGATCGCGGACTTCTCCGCCGGCGGCATGCCGACCCGGGTCAAGTGCCTTCACGCCCTCGTCGGCCACGCCCTGGCCGCCGGGCCCGGAGCCAACCCGATCGGCGACCGCGCGATCGGACTGATGACCGATGTTCCCACCCCTGCCGTCACCCCCGCCGAGGCGACCGCGGAGTCGATCCCGGGTGCGGGCTCGGAGACGGGGCAGGGATCCCCGGCCGCGGCGTCATCGGCCGACGCCGCCTCGCAGACGACGGACTAGGAGAGAACCATGCGCGTAGCCGCCTTCGACTGCGGAACCAATTCGCTGCGCCTGCTCGTCGCCGACATCGATGAGGCCGGCACGATGACCGAGCTCCTCCGCGAGACCCGCATCGTCCGCCTCGGCCAGGGAGTCGACGCCACGGGGGAGTTCGCCCCCGAAGCGCTCGAGCGCACCTTCGCCGTGACACAGGAGTACGCCGATGCCGCCGCAGAGTTCGCACCGGAGAAGATCCGCTTCGTCGCCACCTCGGCGAGCCGGGACGTGAAGAACCGGGACGAGTTCTTCGCCGGGATCTTCGCGATCCTCGGCGTCGTCCCCGACGTCATCACCGGCGATGAGGAGGCCCACCTCTCCTTCCTCGGCGCGACGGCGGGCCGCAGCGCCTCCGAGGGCCCCTTCCTCGTCATGGACCTCGGCGGGGGATCGACGGAGCTCGTCCTCGGCACCGAGGCCGTCGAGTCCGCGGTGAGCATGGACATCGGATCGGTGCGCCTGACCGAGCGCCACATGAGCACCGATCAGCCCGACGACGGCCAGGTCCGCGCCGCCGTGACCGACATCGATGAGCACCTCGATCGCGCCGCCGAGGTGGTCGACCTGGCCGCGGCCCGCACCTTCATCGGCGTCGCCGGGACCGTGACGACCCTGACCGCCGGCATCCTCGACCTCGACAGCTACCAGCGCGAGCGCATCCACGGGGCGAAGCTCACCGTCGCCGACGTCGAACGCCAGGTCGACGCGCTCCTCCGGATGGACCGTGAGGCCCGTGCCGCGCTGCCGTACATGCACCCCGGACGCGTCGACGTCATCGCCGCCGGCGGGCTGATCTTCGCCCGCGTCGTCGCCCGGGTCGCCGACGCCGTGCGCGCCGCGGGCGGCAAGCTCACCATCACCGTCTCCGAGACGGACATCCTCGACGGCATCGCCCTCGACCTCGCGTCATGACCGGGAGCAGCGCACCGCCGACGACGCGCACCGGGCGCCGACCCCGTGCGCTGACGAAGCTTGCGCTCATCGGCCTCGTCCTCGGACTCGTCGTCGGCACCGCGCAGCCGGCGCTGGCCGCCCCGAAGCCGGGGCCCGGGCAGTGGTTCATCGGCGACTACGGCATCGAAGAGCTGTGGAAGACGACGACGGGCAAGGGTGTCAAGGTCGCCGTCATCGACTCGGGTGTCAACAAGGACCACGAGGACCTCAAGGACGTCGTGACGGCCGCGAAGGACTTCAGCGGCCTCGGCAAGGACGGCACGACGCCGATCGGCGGCAAGGACACGATCCACCACGGCACCGCCGTGGCCGGCGTCATCGCCGGTCAGGGCGAGGGCGCCGGGCCGATCGGGGTGGCCCCGGACGCGGAGATCCTCTCCGCCTCGATGTGGCTCGGCCCCGACCGTCCCAAGGACTCTGGGTCGACGCGCGAGCAGGCGGCGGAGGCGATCCGCTGGTCCGTCGACAACGGCGCGAAGATCATCAACATGTCCCTGGGCTGGGACGACCCCGCGTGGCCGTCGAGCTGGGACGAGGCATTCAAGTACGCCTACGAGAAGGACGTCCTCGTCGTCGCCTGCGTCGGCAACGCCTCCCAGGGCGCAACCCAGGCGTGGTCGCCGTCGACGGTGCCCGGCGTCATCGGCGTCGGCGGACTCGGGAAGAACGGCCGGGTGCTCGACGCCTCGACGGCACCGGGCACCGCCGTCGACCTCATGGGCCCCGCCGCCGACATCCCCATCCCGTTCTACTCCGGCGGGTACGCCGAAGGCCAGGGCTGCTCGTTCGCCGCGCCCGTCGTCTCCGGGGTCGCCGCCCTGATCCGCGCGGACAACCCCGACCTCAGCGCCGACGAGGTGGCCGCGAAGCTGCTCTCGACCGCGAAGCCCGTGACCGGACACACGGGCCAGAGCACGGCCGACAAGCCCGACCCGACCGTCGGCTGGGGTCGGCTCGACCCGCAGGCGGCGATGGACTCCGATGTGCCGAAGACCGTGCCGAGCGCCGCCGACGATCTCGCCTCCTGGGTGACGATGCACCGGCGCGCCGAAGGCAGCGCAGCGGAGACCGAGACCGCCGCCCCCGCCGAGGGCGAACAGCCGAAGGCCGTCGCGCCGAAGGACGTCGTCGCCACCCAGTCGACGCCGACGCTCGGCTACGCCGCACTCGGCGTCGGCGGCGGCATCGGACTCATCCTCCTCGCCGTGGCAGCGATCGTCTTCGCCCGCCGGAAGCGGATGCGCAGGCGACTCGGCGAGCCGTGATACGCGTCTCATCTGGGACGTCGATGATGATTAGTGAAAGTTTTCACAAGGGCCTAGGATGGGGTCATGGCTCTCATCAGAAACTCGAAACTGCGTCCACGCATCCTCGTCGTCGGCGGCGGATACCTCGGTCTCGTCACGGCCCAGAATCTGCTGAAGAATCTCGGCCGCGGTGAAGCCACCGTGACCGTCATCGACCCCAACCCGTACATGACGTACCAGCCGTTCCTCCCCGAGGTGGCCGCCGGCTCGATCGAGCCCCGCCACGCCGTCGTGCCGTTGCGCCGCAATCTGCCCGGCGCCGAGGTCATCACCGGCAAGGTCACGTCGATCAACCACGCCGACAAGTTCGTCGTCGTCGAACCCGAGAACGATGAGCCGTTCGAACTCGACTACGACCACATCATCATGGCCGCCGGCTCCGTCGCCCGCACCCTGCCGATCCCCGGCCTCAAGGAGAACGCGATCGGCCTCAAGCGGATCGAAGAAGCCGTCGCGCTGCGCGACCACCTCCTCTCCCGCCTCGCCGACGCCGCCCTCATGGAGGACGACGACGAGCGTCGCAAGGCTCTCACCTTCGTCTTCGTCGGCGGCGGCTTCGCCGGCATCGAGCTCCTCGCCGAGCTCGAGGACGTCGTGCGCTCGGCGATCGCCCAGTACGAGACCC
Source organism: Brevibacterium sanguinis (assembly GCF_039528855.1). Classification (NCBI taxonomy): domain Bacteria; kingdom Bacillati; phylum Actinomycetota; class Actinomycetes; order Micrococcales; family Brevibacteriaceae; genus Brevibacterium; species Brevibacterium sanguinis. The sequence goes on along the minus strand of NZ_BAAAMB010000009.1, from coordinate 319,196 downwards.
TCACCGAGGCCGACGTCCGCTTCGTCCTCGTCGAGGCCCTCGGCCGCGTCATGCCCGAGGTCGGCGAGGCACAGGCCCGCTGGGTCGTCGAGCACCTGCGCGAGCGCGGCATCGACGTCTACCTCGAGACGTTCCTCCAGGACTGCACCGACAAGCGCGTCAAGCTCTCGAACGGCGAGGAGTTCGACGCGGACACCATCGTGTGGTCGGCCGGCGTCAAGGCCAACCCCGTCCTCATCGACTCCGACCTGCCGATCGACGAGCGCGGCCGCGTGACCGTGCGCGCCGACCTCCGTGTCGAGGGCGAAGACGGCGTCGTCGAAGGGGCATGGGCCGCCGGTGACAATGCCGCGGTGCCCGACCTCTCCGGGGGCGGTGTCGGCGGCTACTGCGTGCCCAACGCCCAGCATGCGGTGCGTCAGGCGCCCGTGCTCGCCGCCAACGTGCTCGCCGCCCTGCGCGGAGAGACCGAGTTCAAGCAGTACTTCCACAAGACCATCGGATCGGTCGCCGGTCTCGGCCTCTACAAGGGCGTCTCACAGATGGGCGACTTCGAAGCCCGCGGTCTCCTCGCATGGCTCATGCACCGCGCCTACCACGGCTACGCGATCCCGAGCATCGACCGCAAGGTCAAGGTCTTCGGCAACTGGATCCTCAACTTCGTCCTCGGTCGCGACACCACGGAGCTCGTCGACCTCGACGTGCCCCGCAAGAGCTTCGTCGAGGCTGCGGAGTCGAAGCCGGTTCCCAAGAAGGAAGAGCCCGTCAAGGCCTGATCCTGACCGCGTCTGACGGATGAGAGTCCGCAGGCGAGACCGAAGCCCC
>NZ_BAAAMB010000009.1:293913-318326 GCF_039528855.1 Brevibacterium sanguinis | reverse complement strand
GGCTTCGTCGTCGACAGGTGTCGGCGCCGAGGTTGTGATGAGGCCGTTATCGACCGACCGGCCCGGTCGCCCCGACCGCAGGCTACGGTGAGGAGATGAAGCGCACTACAGCCATCGTCAGCCTCGTCGCCGTGCTCGTCCTCAGCGGATGCACCCGGGGCGGTGAGGACACGTCGGCGCCGCAGCCGGGCCCCACCTCGGCGACGGAGGCCGGGAAGCCCGCCCCCACCGATGACGAGACGCTCGTCGACGAGGATTCCCTCCCGGTGGGGCACTGCGGAGTCGCTCCCGCACCGATGACCGACCAGGCGATCTACCAGGGCACGCAGGACACCGACTGCGACGAGGCGAGGACGGCACTGGAGGCACTGGCCCGCGGGGAGGGGGATGACTCCGAGCACGTCGCCGGGCACGGGACGATCGTCGACGGGTGGGAATGTCTCTTCCCGATGGACAGCGAGGTCGCCGACTACGACATCACGCTCTCGTGCGACAAGGACGAGCAGCGCTTCGTCGTGCGGCCGGCGAGCCTCGACGTGCCCGCGGGCTACCACGTCCTGCCGTGGGAGTACGAGGGGACGGCGACCGGCGCCGCGGGACTCTACTTCACGACGGAGTCCCGGAAGCACCACTGCAGCTTCCAGGAGGACCTGCTCGGGTGCGACAACCACAGCTTCCCCGAGGACCTGCCGCCTGTGACGTATCAGGGCCAGCAGCAGCAGCCGACGGCGATCGTCCTCACCTCCACGGGCGGGCCCCGCTTCGAGGCCTACGGCGATCCGACGTTCACACAGTTCTCCGATGCCGGGGAGTGGGGTGCGGACACCGCCGTCCTGCCCTACGGTGACCTCCTCATCGCCTACGGCATCGCCTGCACGACCGATGCGGACCGCGAAGTCGTGTGCACCAACGGTGACCACGGCTTCGCGATCTCCTCCCGGGACTATTCGCTCAGCTGAGGGTCAGAGGTCAGTTGACCTCGGAGTTCGCCACGGTGAAGCGCGCGTCGACGTGCTGGGGATCCTCGACGTCGTCGACGAGGGCGACGGCGAAGTCCTCGGCGGAGATCCGTTCACCGGCGGGTGCGTCGGTGCCGACGGCGTAGTAGCCGGTGCGTTCGCCCGGGGCGATCTCCGGGGCGGGGGAGAGCATCGTCCACGGCGAGTAGTCGCCTGCCCGGAGCATCTCGAGGGCGCGGGTGCCCGTCTCCGCCTCGGCCTTGTAGGCGCTGGGGAACCCGGGGGCGTCCTTGAGCATCGTCTCGCCGTCGACGAGCAGGGATCCGGCGCCGCCGACGACGTAGAGCGGGGTGTCGCCGCTGGCCTCGGCGAGGGTCTGCAGCGCCTGCAGCCATTCGCCGTGGTCGCCGCCGGTGCGGCTGGGGCCGGTGGCGGAGATGATGACGTCGTGGTCGGCGGCGACCTGCGCATCGAGGGCGGCATCGGCCATGTCGCCGGTGAGGCTGCGGGCGACGCCGGGGACCTCGGTGCCCGTGCGGGTGATCGCCGTGACCTCGAGTCCGCGGCCGGCGGCTTCGGCCGCCACGCGCGAGCCGACCATTCCCGAAGCTCCGAAGAGTGCGATTCTCATGATGAGTCCTTCCGTGGTGTGCGGTTCCTGATGCAGTGACGATATACTGAGGATACAAGGTACCTCAAAGAAACTATTGGAGTTCTCGCACAATGATCGACTGGGAAGGCGACGCGTTCGACCCCGACTGTCCCACGCGCATCGTCCTCGACCGCCTCGGCGACAAATGGACGGTGCTCATCATCGAGACCCTCGAGGAGGGGCCGCGCCGTTTCAACGAGATCCGCCTGGCCGTCGGCGGCATCACCCCGAAGGTGCTCACCTCGACGCTGCGGTCCCTGACCGCTGACGGGCTCATCGCGCGCGAGGCCTTCGCCGAGGTGCCCCCGCGGGTCGAGTACCGACTCACCGACCTCGGTCGCTCCCTGCTCGAACCGGTCGCGACGCTGCGACGCTGGGCCGAGCTCAACGTCGCGCGGATCGAACACAACCGGGAGGCCGCCGAGGTGGCCGCTGAGACGGCGCTGCTGAGCTGAGGGGGCGCGCGGTCAAGGGGCCTTCGGGCCTGCCGAGCAGAGCGGTGCGCCGGGTCAGGCGTCGGCGATGCGGGCGAGCACCTCGGCGAGATCCCGCAGCTCACCGGCGATCCGGTACTGCCGGGGATGGCCGGAGCGGACCCAGTTGTTCGTGATCATCGACGCGCTCGCGCCGTTCGTCGTCGCCTTGAACTCGTCGACGTCGAGGGGCGCGGTGCGATCGGCGAGGAGCCGGGCCCGGAGCGCGGGGGAAAGGTTCTCCCAGTGGTCGGCGGCCTCGTAGCCGATGACATGCCAGTCCCGGCCGCCCTCACGGTAGGCCAGCGGGCGCTGCGGAACAGTCACGGTGGGCGGTGCCGCTTCCGGAGCTGTCGCCTCGGAAGCTGCCGCGGCCCCGGACGGGCGTCCGGCACGCGGGTCGAGCCGGCCCGCCGGTGTGCGGTCATCGAAGAGCACGGCAGGTCCGGGGGCGGCGACCGTCATCGGGTCGTCGAGGCCGGTGACGGCCTGCGGGGGAGTGCCGGGGATGATGAGCGCTGAAGTCATAGGACGATCATGCCCGACTTCGCGAGCTCCGGCGACACGGTCCCCCCACTGGGACTCGAACCCAGACTGAATCGATTTTAAGTCGACTGCCTCTGCCGATTGGGCTACAGGGGGTGACGGTGCCGTGTCCGCAGTGGCGCTGCGCGGACAGCGTGCTCATCGCCAGCATCACTATATCGTCCCCGCCTGGGGCCGCGATCTGAGACACGACCGCGTCCGTGCTGACCAGGGACTAGCCTCACCCCATGACGATGCCCGCGCCCAGCCGACAGGCCTGGGTCATCCTCGTCGTCGGAGTGCTCGCGCAGATGGCGGCGACCGTGGCGATCACCGGTCCGGCATTCCTCATCCCGTACCTCCACACCGAGCTCGGCTACTCGCTCACGCGCGCCGGGACCGTCGGCGTCGCCCCGAGCTTCGGACTCATCCTCACGCTCATCGCCTGGGGTGCGTTCGCCGACAGGTTCGGCGAGCGGCTCGCGATGACGCTCGGCCTCGGGCTCACCGCGCTCGCCTCCGCGGCAGCCGTCCCGCTCTCCTCGTCGCCGGCCTGGCTCATCGTCACCCTTGCCCTCGCCGGGGCCGCCGCGGCCTCGGTGAACTCGGCGAGCGGACGCGTCGTCATCGGCTGGTTTCCCCGGCATCGGCGCGGCCTCGCCATGGGCATCCGCCAGATGTCGCAGCCCTTGGGCACGAGCGTCGCCGCCCTCGCCGTCCCGCCGCTCGCCGCAGCCGGCGGCATCACGGCCTACCTCTGGTTTGCTACCGCCGTCACCGCGGTGATGACGATCGTCACCGTCGCTCTCGTCCGGAACCCTCCCCGCGCCGAGGCGGTCCGCCCTCCCAGCGCACCGGAGCACGGACAGCCCGGCGCCGCCTCGGCGACGAACCCCTATCGCTCCGACGGATTCCTCTGGCGCATCCACACGGTCTCCGCCCTCCTCGTCGTCCCGCAGTTCGCGTTCTCGACCTACGGGCTCATCTGGCTCATCGCCAACCAGGGAGTGCCCGCCGCGGTCGCCGGCGGGATCGTCGCGGCCGCGCAGATCGTCGGCGCGCTCGGTCGCCTCATCATCGGCGCCGCCTCCGACGCCCTCGGCTCCCGGGTCGCCCTCATCCGCCTCGTCGCCGTCGCCGCCTGCGTCCTCACCCTCGCCGTCGCCCTCATCTCGCTCACCCCGCTGCCCGTCGTCGCCGCGCTCGTCTTCGTCCTCGCCTCGACGGTGTCGGTGGCCGACAACGGACTCGCCTTCGCCTCGGTGGCCGAGGCCGCGGGGCCGCGCTGGTCGGGGAAGGCGCTCGGGGCGCAGAACACGGGGCAGTTCGCGGTCTCGGCGCTCGTCGGACCCGGGCTGGGGGCGCTCATCACCGCCTTCGGGTATCCGTGGGCCTTCGTCATCGTCGCCGCCGCACCGCTGATCGGCGCGGCCCTGGTTCCGAAACACGACATCGATCGCATAACCTGATGTTCACCTCGCACCAGTACCGTCCGAGGCGCCGGGGTCGTGACCGGGTCGCGACGACATCCCCCACACCGGCAGCTGAGCAGTGAAGGAGTCTTCGTGTCCATCCTCCCGAACGAGAACCTGCGTGAGTACATCGACAAGCTCAGGGTCGAAGGCTACACGGTCGCCGACAGCCACACGACCGATCCGCAGCTCATCGACCCGATGGGACGGGCGGTCGAGACGTGGCGCGAGGGCTACCCGTACCCGGAGCTGATGAATCGGGAGGAGTACGAACTCGAGAAGTACCGGCTCCAGGTCGAACTGCTGAAGTTCCAGTACTGGGGGCAGGACACGGGCGCGAAGCACGTCATCGTCTTCGAGGGCCGCGACGCCGCCGGCAAGGGCGGGACGATCAAGCGCTTCACCGAACACCTCAACCCGCGCGCGGCCCGGGTCGTCGCGCTCAACAAGCCCTCTGACCGGGAGGCCGGGCAGTGGTACTTCCAGCGCTACATCAGCCACCTGCCGACGAACGGCGAGATCGTCATGTTCGACCGGTCCTGGTACAACCGGGCCAATGTCGAACGCGTCATGGACTTCTGCACCGACGATGAGTACGAGCGGTTCATGGAGCAGGCTCCCGTGTTCGAGAAGATGCTCATCGACTCCGGTGTCCACGTCACGAAGTTCTGGTTCTCCGTCACCCAGCGCGAACAGCGCACCCGCTTCGCGATCCGCCAGATCGATCCGGTCCGACGGTGGAAGCTCTCGCCGATGGACCTCGAGTCGCTGGGACGCTGGGACGACTACACGTTCGCGAAGGAGGAGACGTTCCGCCGCACGGACACTGATCACGCCCCGTGGATCACGATCAAGAGCAATGACAAGAAGCGCGCCCGCCTCAACGCGATGCGCTACTTCCTCAACCAGTTCGACTACGCGGGCAAGGACACCTCGATCGTCTACGAACCGGATCCGCTCATCGTCCGCCGCGGTCGCGACGCCGTCGACGACTGAGCGGCCGCGGCACGAACAGTCGGCCCCCGTGCGGTGCACGGGAGCCGGTGTCGTTCTCAGGCGGGCATCTCGGGAGGTCCGTCGTCGGAGGATTCGCCGGTGAGGACCTCACCGACGTCGACGAGGCCGTCGTCGTCGGCCGCGCTGCCGGGCGCGTCGGCGCGGTGCTCGTCCGTCGTTCCGTCGGTGCCCGCTGCGCTGCCGCGCACGGTGTCGCCGTCCTCGTCGGTCGACACCTGCGGTGCTTTCGTCACCGCGGCTGCAGGCTCGGAGCTCTTGTCGGGGCTTGTGTCGGGGCTTGAGGTCTCATCGGGCGGGGTGGTCTCGGAGCTCATGAGCATGTCCTTTCATCAGAGGTGCGGTCAGCGCGGTGCTCACCGCTGGGGGCTTGGAGGTGCCTCGACGGTCAGGGCGTCGGCTGACCGCCGTTGACGTTGAGGGTCTCACCGACGACGTAGCTCGACTCCGGGGACGTGAGGAACACGTAGGCGGGCGCCACCTCGGTGGGCTGGCCGGCGCGACCGAGAGCGGTGTCCTTGCCGAACTCGGGCAGGGCGTCCTTCGGCTGTCCGTCGGAGACCTGCAATGGGGTCCAGAACGGTCCCGGAGCGACGGCGTTGACGCGGATGCCGCGGGGTGCGAGCTGCTGGGCGAGGCCCTTCGAGAAGTTGTTGATCGCGGCCTTCGTCGAGGCGTAGTCGAGGAGGTGGGCCGAGGGACTGTACGCCTGCACCGAGGTGGAGTTGACGATCGTCGATCCCGGGGCCAGCACCTCGGCGGCGGCCTTGCTGATGTGGAAGATCGCAGCGATGTTCGTCTGGAACGTCTTCGCCCACTGCTCGTCGGTGAGATCGGAGATCGCCTCGACGGAGATCTGCCGGCCGGCGTTGTTGACCACGGCATCGAGCCCGCCGAGGGCGTCGGCGGCGTCTGTGACGAGGTCCGCGCAGAACTGCGGGTCGGTGAGGTCGCCGGGGAAGAGGTGGACCGCGCGTCCGGTCGCCTCGATGACGCGCTTGACCTCGTCGGCGTCGGGCTGCTCGACGGGGAGGTAGTTGAGCGCGACGTCAGCGCCCTCGCGGGCGAAGGCGATCGCGATCGCCGCCCCGAGGCCCGAGTCGCCTCCCGTGATGAGAGCTCTGCGGCCCTCGAGCCTGCCCGTTCCGCGATACGAGTCCTCACCGCGATCGGTCTGGGGTTCGAGGTCGCGATCGAGACCCGGTTCGGGCTGATCCTGCCGGGGCGGGGTGATGCTGGGATAGCGGGTGACGGGGTTCTGGAACGTCAGCTGATCGGTGTCATTCGCCATGGTCGAGGCTCCTTCGATCGGTGCCGGGTTTCAGGCATGGTGCCTTGTCATCGACGTTACTCAGACCCGGCCGCCCGTGCAAGCGCGGGGAGAGGTTCGCCGGGGACTCACACCTGACGCCCACGGCACGATGCGGAACGGTGCAGACGTTCAACGGGGGATGATCGTCTGCGGGCGCGGAACGGCGAAGTTCAGCCACCTCGGCGATATGGGAGGGCGGAGAAAGCATGCGGCCGGGTGGAAGGGGAAAGACCACCCGGCCGGAACCGTGGAGCGCGTGAGCGCAGAGTGCCGCTACCTGCGGCGGGATTCAGATGCGGTCGGCGGACTCGCGCTGGGCCTTCTTCGCGGCTTTGCGTTTCTTGTGACCGGCGAAGCTGAAGAGGAAGAGGATGATGGTGAGGAGGAGGAAGATCCCGCCCGCACCGATGCCCGCGTCGACCCAGAACTGGGGCGGGAAGAGGCGGATGAGGGAGTCGTCGGCGTAGAACTCCCACGTCCCGTCGGCGAAGAAGACGCGGTGGAATCCGCGGAAGAAGCTCTCCCAGCCCAGCAGCGCGACGACGGCGAGGCCGGCCATCGCGATGAAGCTGAAGATCGCGCCGAGGCGGAACCCGATGCGCATGCCCATCCCGTTCCTGCGCGAGAGGTAGAGGGAGAAGAGGACCGTGCCGATGAAGCCGATGATCGCGATGAGGTAGAGGAGGGAGATGAGGCCCTTGACGTCGGCCATGTGGTCGAGCTCGGAGGAGATGAAGACGGGTTCGCCGTTGGGCATGACGACATCGGCGAGGTAGCGGCGCGAGTCGAGGTTGTGGAGGTAGTCGATGACGTACGTGCCGTAGTGCTCGCGGTCGGCGGAGCCGAAGCCGAACTGATCGGCAGGGAAGCCGGGGCGGAAGTACTCGAACTTGAGGAACATCCCCGAGGCGATCGCGCGCACGGAGAGCGCGAGGAGCATGAACGGCACGGACAGGGCGATCCAGATCGTGCCGATGATGTCGAGGGGGTTCCGGCGGCGTTCGGGGTACTCCGGCTCGTGCGTGTCGGTCGACGTCGCGGCCTTCGTCACCGCCGCCCAGTCCTCCTCGCTCATCACCGAGGGGCGGGAAGCGCTCCCCGGCGTCGTCGCGGCCGCACCGTTGGCAGGGACCTCGCGAGTGCGGGCGGTCTCCTGCGGCGCATTCGAGTGGGCGGGTGCCACGCGCACCGGGCCGGTCGACGGGCGGGGCTCCTCCTTGAGGATGGGATCCTTGATCGGATCGAACGCCTCGGTGTCGGTCGACGGGTCGTTCGCGGCCTCGAGAGGCGCCGAGGACTTGTCGGCAGCGCTCGTCGACCCTGAGCTCATGCGCCTGCTCAGGAGGTCTTCGGTCTCGTTCTTCTCGTCTCCAGCCACGCTCCCATTGTCAGTGACAGGGTGCGCCGAGCCCGGGAGGACACGCCACGGACCCCGATATCGCCGAGGCGGTCGGCCCCTGGCATTGTCACGGGCAGTCCTCACTTGAGGACGCCGCCCCTCACCCGAGGAGAGCGGCGACGATGACGAGGGCCGGCACGGCAAGGACCGTGGTGATGAAGACGGCATCGCGCATGAGCGCCTCGGATTGGCGATACTGCATCGCGTAGATGTAGACGTTCTGCGCCGTCGGCAGGGCGGAGGTGACGACGATGGCGAACAGGTCGATGCCCGTATAGCCCAGCAGCGGGCCGCCGATCGCCCAGGCGATGACCGGCTGGGCGACGAGTTTGCCGACGGTGATGTAGCTCAGCTGCGAACGGGTGCCCTTGATCGGCAGCGCCCACCCGTCCTTAAGAGAGATGCCGAACGCGAGCAGGGCGCCGGGCACCGCCGTCGCCCCGATCATGTCGATCGGCTCGAAGATGAACCGCGGGAGCTCGAATCCCGTCGCCGAGGCGGCCACTCCTGCCGCCGCCCCGAGCAGGATCGGGTTCTTCGCGACCTGGAGGATCGTGGTGTACCAGTGAGTGTCGTGCTTCTTCTTGCCCGCGCCGTCGAGGACGGTCATGCCGATCGGGGCGAGGACGATGAGCTGGAAGAGCAGGACGGGGGCGACGTAGCCGACGTCGTGGAGGACGTAGGCGGCGATCGGGATCCCGAGGTTGCCGATGTTGACGTAGCTGACCGCCCACGCGGAGAACATCGCCTCGCCGGTGCTGCGTTTGCGCACCCAGCGGGTGAGGGCGAAGAGGAGGAACCCGACGATGATCGCCGACCCGCCGGTGGCGAGCAGCGCCGTATTGAAGATCAGCCCGAGGTCGGTCTGGGAGACCGTGACGTAGAGCAGCGTCGGGGTGCCCGCGTAGAAGACGAGCTTCGCGATGACCTGCTGTCCGCTGGGCCCGAGGACTCCGGAGCGCCCGAGGAGGAACCCGACGAGGATGACCCCCGCGATGACGGCGAATCCTTCGAATACGGCCAGCATGGGCTACCGGTGATCCTCGTTTCTGTGAGTGGTCGGGTCAGTCCTTCGCCGGGACTGCGTCGACGGCGAAGTGGGCGGCCGCGGCACTCGCGGCGGTCACGGTGAAGACGGCGGGCCAGGCCCCGATCTTCTTCGCCAGCGGGTGCGAGAGACCGAACCCGCCGAGGTAGGCGAGGCTGAGGGCGGTCGCCGTGGGCCAACCGCGCTTGACGTACCACGTGCGTGCCGCGTATGCGCCGGCGGCGGCGAGGACGACCCCGCCGAGGGGGCGGATCCCGGTCTCGCGGGCGGTGAGAAACCCGCCGATGAGGCCGAGGCCGACGAGTGGGGCAGTGGAGACTTCCTGGGCATCCTTCATGCCCCCAGTCTAGGGAGGCCCCTGATGACTCGGGACGGCGGTCTCACGACGAGGAACGTCGATGTCGCGGCGGCAGTGGGAGCTGGCGGAGTCCGGTGGAGCGGAGAGGACCGGATCGACGCTCCCGAACGGAGGGGCCCGGGTCCCTCAGCCGAAGGTCAGCTGGATCACCGAGGCGATGCCGAGGGCGGCGATGAGACAGACGGAGACGGTGATGGAGATGACCGCCCACGGTGTGGGCTGACCGCGTTCGGCGCGGATCGACCCGGCGCCGATGCGGTATCGGTCGGCCTGCATGGCGATCGCCGCGATGGCGAGGCCGAGGCAGAGGACGAAGACGGAGACGGAGACGACGGGGAAGATCGTGATCCAGCGGATGAAGAGGAGACTGACGACGGTCATCGTCAGGCTCGTCCGCAGCCACGACTGGGTCGTCCGCTCCGGCTGCAGGCCCGGATCCTCGTGCGGCATGTACCGCGTCGACTTCGACGGGGTCACAGCACCCCGGAGAAGACGAGGACGAGGAGACCGGCACCGAGCGCCGAGGCGAGGCTGACGATGGGGATGATGAGCGGCAGGGGCAGCGACTCCTTGCGCCGCATCGCCGACTCGATGCGGAACCAGCGGAAGGCGGCTCCGGCGGCGAGGACGAATCCGATGGCCATGAGCACGATCGGCAGCGTCGCGCGCAGCCCGGGGGAGAAGATCGCCCCGGTGAACGCCTCGACCGCGATGCCGCCGCCGATGAACGCCAGCGACGTGCGGATCCAGGAGAGGAACGTCCGCTCGTTCGCGAGCGTGAACCGCGGGTCGGGATCCTCCCCGTCGGGGAACATCCGCTGGGCGAGCCTGCTGCGCGTGTCGTCGTGTGCCACGTCTTTGAGAATACATCCGCGTCCCACTCCCGGGCCGTCACCGTTCACAGTGTGATGCGGCGGTGACCACCGTCTGCGGTCACCGCCGGTGTCCGCCGACCCGTGTCAGTGGCGCCGGATACGCTCCCCACATGACGGATCACCAGCAGTTGGACGAGCGGATCGGGCGCATCACCCGCACCCCTTTCCGCTCGCGCTTCCACCTCCGCGACTCCGACCTCGACTACATCGCCGCACGCGACATGGACACGATGAAGCGGCACGCAGAGGACTTCATCGCCACCCGACTGGCCCCGCGCAATCCGCCACGCGACGGCAAGCAGACCCCGTGGAAGGGCCACCCCGTCTTCCTCGCCCAGCACGCCACGGCGACGTGCTGTCGCACGTGCCTGCAGTCCAGCCACGGCATCGCCGCCGGTCGTGCGCTCACTGCCGCCGAACAGTCCGAGGTCGTCGCCGTCATCTGCCGGTGGATCGAACTCGAGCTCGCCTCCGCCCCCGCCCGACGGTCCGTGCCGAGACCGCCGACCGCGGCGTCGAGGAGATCGCAGAGGACGGTGAGGCAGCCCGCCCTCTTCTGATCCATCGCCTGCGTCTCTGCACCCGTGTCCCACCCTGTGAGGCAGCACGCGGTCGTGCCTCCGTGCTGACGTAGCATGAACGCAGACCCTGCCGACCGGACCGGTGACGTTCGCGTCGGCAGTGCCGGAGACGACGAAGGAGACGTATGACCGACGGACCGAGCCAACCGCCAGCACCGCCGCAGGACTCCGGTCACGGCACCGTCGGTGAGGCCGAGGGCAGACCGAAGTGGAAGGTCATCGGCCCGGGCCTCGTCGTGGCGGCCACCGGTGTCGGTGCCGCCGACATGGTCGCCACGCTCGTCGCCGGCAGCCGGTACGGCTATGCGCTGCTGTGGGCCGTCATCGTCGGCGTCCTCCTCAAGATCATCCTCGTCGAAGGCGCCGGACGCTACACCCTGGCCACCGGCAAGACGATCTTCGAGGGCTGGCGGTCACTGGGCCGGTGGACGACCTGGTACTTCGGCCCCTACATCATCATCTGGGGCTTCGTCTACGGTGCGACGGCGATGAGTTCGGCGGCCTTGCCGCTGGCCGCGCTCTTCCCCATGGTGCCGCTGACGGTGTGGGCCGTCCTCATGGGGCTCGCCGGCTTCACGATGGTGTGGCTGGGCCGGTACACGGTGTTCGAGAGGATCACCGCGGTCCTCGTCGGGATCATGTTCGTCACCGTCGTCGGCCTCGCCGTCATCGCCGTGCCCAATGTGCCGGAGATGCTCCGCGGCCTCATCCCGCTCATCCCCGACGGCGGGGTCGTCTACACGCTCGCGCTCGCCGGTGGCGTCGGCGGCACGATCACCCTGGCCGCCTACGGGTACTGGCTGCGGGAGAAGGGGTGGATCACGCCCAAGTGGATGCGCGTGATGCGCATCGACAACACGATGGCCTACGTCATGACCGGCATCTTCGTCATCGCGATGCTCATCGTCGGCGCCGAGGTGGTCCGCTCCGCCGGCGTCGCCCTCTCCGCCGGGGATGAGGGACTCCTCGACCTCACCGATGTCCTCAAGGCCCGCTACGGCGACGTCGTCGGCGTCGGCTTCCTCGTCGGATTCTGGGCGGCATCGTTCTCCTCGATCATCGGAGTGTGGAACGGCGTCTCGCTGATGTTCGCCGACTTCTGGGGCCACATGCGCAAGAAGCCCGCCGGGCACCCGGACACGCTGACCGGCGGCAAGTACTTCAAGTTCTACCTCCTGTGGCTGACGTTCCCGCCGATGATCCTCTTCCTCCTCGACCGGCCGATCGGGCTCATCCTGACCTACGGCGTGCTCGGGGCGCTGTTCATGCCGTTCCTCGCCCTCACCCTCCTCGGCCTGCTCAACGGCAAGCGCGTGCCGAAGGAATGGGCGAACCGGTGGCACACGAACCTTGCGCTCGGGATCACCGCACTCCTCTTCCTCATCCTCGGCGTCCAACAGCTCATCGATGCCCTTTCCCCGCTGTGGAGCTGAGATGCCGTGCTGAGGCGCGGCAGCGGCGCTGACGCTGCCGGCCCGGCCGCTCACCGGCTGCGCTGAGGGAGGGCAGGCGGACGATAAGCTGGGAGGTGAGATGGCAGACGAGAACTCGGCAGCACCCGAGCACCAGAACACCTCCCGGAACGACGAGCGCCGTACCGATGAGCGCCCGGTGAGCAGCGAGCGCCCGGCCGATGAGCGCACTCCCAGCGAGCGGTCCCGCGGCAGAAGAGGATCCCGCCGAGGCGGGTCGGCGAAGCGCCGCGGCCGCCGGGGCATGACCGGGGCCGAGCACCGCGAGCGCCGTGCCCGCCTGCGGGAGTCGCGGGCCGCCCACCCCGTGGCGGTGACATACCCGGAGGAACTTCCGGTCAGTGCGGCGAAGGATGAGATCGCCGAGGCGATCCGCGACAACCAGGTCGTCATCATCGCCGGTGAGACCGGGTCGGGCAAGACGACGCAGCTGCCGAAGATCTGCCTCGACCTCGGCCTCGGCGTCGAGGGCATGATCGGTCACACCCAGCCGCGGCGCATCGCCGCGCGCACCGTGGCCGAACGCATCGCCGACGAACTCGGCGAGGACCTCGGGGGCACCGTCGGCTATCAGGTGCGGTTCACCGCGCAGGTCGCCGACGAGACCCGGATCAAGGTGATGACCGACGGCATCCTCCTCTCCGAGCTCTCCCGCGACAAACTGCTGCGCGACTACGAGGTCATCATCATCGACGAGGCGCACGAACGCAGCCTCAACATCGACTTCCTCCTCGGCTACCTCAAAGAGGTGCGCCGGCAGCGGCCCGATCTCAAGATCATCATCACCTCGGCGACGATCGACCCCGAATCCTTCTCGCAGCACTTCGACGACGCCCCGATCATCGAAGTCGAGGGCCGAACCTATCCGGTCGAGGTCCGCTACCGGCCCCTGACCGACGACACCGCCGACGATGACGTCGATGGACCCGGCGAATCCGGGGACTACGAGACCGGGGTCGAGGACCAGATCGACGGCATCATCGCCGCTGTCGACGAACTCAGCGCCGAAGAACCGGGCGACATCCTCGTCTTCCTCTCCGGAGAGCGCGAGATCCGCGACACCGCTGACGCCCTCGAGGCGCATGTGCGGAAGAACCCGCGGATGCGCCAGTGGGAGGTCATCCCGCTCTTCGCCCGGCTCTCGGCCGGTGAGCAGCAGAAGGTCTTCCGACCCCATTCGCGTCCGCGCATCGTCCTCGCCACGAACGTCGCCGAGACGTCCCTGACGGTGCCGGGCATCAAATACGTCATCGACGTCGGCACCGCCCGCATCTCCCGCTACTCCAACCGGACCCGAGTCCAGCGGCTGCCGATCGAGCGGATCTCGCAGGCCAGCGCGAACCAGCGCAAGGGCCGCTCCGGACGGACGAGCGAGGGCATCACAATCCGTCTCTACTCGGAGGCCGACTTCGAGTCCCGGCCGGAGTTCACCGACCCTGAGATCCTGCGGACCAACCTCGCCAGCGTCATCCTCCAGATGGCCGACCTCGGGTTCGCCTCATCCGACGAGGAGATCCTCGGCTTCCCGTTCCTCACCCCGCCCGATGCCAAGGCAGTCCGTGACGGGCGCACGCTCCTCGCCGAACTCGGGGCACTGACGAGTGACAAGTCGGGCGCCATCACGGTGACCCCGACCGGCAGGAAGCTCTCCGTCCTCCCCATCGACCCCAGGCTGGCGCGGATGGTCATCGCCGGTGCCGAGGCCGGGGTAGGGGGAGAGGTCCTCGTCATCGTCGCCGCCCTGTCGATCCAGGATCCGCGCGAGCGCCCCACCGAGGTGCGGGCCGCCGCCGATGAGAAGCACGCCCGGTTCGTCCATCGCGGCAGCGACTTCCTCTCCTACCTCAACCTGTGGAACTACCTCGAGGACGCGCAGGCGTCGATGTCGTCGTCGAAGTTCCGTCGGCAGATGAAGGCCGAGTTCCTCAACTTCGTCCGGATCCGCGAATGGCAGGACCTCGTCGGCCAGCTCCGCTCCCTGCTCGGGTCCGCGGGCATCCGGGTCGACCGTCCGACCTGGCGTCAGGGCGACACCGAGGCGGCTGCCGGCGGAGATGACAGCCGTGCCGGACGAGACGGTGCCGGACACCAGGGGGCGAACCGCCGAGTTCAGGGCCGCGGTCAGGGGGCGGTCGCCTCGGCGAGGACATCGTCTGAGAACCGAAGCGGACAGGGCAAAATCGGGTTCGCCGAGCTCACGGCGGCGAAGAAGCAGGCGAAGAAGGCCCGCGGGGGAGTCGAGCCGGGCCGCGGAGCCGACGCCGCGGCGATGAAGCTCGACCTGCGAGCCGTGGCGATCCACCGGGCGCTGCTCACCGGGCTGCTGTCGATGATCGGGTCGCGCTCGGAGAAGCACAAGGACTACCAGGGGGCGCGCGGCACGCGGTTCGCGATCTTCCCGGGATCGGGGCTGTTCAAGGTCAATCCCGACTTCGTCATGGCCGCCGAGCTCGTCGAGACCTCGCGGCTGTGGGCGCGCACGGTCGCGGCGATCGACCCCGACTGGGTCATCGACGCCGCTGGCGACCTCGTGACCCGGCAGCATTCGGAACCGCACTGGTCGCGGACGGCGGGGGCGGCGATGGTGCACGAGAAGATCGCGCTCTACGGCGTCACGCTCGCCAGCGACAGACGGGTCGGCTACGGCACGATCGATGCGGCCGCGGCCAGGGACATGCTCATCCGCAACGGCCTCATCGACGGTGACTGGCGTGAGCGGTTCGGCTTCCTCGACCACAATGCCGCCGTCGTCGAGGAGGCGGAGGAACTCGCCTCGCGGACCAGGAACCGTCGGGTCCTCGACCAGGACGACGCCCTCTTCGACTTCTACGATGCCAGGATTCCCGCCACGGTCACCTCGGCGGCGGATCTCCGGTCGTGGTGGAAGGGGCAGAAGCGGCGCGATCCGCACCTGCTCGACCTCACGACCGCGGTGCTGCTCAGCGAAGACAGCGAGTCGCTGACCGCCTCGGTGGCTGAGGACTATCCCATGGAATGGGAGCTCGCCGACGGGACGGCGGCGAAGCTGCGCTACTCGTTCGACCCCGGATCGACGGAGGACGGGGTCACCGTCGAGATCCCGGCAGCGGCGGTCCCGCTCGTCGATCCCAACGAGTTCAGCTGGCAGGTGCCGGGTCTGCGCGAGGAGCTCGTCGCCGCCTACATCCGGTCGCTGCCGAAGAACAAGCGACGCTACTTCGTTCCCGCCCCGGACGTCGCGCGGGAGATCCTGCCCGCCCTCACCCCGTATCAGGGGAGCCTTCCCGAGGTGCTCGCCGCCCACCTCAGTGACCGCGCGGGCGGCGGAGGCCTCCAGGACCTCGTGCCGATCACCGTGTCGGCCGACGACTTCGATCGGGAGCGGATTCCCGCGCATCTGCGCATCCGCTTCCGCCTCGTCGACGGGACGAGGACCGTCGGCCTCGGTGAGGACCTCAGCGTGCTGACGAAGACCGCGAAGCCGCAGGTGAAGAAGGCGCGCGTGAAGGCCTCGGCATTCACCGAGAAGCGGGGGCTGACCTCGTGGAGCATCGGGCAGCTGGCGGATCCGGACACCGCCGATGCCGGTGTCGTGCCCGGGCTCGCCGATCGCGGAGAGAGCGTCGACCTCGTCGCCTTCGACACCGCGGTCCAGGCGCGCCTGGCCAGCCGGGAGGCGGTCATCACCCTGCTCAGCCTGGGTGCGGGTGAGGCGCTGAACTATCTGCGGGACGGGCTGACGACGGAGGAGAAGCTCGTCCTCGCCGGGCATCAGAAGCGCTCCGATGAGCTGCTCGCCGCCATCGTGCGCGCCGGCGTGCGCGGCATCGTCGAGTCCGAGCTCGGACCTGCCGAGACGTCGTGGGTCGGCGATGAGGCGGCATTCTCCCGGCTGCGGACTGCGGTGAATGCGCAGATCACCGAGGTCACGGCGACGCTGCTGCCTGCGGTCATCACGGCGCTGCGCCGCGCCACCGAGCTCGAGAAGCTGATGTCGTCGGCGTCGTCGCTGACGATCCTCGCCAATCTCGCCGATGTCCAGGCCTGGACCGGATCACGGGTCAGTGCGGCGGCGATCGCGGCGATGACACCGGCGATGGTGAGCGCTCTGCCGCGGTGGGTCGAGGCGGAGACGGTCCGCATCGGCGCCATGCAGGACTCTCCGATGCGTGATCGTCAGCTCATGGATCGGGTGACCGGCAGCGCCGAGGCGGTCGCGAAGAAGCTCGCGACCCGTTTCCCGGGACTGGGATCCGAGCCGTGGAACCGGTGGCTCGTCGCGGTGCCGAGTGAGTGGCGAGCGGTGCTCGTCCAGCTCGAGGAGCTGCGCGTCAGCCTCTACGCGAACGGCTTGGGCACCCCGCAGCCGGTCTCGGAGAAGCGCATCGCGAAGGCCCTGGCCCTGCTGTAGCCGGTCGCCGTTCGTCGTTCGCGGGTCGGCCTCAGTGAGCGACGGCGCTTCGGTGGTCGTGCGTCTCGGGGTCCTCTGGCCCCGGTGCGAGCGACCCATCCCGCACGTGGAGTTGCACACACACCGCGTGCACGGGGTGTGTGTCGTGCTCCGGGTAGTTCTCGCGAAGCTGCGCGGTGTGTGCGGAGCTCAGCGGTGTGCATCGCGCGCCGAGGTGGGTGTGGCGTTAGAGTGAAGTCGTGAGCGATCGTTTGACTCGAGCGAAGGCAATCGCCGATGAACTGGCTGCGCTGGACGACGAGGAAACGATGGACCTCCTCTACGGTTCACGAGTGGTCGGTGTCGGCATCGGAGGCACGACAAGGGTTGCGCAGTTTCGAGGGTCGAAGGTTTTCATCAAGCAGATGCCGCTCACCGCTGAGCAGAATCTCGCTCCCACTGCGACACGGAGCTGGCTCGATCTGCCTGTCACCAGTCACTACGGTCTCGTCAGTCCTTCGCACGGCGTCGGAAGAGAGCTGGCTGCTCATCAGCTCACCTCTGCTTGGGTGTGGGAACGCGAGGCCGACTTCTTCCCGCTGCTGCTGGACTGGCGCATTGCGGATGTCACTTGCGATGTCGACTTCAGTGAGTTCGATGTCGCAGAGGTCCGTCAACGGTGGGGGAGATATTGGCCGAAGATCCGAAGAGAGATCGATTCCCTCCGAGCGTCACGCAGCAGCCTGCTGCTCGTGCTCGAATATGTTCCAGAGACGTTGGCATCGTGGCTGCGCAGCAGCGTCGCCTCCCGGCGAGCAGGAACCATATTCTCCGACGCCGTCGCCCAAATCCTCGAGGCGACGACGTGGATGAAGTCGCGACATTTCCAGCACTTCGATCTGCATCCGGGCAACATTCTGGTTCGCGATGGCACGCTGCTATTCAGCGATTTCGGATTGGCTCTTCACTCATCCTTCGTTCTCAGCTCCGCAGAAGAGAACGCGATGTCCGCGCATGGCGACTTTGATCGTGACACCGCCCTCATGCACCTGTTCCACTGGCTGCTCTATGAAATGGGATTTGAATCGCGGGAGCAGAGGTTGAAGCTTCTGCGGTCATTTGCGAACGGTTCTCGGCAGATCGTGCCCGACCCGGTGCGCGAGGCGCTCGGCGACAGCGCGGGGCTCCTGATGGACCATGCACACACTGTTGTCGCCATGACGGACATGTACGACGCTCTGGTCGTCGATGTGACCGCGACAGACTACGGCCGAACGACCCGGGCGACGCGCTGGTGAAGCCGCAGGTGGCCTGTTGCGTCGGTGCGATCGACCCATCACGCACGTGGAGTTGCATGCACACCGCGTGCACGGGGTGCGTGTCGTGCTCAGGGTAGTTCTCGTGAAGCCGCGCGGTGTGTGTGGTGCTCAGCGGTGTGCATCGCGCGCCGAGGCGGGAGTGGAGCTCCGGGTGGCGTGTGACGCTTCGGGTAGTGCGCAGTGCGCCGCAGGCGTCCGGACGCCGCCGGGGTCCGAGCGCCGCAACGATCCCGACGTCGCGAGGCCTCCGGCGGTCCGCCGGAGCTACATCGGGGCGGGGTTGCCGGTGAGGTATCCGGCGAACAGCCACCACAGGGGCAGTGCCGCGGCGACGAGGAGCGCTGCGGCCGCCCAGGAGATCCGCCAGCGCCAGGTGCGGCGGCGCGAACCGATGAAGAGGAACGCGATCCACAGCAGCACGCAGAGGGCACCCGAGAGGCTGAGGAAGACGATTCCGACGACGTCCCACCCTGTGGTGCCGAGATCGAACATGAACTTCGCGATCTGCGCGATCGACAGGGAGAAGAGCACCGCCAGCGCGAGCAGCGGGACTCCGAGGACGCCGGCGATGATGAGCGGGGAGGCCTTGAGCCACCGCTCCTTCGGCTCCGACCGGCCGGCGTAGTCAACGTATTCCTCAGTCATCGCCACTCAGCCTAAGCGGACTCTCCGAAAGGAGCCTGGGATCACGGTCGACTGTGACTGATCGGACAGGGACTCCCAGCCCGATCGGCGGTAGGATATTTTGGTGACTTCTGGCCAATATTCTGACAAAGAGATCCGCACGCAGGCGGCGCGTCGCCGCACCTTCGCAGTGATCTCGCACCCGGACGCCGGCAAATCGACGACCACCGAGGCGCTCGCCCTCCACGCGAAGGCGATCGGTCAGGCCGGAGCCACCCACGGCAAGGCGGGCCGCCGCGCGACCGTCTCCGACTGGATGCAGATGGAGCAGGACCGCGGCATCTCGATCTCCTCGGCCGCCCTCCAGTTCGAGTATCGCGACGCGGTCTTCAACCTCGTCGACACCCCCGGCCACGCGGACTTCTCCGAGGACACCTACCGCGTCCTCTCCGCCGTCGACTGCGCGGTCATGCTCATCGACGCCGCGAAGGGCCTCGAGTCGCAGACGATGAAGCTCTTCGAAGTCTGCGCCCACCGCAACATCCCGATCATCACCGTCGTCAACAAGTGGGACCGCCCGGGCCTCGACCCGCTCGCCCTCATGGACGAGGTCCACGAGCGCACCGGCCTCCTGCCGACGCCGATCACCTGGCCGGTCGGCCATTCCGGTGACTTCCGCGGCGTCCTCGACCGTGTCACCGGCGAGTACACGAAGTACACGCGCACCGACGGCGGCGCGACGATCGCCGGTGAGGAGACCCTGTCGGCAGACGCCGCCGCTGAGCTCGAAGGCGATGCGTGGACGACGGCGGTCGACGAATCCGAGCTCCTCGACATGGAGGACCAGAACCACGACCAGGCGACGTTCCTCGCCGGCAAGTCGACGCCGGTGATGTTCGCCTCGGCGGTGCTCAACTTCGGCATCCACAAGCTCCTCGACATGCTCGTCGATCTCGCTCCGGCCGCCGAGGCGCGCGAGGACAAGGACGACAACCCCCGTGACGTCGACGCCCCCTTCTCCGGGTTCGTCTTCAAGGTGCAGGCCGGCATGGATTCCAACCACCGCGACCGTCTCGCCTACATCCGGGTGTGCTCGGGCGTGTTCGAACGCGGCAGCGTGCTCACACATTCGGCCACCGGCAAGCCGTTCGCGACGAAGTACGCGCAGCAGGTCTTCGGCCGTGACCGCGACGTCGTCGACGAAGCGTTCCCCGGGGATGTCGTCGGCCTCGTCAACGCCAGCGCGCTGCGCGTCGGCGATTCGCTCTACCTCGACAAGAAGGTCGAGTTCCCCGGCATCCCGACGTTCTCGCCCGAGCACTTCATGGTCATCCGCGCCAAGGACTCCTCGAAGTACAAGCAGTTCCGGCGCGGCATCGAACAGCTCGACCACGAAGGCGTCATCCAGGTGCTGCGCTCGGACCTGCGCGGCGACCAGGCACCGGTCCTCGGGGCCGTCGGTCCGATGCAGTTCGAAGTCGCCGAGGACCGGATGAACAACGAGTTCAACGCCCCGTGCTCGCTCGAACGCCTCAACTTCTCCCTCGCCCGGCGCACCACCCCTGAGTGCGTGCCGACCCTGGCCCGGGAGCGCAACGTCGAGGTGCTCAGCCGCTCCGACGGCGAGCTGCTCGCGCTGTTCTCCGACCGCTGGCGCCTGCAGGGTGTGCAGAAGAACCACCCCGACCTCGTGCTCGAACCGCTCGTCGTCAGCTGACGAGGCCCCGGCGCGGACGGGTGCTCCGCGGTTTTGACGTGATCACTAAGATGGATATTCGGGTTCGCGCGCACGCGCAGCAGCCCGGACTGCGGGGAGACCCGAGAGGACAGAAGGAGAGTTCGTGGGAACGAAGAAGATTCGAGTCGCCATCGCCGGTCTCGGCAACTGTGCGTCGTCGCTGATCCAGGGTGTCGAGTACTACCGGGATGCTGCCCCCGGCACGAAGGTTCCCGGACTCATGCACGTGGAATTCGGCGACTATCACGTCGGTGATCTCGACTTCGTCGCCGCGTTCGACGTCGACGGCAAGAAGGTCGGCACCGACATCGCCGAGGCGATCACCGCGAGTGAGAACAACACGATCACCATCGCCGAGGTGCCCCCGACCGGTGTGACCGTCCAGCGCGGTCCCACGCTCGACGGCCTCGGACAGTACTACCGCGAGACGATCGTCGAGTCCGACACCGACCCCGTCGATGTCGCCCAGGCCCTGCGCGACGCCGAGGCCGACGTCCTCGTCTGCTACCTGCCCGTCGGCTCCCAGGAAGCCACCGAGTACTACGCCCAGGCCGCGATCGACGCGAAGGTTGCCTTCGTCAACGCCCTGCCCGTCTTCATCGCCGGGACGAAGGAATGGGACGAGAAGTTCCGCGCCGCCGGGGTGCCGATCGTCGGTGACGACATCAAGTCCCAGATCGGTGCGACGATCACCCACCGCGTCATGGCGAAGCTCTTCGAGGACCGCGGCGTCGTCCTCGACCGGACCTACCAGCTCAACGTCGGCGGCAACATGGACTTCAAGAACATGCTCGAACGCCAGCGCCTCGAGTCGAAGAAGATCTCGAAGACCCAGGCCGTGACCTCGAACACCCAGGCCGAGCTCTCCGCCCGCGACGTCCACATCGGCCCCAGCGACTACGTCGAATGGCTCGATGACCGCAAGTGGGCGTTCGTCCGCCTCGAGGGCCGCAACTTCGGCGACGCCCCCGTCTCCCTCGAATACAAGCTCGAGGTCTGGGACTCCCCGAACTCCGCCGGCGTCATCATCGACGCCGTGCGCGCCGCGAAGATCGGCCTCGACCGCGGTGTCGGCGGTGCGCTGATCTCAGCCTCGTCGTACTTCATGAAGTCCCCGCCGGAGCAGAAGAGCGACGACGCGGCGCATGAGGCCGTCGAAGCCTTCATCCGCGGAGACATCGAGCGCTGACCGTCCCGGCGCCGCACCGCGTCGCGTCGTACAGCACGGATGCCGGCTACCCCGCCAGGGTGGCCGGCATCCGTGCATCTGCTCGACAGCGTCCGACATCCGGCGCCCGGCGTCCCGCCCGCTCCGGCACGACGCCTGGCGCCCGACGTCCCCACCGTCTCCCGCACGACGCCTGGCGCCCGACGTCCCCACCTCCTCCGGCACGACCCCGGCCGAGCGGGCGGATCCGACCGCATGCGTCCCGGCAGTCAACCGAATCCTGGTATCTTGTCTCAGTGACTGCGCTCACAGGATGACGTCATCCGCCGAGTGCAGTCGGCCGCAGAGTGCCGCCGCGCGCACCGCCGACCCGAACCAGGAGACACCATGTCGACGAGAACAGCCGACACCGACACCCAGGCGCAGAGCCCCGACCGACTGAGCTGGCTGATGCGCGTGCTCGTCGTCATCGAGAAGGCCGGCAACAAGCTGCCGCATCCCTTCTGGCTCTTCCTCTCCCTCGCCGTCGTCGTCATGATCCTCTCGGCGATCTTCTCGGCCACCGGGCTCAGCGCCGTCAACCCGGCCACGGGGGAGACGGTGTCGGTGACGAACCTCTTCACGACGGAATCCCTGCGGGAGATCGTCGGCGGGGCCGTGATGAACTTCGTGACGTTCCCGCCCCTCGGGCTCGTCATCATCGTCCTCCTCGGCGTCGCCGTGGCCGAACAGTCCGGTCTCATCCCGGCGATGCTGCGCGGCACGATCGCCGGGGCCTCGCCGAAGTGGATCACCTTCATCGTCGCCCTCGCCGGCACCGCCTCGTCGATCGCCTCCGACGCCTCATACATGATCATGATCCCGCTCGGCGGACTCGCGTTCCGGGCCGTGGGCCGCAACCCGCTGCTCGGCTGCATCGTCGCCTACGCAGCGACCTCCGGCGGGTACTCGGCCGCACCGATGGTCAACGCGATGGACACCGTCCTCGGTGGTCTCTCCACCTCGGCGGCGCAGATCATCGACCCCGAATACGTCGTCAGCCCCGTCGCGAACTTCTACTTCAACTTCGTCTCGATGTTCGTCGTCGCCGGTGCCATCACCCTCGTCACCGAACTCCTCCTGTCCAAGCGCGCCGACGCGATGGTCCTCGACGAGCCCGATGAGAACGATCCGGACGTCTTCGACGTCAAGATGGCACTCGACGCCAAGGAGAAGCGCGGCGTCCTCTTCGCCGTCATCACGATCGTCGTCTGCGCGGTCATCCTCTTCCTCCTCGCCCTGCCCGCCGATTCGTTCCTCCGCGACGAAGCCGGCGGCTTCGGACCCGAATCCGGCCTCATGGCCGGCATCGCCGCGATCATCGGCTTCGGCTTCTTCATCGTCGGCATCGTCTACGGGTACGCGACCGGGTCGATCACGAAGGTCTCCGACATCCCGGAGATGATGGGCAAGGGGCTGCTGCCGTTCGTGCCCGTCATCGTCCTCTTCTTCGCCGCCAGCCAGTTCCTCGCCCTCTTCAAGATGTCGAGCCTCGGTGAGATCCTCGCGATCCGGGGAGCCGACCTCTTCGGCTCGCTCGAGACGAGCACCTTCGTCATCCTGCTCGGCGGCTGGCTGCTCGTCGCCCTCGGCGCGCTCTTCCTCACCTCCGGGTCGGGTCTGTGGACGCTCATGGCCCCGGTCCTCGTGCCGATGTTCATGCTCCTGTCGATCTCCCCGGAGACGACGCAGGCGCTCTACCGGATCGGCGATTCGACGACGAACATCATCTCCCCGATGTCGCCGTACTTCGTCGTCGTCCTCGGCTTCATCCAGCGGTACAAGAAGGACGCGGGCATCGGCACGCTGCTGTCGTTCACGATCCCGCTCTCGTTCACGATGTTCCTCTTCTGGGGTCTGCTCTTCTTCATCTGGTGGTTCACCGGCATCCCGTGGGGTCCCGGCGCGGCCATGGACTACTCGATGAACTGAGCCCCCACCTCGCCGAGGCGGTCCACCGCAGCCATTCGCGCGCCGGGGACGGCCGGGCGTCGTACCGGCAGCGGAATACCCGGGTCGGCAGAAGTGTTGCAATCATGCAACGCTCTGTCCCCGGACCCCGCAGTCCTCAGTGACCGTCCAGGTGATCCGGCTAGACTGGCAAGCGACGTTCGACTCGCCAGACGGCGAGACCACTACTCAGATCGAAAGGATCTCGACCGTGAGTAACCCCATGATGGACCGCACCATCAGAGAAGGCGTCCAAGCCGGACGCAACCAGCAGCCGGTCATGTCCGACCAGCAGCTCAACGACCTGTTCAACCAGCCGGCAGCGCAGGAGCGCAACACCGGTCGTCCCGTCGACGACCGGGCGATGACGTACGACGACGTCATGATGAAGACGGGCATCCTCTTCGCGATCCTCCTCGCCGGCGCCGTCCTCGGATGGTTCGTGCCCGTGCTCGCCTTCCCGGCGATGCTCATCGGCCTCGTCCTCGGTCTCGTCAACGCGTTCAAGCGCGAACCGAACAAGGGCCTCATCATCGGCTACGCCGCGTTCCAGGGCGTGTTCCTCGGCGGCATCTCCGCGATCTTCGAAGCCCAGTGGGACGGCATCGTCCTCCAGGCCGTGCTCGCGACGCTGTCCGTCTTCGGTGTCATGCTCGCCCTCTTCAAGTTCAAGGGTGTGCGCTACGGCTCGAAGATGATGAAGTTCATGCTCATCGCCGTCGGCGGCTACGCCGTGTTCTCGCTCATCAACTTCGGCTTCGCCCTCTTCACCGGCACCGGCGGCGCCCGCTCGATCGAGATCTTCGGCATCCCGCTGGGCATCGTCATCGGCATCGTCGCGACCGTGCTCGCCGCGATGACCCTGATCATGGACTTCCAGATGATCGAGGAAGGCGTCAAGCAGCGCATTCCCGAGCGCTTCTCGTGGCTGTGCGCGTTCTCGCTCATGACCACGCTCGTCTGGCTCTACATCGAAATCCTGCGCCTCCTCTCCTACTTCAGGAACTGAGGCCTGCGCGCCGAATCCGGCGCGTAGGATGAGCACATGAACGACACGACGGCGGAC
>NZ_BAAAMB010000009.1:275573-293885 GCF_039528855.1 Brevibacterium sanguinis | reverse complement strand
CATCATCGGCCTCACCCCCACCCAGCTCGTGCAGGTCGGGGAGTCCGCGGCGGGGACGCGGAGGCAGACCATCGCCGAGGCGCTCGCGGAGTTCTCGCGGATCGGCTCGGCGGGGCGCCCGGTGCCCGATATCGGCGACCACAGTCTCGCCGATCAGGTCGTCGTCCTCATCGACACCGGGATCGCCGCCGCGAAGACCCTGCCGCCCGCACGGGGGCAGGAGATGCTCGAGCGTCTCCACACCGCCGCCGTCGACCTCCGTCGGAACCTGGCCTAGACCATGGCCGGCCGCCGCACGCTCGTCTTCGCCACCGCCGGCGCGGTCGCCGCCCTCGTCTACTTCGGCGCCTCCGAGTTCCTCGCCGGGGTGCTCTCGACCGCCTCGGCGCCGCTGCTCGTCTTCGGGCAGACGCTCATCCCGCTCATGCCGACGGTGCTCATCAAGGCCGCCATCGCGGTGTTCGGGACGCATGACAAACTCGCCCTCATCATCACGATCGCCGCCGTCGGCGTCATCGTCGGCGGCCTCATCGGTCTGCTCGGGCGCACCCGGCGGGGACTCTCACTCGTCCTCCTCGCCGGTCTCGGGGTCCTCCCGATCGTGCTGCTCTTCACGACGGGCGGAACGCTGCTCGACTTCGCTCCCGCGCTCGGCGGCGTGCTGCTCGGCTGCGCCGTCTACCTCGGGCTGCTGCGCCTCGGCGCTCCGGAGCCGGCCCTGGTCGCGGCCGCGCCGGAGCAGACGCACCTCGTCGGGGTCGGTCCCGGCGGGACCGGTCTGTCCGACGCGGTTCCACCTGCCGGCGCCCCGCCGACCGACGCCGGGCCGGATCGGCGGATGTTCTTCGGCATCGCCGCGGGTCTGAGCGCCCTCGGCATCGCCGCGATCGCCGCCGGGCAGTCGGCGGCGGTGCTCGCACGGAATGCGGCAGGCACGGTCACCCGGCTCGTCCTGCCGCGCCCGGCCTCCTCGGCGCCTCCGGTCCCGGACGGTGCCGAGCTCGACATCGAGGACCTCGCGCCGATCGTCACCCCGAATGCGGAGTTCTACCGCATCGACACGGCCCTCGTCCCGCCCGCGGTCGCCGCGGATTCGTGGTCGCTGCGCATCCACGGCATGGTCGACCGGGAGGTGACGGTGACGATGGAGGAGCTCCTCGGCCTCCCGCTCGAAGAGCACTATGTGACGCTGACCTGCGTGTCGAACGAGGTCGGCGGCGACCTCATCGGGAACGCGAAATGGCTGGGCTACCCGATCCGCGAACTCCTCGCCCGGGCCGGTCCGCAGGCAGGCGCGGACATGGTGCTGTCGGGATCCGATGACGGCTTCACCGCCTCGACGCCGCTCGAGGTCCTCACCGACGACCGCGCCGCCCTGCTGGCCGTGGGGATGAATGGTGAGCCCCTGCCGCGCGACCACGGCTTTCCCGCCCGCCTCGTCGTGCCCGGGCTCTACGGGTTCGTGTCTGCGACGAAATGGGTGACGAGTCTCGAGGTCACTCGGTTCGCCGACAAGCAGGCGTACTGGACGACGCGCGGCTGGTCGACCCACGGACCCGTGCTCGTGGCCTCCCGCGTCGACGTGCCCCGGGCCGGGTCGACCGTGGCGGCACAGGACGGGCGAGTCGTGACCGCGGGCATGGCGTGGGCGCAGCATTCCGGGATCGAGCAGGTGCAGGTGCGCATCGACAACGGCGACTGGAACACCGCCGAACTCAGCGAGGAGCTCACCGTCGACACGTGGCGGCAGTGGCGGTTCGTCTTCACCGGAGTCGCACCCGGGTCGCACACGGTGACTGTGCGGGCGACGGACAAGGACGGCAACGTCCAGATCTCCGACCGCAGGCCGGCGATCCCCGGCAGTGCGACGGGTCTGCACGACCGGGACTTCCGCGTCGACTAGGACATCAGCCGGTGGGGTGGCGCTGCGCGACGTCGCGGGCGACGTCGACGTACCAGTCGACGATCGTCGGGTCGACCGCGGTCGTGCGATTGACGGCCGCCGGATCACCGCCCTGGATGACGCGTTTGATCGGCACCTCCATCGTCTTGCCCGTCCGCGTCTTCGGGATGCCGGGGGCCGCGATGATCTCATCGGGCACGTAGCGCGGGGACAGGCGGGAGCGGATCGCCTCGGTGATCGCGGATCTCAGGTCAGCGTCGACCTCCGTGCCCGGGTCGGGCACGACGAACAGCGGCATGAAGTACCCGCCGCCGGGCAGTTCGGCACCGAGGACCATCGATTCGGCGACACCGGGCACCTGATCGACGACGTGGGTGATGTCGGCCGAGCCCATGCGGATGCCGCCCCGATTGATCGTCGCGTCCGACCGGCCGTGGATGACGTATCCGCCGCCGGGGATCTTCGTCGCCCAATCGCCCTGCCGCCACAGGCCCGCGAAGTCGTCGAAGTACGCCGCCCGGTACTTCGACCCGTCCGGGTCGTTCCAGAACATCACGGGCATCGAGGGCATCGGGGCGGCGATGACGAGCTCGCCGACCTCTCCCTCGACGCTCTGCCCGTCGCCGTCGACGATGCGGGCGTCGACGCCGAGGTAGGGGCCCTGCAGCTCGCCGAGCCACACGGCACCGAGCGGGTTCGACCCGAGGATGCCCGAGGCGACGTCCGTGCCGCCGGAGTCGGAGCCGACGAGCATGTCGGCTCTGATCGCCTCGTACGCCCACGTCCAGGTCTCCGCCGGCAGGGGAGAGCCGGTCGAGATGATCGTGCGCAGGGATGTGAAGTCGAGGTCGTCCTTCGGCACCGCCCCGGCGCGGGCACCGATCGAGAGGACCGCGGCCCCCGCGCAGAAGAGGGTCGCACGCTCCGCGCTGCAGATCGCCAGATGTCGATCCGGTCGCTGCCAGGTCGGGGCGCCGTCGTAGGTGATGATCGTCGCCCCGCGCATCATCGCGTCGATCATGAGGTTCCAGACCATCCACGTCGTCGAGACCGCGAAGTGGACGCGGTCGCCGGGGCGGACGTCGTACTGGAGGGCATTGGCCTTGAGCGATTCGAGGACGACCCCGCCGTGGGAGTGGACGATGCCCTTGGGCCGGCCGGTCGTGCCGGAGGAGTAGAGCACCCAGAGCGGATGGGAGAAGTCGACCCGCTCGTACTGCGGCTGCGCCTCCTCGGCGATGATCTCGCTCCAGCGTGCGCTCGGCACCGTGAGGGAGGCGGCATCTGCGTCGCTGCCGGTGACTCCGCTGGCTTCGTGGTCGCCGGCAGCCTGCTGTGTGAGGGTGTCGACGAGGATGTGGTGGCGCACGGTCGGCAGGGCCTCGAGGACGGCCGGCAGCTGGGCCAGCTGGTCGCGGTGGGTGCCGCCGAACTCATGGGAGTCGACGGTGAAGAGGACGCGCGGTTCGATCTGGGCGAAGCGGTCGGCGATGCCGTCGACCCCGAAGTCGGTGTTGACGACCGACCAGATCGCGCCGAGGCTCGCCGTCGCGAGCAGGGCGACCGGGGTCTGGACGATGGCGGGCAGCACCGCGCACACGGTGTCGCCGGGACCGACGCCGAGGCGGCGCAGATGGGCGGCGAGCGAGGCGACTTGGGCGCGCAGCTGCGCCCACGTCAGGGTCTCCCGAGCACCGGTTTCGTGGAGGCCGACGACCGCCTCGGCGTCCGGGGTCGCCTCGGCCTGCCGGAGCAGGTTCTCCGCGTAGTTGAGGGCGGCGCCGGGGAACCAGCGGGTCGCGGAGATCGAATCGCCCTCCCGGACGGGACCGGTGCCGCGCTCGCCGATGACGTCGAAGTGGGACCAGATGGCCTCCCAGAACTCATCGAGGTGGGAGACGCTCCATGCGTGGAGGTCGGCGTAGTCGCGCGTCTGAACCCCGTGGGTGTCGGCGAGCCGGGCCATGAACGCCCGGAGCTGCGAGCCCTCGATGCGCTGCGGGCTCGGCTGCCAGAGTTCGGTCCTGTCCATGCGTGACTCCCATCGGTCGGTGAAGACGGTCGTGCACGGTCCCCGACCGCAGAGGCCGTCGCACCGCGCTGAGCTCGTCCTATCTTGTCACGACGAGGGGGCGGGTGAGACGCATGCTCGGGTTGCGCGGTAGTGTCGCAGACACAGACGCGCAGCGCGGAGCACGGTCTCCACCTGCTGCGCTCCGTCCCGCATCACAAAGAGGTGGTTCTCGTGTTCGGTCTGCCGACGACGACCGTCGTCATCATCTTCGGCATCCCCGCGCTCTGGGTGATCTACACCCTCGTCTTCGTGTTCCTCTCACGCCGCTGGGGTGCTGAGGACGCTGCCGACGGCGCACCCGGTCCCCTCACCGACGGACCGGGCGGACCCACCGGCACGGTCACCCCGACGCATGGATCCGGAGACCGGTCATGAATATCGAGACGTGGTTCCTCATCATCTACTTCATCGCCATGGCCGGAATCGGCGTGTGGACGATGCGGATCGGGTCCCAGGGTTCGGAGGGGTACCTCCTCGGTGGACGCAGCCTGGGACCGGCGGTCACGGCTCTGCGACTCCAGTCCTCATCGATGTCGGGGTACATGTTCCTCGGCGCCGGGTCCCTCGGCTACACGCAGGGGTACTTCTCGCTGTGGTACGCGATGGGGGACATCGGCGGCGGGGTGCTCAACCTCTCGATCCTCGGCCGGCGGATGCGCAAGCTCTCCCAGATCCTCGGGTCGCTGACGTCGATCGGCTATCTCGAACAGAGGTACCCGTCGAAGTGGATCCGGGCGATCGCCGCCCCCATCGCCCTGTTCTGCATCTTCTTCTACGTCATGAGCCAGTTCATCGCCGGCGGTCGCGGCCTCGAGATGGTCACTGGGATTCCGTACGCGTGGGCCCTCCTCGTCGCCGTCGGCGTCATCGTCTTCTACACCTTCCTCGGCGGGTACCTCGCGGTCGCCTATACGGACTTCGTCCAGGCGATCATCATGTGCGTGGGCATGGTGTGGATCCTCATCGGCACGCTCCAGGCCGTCGGCGGGTTCACCGCCGGCAATGAGGCGGTCGGCGAGATCAACCCGAATCTGCTCACGATGTGGGGCCCCGGCGGCTACGCCGATGTCCAATGGGGCGTCATCGTCGGCGCTGTGCTCGTCTTCTCGATCGGGTACATGGGGTGGCCGCACGTCAACGTCAGCCACATGGCGATGAAGAAGCCGTCGGTGGCAAGGGCCGCGAGCCTCTACGCGACCGGATTCAACCTGCTCTTCATCCCTGCGCCCTACATCGTCGGCATCATGGCGCTCATCATCCTGCCGGGCCTCGACAATCCGGAACTCGCCGTGTTCCAGGTCGCCGACGCCGTGCTGCCGAGCTTCGCCGTCGGCATCGTCATGGCAGGCATCATGGCCGCGATCATGTCGACCGCTGATGCCCTTTTGCTGCAGTCCGGGACGATCGCCAGTCAGGACCTCTTCCAGCGCTTCATCAAACGGGACATGAGCGAGCGTGCCTCCGTGTGGGTCTCACGCTTCACAGTCCTCATCCTCGCCGCGGGCGGCTACGTTGTGGCGGTGGGCGATCCGCCCGCAGTCGCCGAGGTGGTCATCTTCTCCACGACCGTGCTCGGTGCCGCGTTCGTCCCCGTCTACGTCGCCGCCGCGTGGTGGAGGAAGGCCAATGTGCCCGGGGCGATCGCCTCGATGGTCGCAGGGACTGTGTCCTCGGTGGGGTGGCAGCTCAGCGGACTCGTCGACGTCACCGGCATCGACCCGATGGGTGTCGGGATCGTGACCTCGACGCTGGCGATCATCGTCGTCTCCCTGGCCACGCAGCGGTCTCATCCGGTGCCTGCGCACATCGTCGAAGAGCTCGAGGAGACCGCGAAGATCGGTCCGATTCCCGCACGGATGCTCACCGGGCAGAACGCTGCGCTCTCCTCCCAGGTGCCCAAGGATGCGTGATCCGATGTCGTCTGCCGACTCCGCCGACCGGCCACCCGACACTGGGTGGCGGCCCGATCTCGATGAGGTCAGGTCCGACGCGCCCGAGTCGGGTGACGGTCGTCGGTCCGCTCGAATCCTCCGGCTGACGGCCCCGGTCACCGCCGCCGAGGCGGTCGCGGTGTTCCGGCGCAAGCTCCCGGGTGCTGAGGCTGAGGCCAGAGCCGTGGCCCACCCGTTCTGGTCGATTGCGATCGACGTGCGGACTCGAGGCGTTTTCTCTCGGCAGGGAAAGTCAGCCCACGGTGGCACCGTCCACGTCCTCGTCAACGCCACGACGGGGAGCGCCGCAATTGCCGACTTCAGTCCGCGGACCGAACCGTTGACGAGTTCGGATCGGCACAGCGCTTCAGCCTGGGCCCACCTCGTCGGAGACGACGCTGGTCGGACCGACGCCGAGCGCGCGGCGCGCAACCTGGTGCGCACCAGCGTGACGCGGACCGTCAAGCTGGGCATGCGCATCGACCTCGAACAGGCGGGACAGGCCAAGTTCGTGCTCAAGCCGAATTGGGTGGTCACAGGCGCGAACTCGACGCACAGCGCGACGTTTCTCGTCGATGGTCTCGACGGGTCGCACTACATCGTGCGGGTTGCGAAGCGGTGATCGCGGGAGCGCTGATCGTCGCGACGCTCACCGGTAGTGAGGTGCGCGGAATCGGGAGCACCCGTGATGTCGGCATATACCTACGGCAAATACGGAATATACGGTAATGTACGGTCGAGAGTGAAGACCGCATCGTCACACGCACCTGGGGGTCCCGATGACCATTGTCATCCCGCCGTCGTCGGCGGCCAACGAGGAGTCGCCGTATCGGCCCGGATTCGGCACGACACCGCCTGTGGCGGTCGGTCGCCAACCGGAGGTCAACGCGTTCGCGCGGGCGCTCGATCAGCGCGGCGGCACGGGACGGACCGTGTTCGTCACCGGTCAGCGCGGTGTCGGCAAGACGGTGCTGCTCAACATCTTCGAAGACGTCGCGGAGTCACGGCAGTGGCTGACCGTCCGGGAGCAGGCGTCGCCGGGATTCGTCGACCGGCTCACGCAGGCCCGACTGCCCGAAGTGCTCGAGGCCCACGACGCCCATGAGACGACGAAGTCGAAGATCGTCGGCTTCACGCTGCCCGGCGGCGCCGGAGGTCTGACCACCCGGACGGAGACGACGAGCGCGCTGCAGCCGGACTTCCGGCACCACCTCATGTCCGTCCTCGAGATCCTCGATGCCCACGGCACCGGGCTCGTCATCGCCCTCGACGAGGTGCACCGGTCGAACATCGACGAGTTCCGGGCCGTCACCGACGCCGTGGCGTACGCGATGTCCCAGGAGGCGCCGCTCGCGTTCGTCGCCGCGGGGCTGCCGGCGAGCATCGACACGATCGTCAACGACGAGGTCTCGACCTTCCTCCGCCGGGCCGACCGGATCAACCTCGGCAGCTTCTCCGCTGAGGACACGAAGCTCGCTCTCCGGCTTCCCGCGGAGGAAGCGGGGAAGGGCTTCGACGAGGCGGCCCTCGACCTCGGGGCGCAAGTCTCGCTCGGCTACCCGTACATGGTCCAGATCATCGGGGATCTGGCCTGGCGCGCGGCGGGAGAGGCTGACCGCATCGCCCGCACCGACGTCGAATCGGTCGTCGACGAGGCCAAGCAGATCCTCATCCAGCAGATCTACGAACCGACGCTCGCCGCACTGACGCCCGGGGCGCGGAAGTACCTGGCGGCGATGGCCGACGACGAGGACATCTCGCACACCGGGGAGATCGCCGACCGCCTCGGCGCGAAGAAGCAGACCGCCAACGACTACCGCCGCATGCTCCTCGCCCACGGGGTCATCGAGGCGCCGGCGCACGGGGTCGTGCGCATCGTCATTCCGCACTTCCGGGAGTACGTGCGCGACCGCACCGGGGACCGCTGACCGCCGGGGCCCGCATCGGGCCCTCGATGTGCCGGCCGGTGCGAGCACCTGGTGATGCCCCGTCACCGAGGCGGCCGGCACTCAGCCCCAGGCCTTGGCGTCCGTGACGCAGAACGGATGACCGGCGGGGTCGAGGAGGACGACCCACGTGTCCCCGGGCTGCGGATCGGCCCGGGTGGCACCGAGCTCGACGATCTTCGCGGCCGCCGCCTCGACGTCGTCGGCGGCGAGGTCGAAGTGGAACTGCTTGCGTCCGTCGTCGGGCCAGTCCGGTCGCTGGTAGTCGGGGATCGTCCCGATGCCGAGCGCATTCGAAGGTCCGGTGAGCATCGCGTAGTTCTCGTCGGAATAGGAGATCGGCCAGCCGAGGACCGCCGACCAGAATTCGCCGAGTGACGCGGCGTCCGGAGCGTCGAGGGTGACCATCGCGAGCGCCGCGACGGGGGCCTGGGAGGTGTCGGTCGGGGTCGAGTTCGTCTCTGTGTCAGTCATGTCTGCCATTCTTGTGTCATGGACGACGGCGTCGCTAGGAAAAATCCGCCAAGTGCGGCGTCCGGCGCGCTCGCGTGCGGGCCCGCGACCCGACCGCCGGATCACTGGCTGGGACGGGTGCTGCGTCCGAGGGAGCTCCTCGACCACGCGCGCTACGCCTCCGCGGTGCCCGACGAGGCGCTCAGCCCCTGGGTGGAGCGCTACTGGTCGGTGACCTGGGACCTCGGGCCGGGGGAGCGGTACCGTGCGACGACGGTGTCGGAACCGGCGATCAACCTCACCTCCGAGTGGGGTCGGCTGCGGCGGGCCGACACACCGGGGCCGGGGATGTGGGTGACCGGTCCGGTGACGCGCACGCGCTTCGACGTCGGACTGTCCGGCACCGGTGGGGTCGTCGGAGTGAAGTTCCGCCTCGGTGGGACGCTCGCCTTCGCCCGGGAGCGACCGGCGAGCATCCGCGACACGACGGTCCCCGCGGCACAGTGGTTTCCCAGCATCGATGAGGACCTTGAGGTGCCGCAGGATCTTCGGTCTGCCGCCGAGGTGCTCGACCGCTGGCTGCTCGCGCGCGCTCCCGTGCTCACCGACGGGTACTCCCGGGTGCGTCGCGCGCTCGCCCTCATGGCCGACCCCGCGACGACGAACCTCGGCAGGCTCGCCGCGGGTATGGCGATGAGCGAGCGCAGCCTGCAGCGTCTCTTCCTCGACCACTGCGGGGTCGGCGTCAAGCGGATCCTCATCAGGGCGCGGGTCAGCGACGCGGTGGCCGCGCTCGATCGCGGTTGGGACGGACCGCTCGGTGACCTGGCGAACGAGTTGGGCTGGTTCGACCAGTCGCACTTCACCACCGACTTCCTCCGCCACACCGGCTGCCGGCCCGCCGAGTACGCGGCGGCGTCCCCGCGTCACGCACCACAGTCTGAGGTCGGCAGAGGTGAGGAGGTCCGCCCGTGAGCTCAGCGCTCTGACCCGACCGCCCGCGACGGCGACCCCAACCCGAGCGCCCGATTCGTGGCGGCAGTGCTCGACGCCACCGCCTCGGCGTCCCAGGAATCTCGGTCGAGATCGGGAATCGCCCGTCCCATCGTCGCCTTCCACCGGCGGTGCCATGCGGCCGGGAACGCGCGGCGAAGCAGGTCGACCATGATCGGCACCGCCGTCGACGCGCCGGGCGAGGCGCCGAGGAGGCCGGCGATCGACCCGTCGGCGGTCACGACGAGCTCGGTGCCCTGCTGGAGCACACCGATCCGCTGCGGGTCCGGGGTGACGAGCTGGGCGCGCTGGCCGGCGGGGACGAGCTCCCACTCGTTCTGCCTCGCCCGCGGATAGTAGCGGCGCACCTGCGCGAACTTCCGCGCCGGACTCGCGGCGAGCTGCCCGATGAGGTATCGGACGAGGCCGAGGTTCTGCAGACCGGCAGCGGCGATGACAGGGAGGTTGTCGGGACGCAGCGTCGTGAAGAAGTCACTGAGCCGGCCGTTCTTCAGCAGTTTCGTGCTGAAGGTCGCGAACGGTCCGAACAGCAGGTGCTCCTCGCCGTCGATGATGCGCTTGTCGAGGTGCGGCACGGACATCGGCGGGGCGCCGACTTCGGCCTGACCGTAGACCTTCGCGTCGTGGCGGCGGACGACGGCCGGCGTCGAACAGCGGTAGAACGCGGCCCCAACCGGCAGCACCGCATACCCTCTGACCTCGGGGATCCTCGCCTTCTGCAACAGGCGCAGAGCGTACCCGCCGGCCCCGACGAACACCGTGCCGGCGCGCAGCGAGAAGCGACGCGAACCTCCATCGGAGTCCGTCGGGCGCGCAGTGCCCGTGACGACCCAGCCATCGCCGTCGCGACGCAGCCCGGTGACCTCGTGCCCGGTGAGCACCTCGCTCGCCGCGTCGTCGCGGTCCCGCTCAGTCCCACCGGCCCCGGTGATCACCGTCGTCAGCGCCGTCGTCAGCGCTCCGAAGTCGATGTCAGTGCCCCGCGGTGACCGGGCCGCGGCCATCGGCTCGTCCCCGACCCCTCTGCCGTCCATCGTCAGCGGCGCCCAGTCGGCGATGACCGCGGGGTCCTCGGTGTACTCCATGTCGGCGAAGAGGGGATCGGTGCGCAGCGTCGCCACGCGCGTGCGCAGGTAGTCGACGTCGCGGCGGCCGAAGACGAGATTGACGTGGGCCGCGGAGTGGATGAAGTCCCGCGGATCGATGAGACCCGCCTCGGCGAGGGAGGACCACCACTGGCGGCTGAGCTGGAACTGCTCGGCG
This sequence comes from Brevibacterium sanguinis, assembly GCF_039528855.1. NCBI lineage: Bacteria > Bacillati > Actinomycetota > Actinomycetes > Micrococcales > Brevibacteriaceae > Brevibacterium > Brevibacterium sanguinis. The sequence goes on along the minus strand of NZ_BAAAMB010000009.1, from coordinate 283,301 downwards.
ATCGCCGCGGGCCTAGTGCCGTCCTGCGGATCGGGCATGTAGTTGAGCTCGCAGAAGCCTGAGTGCCCGGTCCCGGCGTTGTTCCACGGATCGCTGCTCTCCGCGGCGATGTCGGAGGCTTTCTCGAGCATGACGATGCGCCACGTCGGTTCGAGGACGGCGAGCATCGATCCGAGTGTCGCGGACATGATGCCGCCGCCGATGAGGACGACGTCGGCAGCGGCGAGATCGGCGGTCGAGTCCGACCGTGGGCGGGTGGTCATCGTGGTCTCCTCATGGTCGAGTGTGAGAACGGGCGGTGGGTTCTCCTCCACGATGCGCTCCGGCAGAATCATCCGTCCAATGAGCAGATCGATGGGTATGATCCGAATATGGATGAATTGGTCGATGCGCTCGTCCCGCAGCTGCGGGCCCTCGTCGAACTCGCCGATCAGGACGGCCATATGACCGATGCCGCTGCCGCGCTCGGGGTTCCCCAGTCGACGATGAGCCGGCGCATCCACGGTCTCGAGCGCCACCTCGGCGTGCCGCTCATCGTGCCCGCGGGGCGCGCGGTCGTCCTCACTGAGCAGGCGCGGACCCTTGTCGCAGAGATCCGCGGGCCCCTGGCGGAGATCGGAGGGGCTGTCACCGACCTCGCCGAGGCGGCCGATCCCGACCGCGGCGTCATCCGGTTCGGCTTCCCGCTGACGATGGGCGCCGGGGTCATCCCCGACCTGCTCGCGGCCTTCAGCGCCGAGCATCCCGGCATCCGCCTCGACCTCAAGCAGGCCCACGGCGCCGTTCTCGTCGACGATCTGCGCGGTGGACTGCTCGACGCTGCGATCATCATTCCGCCGCCGCGGCAGCTGCCCCATGTGGTGCTCGCGAATCAGCTCATCGTCGCTGTCGTCCCGGCCGGACACCGCCTGGCGCACCGGAGCACCGTGTCGCTGACCGAGCTGGCCGAGGAGCGCTTCATCGCGAATCCCGAGTCCTACAACCTCCGCACCCTCACCGATGCGTGGTGCCTGCAGGCCGGCTTCGCACCCCAGGTGAAGACCGAGGTCACCGAGTTCTCGACGATCCGCGAGTTCGTCAGCAGGGGCATGGGCGTGGCTCTCCTGCCGCGCAGCGTCCGCCCCGTCGACGGCCTCGCCGAGGTGGCCCTGCGCGGTTCCGGCTATGTGCGCGAGGTCGCCCTCGTCACCGCGGTGCGCCGACCCAGTCGGGTCGTCCAACGGCTCCACGACTTCATCGTCGACCGCGCAGGGGAGTGGACGGCCGCCGACGGGATCCGCGCGAGCTCCTAGCTGCGCCACTCCTTCGACCCGCTCACCGCGCGGAACGAGCGGACGAGAGCGAGCGTCGCCGGAGACTGAACGCGTTCAGCGAGCTTGGCGAGCAGGATCCGCCGCGGAGCCGGGTTGCCGCGCAGGGCGACGACCTTGACGTCGGGCCCATGCGAGCGCACAGCCAGGCGCGGGGCGATCGCGACGCCGAGCCCGGCGGCGACCATTCCGAGGAGCTCGGGGTAGTCATAGGCCTCGAAGACGACGCGCGGCTCGAACCCGGCGTCTCGGCAGATCCGACTGAGCACCGAGGCGACCGGATGCGACGAGCGGGTGATCCACGGATCGCTCGCCACCTCCTCGAGCTCGACGATGCGGCGGCGCGCGAGTCGGTGGGTGGCCGGCAGCAGAAGCATCGTCGGCTCCTGGACCAGCGTCGTCTGGACGGGGATGTCGGCGCTGATCGGCGCCCACGGATAGTCCCACAGCGTCGCGAGGTCGACCTCCCGCCGCTCGAGCGCCTCGGCGATCCGGTCGAGTCGGTAGCTCTTGACGGTCACCTCGATGTCGGGATGGAGGTCATGGAAGTGGAGGAGGACCTTCGGCATGATCGAGGCGGCGAACGTCGGGAACGTCGCGATCCTCACCTCACCGCGATCGAGCTGCGCGAACGCCGCCATATCGTTCTTCGCCGCGGCGAGCGCATTGTCGATCGTCATCGCATGCGCGCAGAGCTTGATGCCGGCGTCGGTGAGCCGCATGCCCTTGGGGTGCCGGACGACGAGCGGAAGCCCGACCTCGCGTTCGAGTTTGCTCATCTGCTGGGAGACCGCCGAGGTCGACAGGGCCAGCTCGTCGGCGGCCGCGGAGAGGCTGCCTGTCCGATAGACGAGAAGCAGGAGGAGGAGCCGGTCGACGTTGTACGGCGCTGAACTCATGGTTTAAGCGTAGCTTAGATCAAGTGAACTAAGTATTGATTGAACTTAATCAGCACCCGTGACACCTTGATTCCCATGCACCGCTGCAGTCCCCGCACTGCAGACGAACAGCCGAACAGACAGTTGCCGGCACCGCAGCCGGGTCAAGACGAATCGAGGACATCCAGGTGGACAGCCAACTCCACGGACAGTGGTACCGAGGCGGCACATCGAAGTGCTGGCTCTTCTCCGGCGACGAGATGCCGGCCGACCGCGCGCAGATCGCACTCGCCCTCACCGCGGCCTTCGGCTCCGGTGACGACCGCCAGCTCAACGGCATCGGCGGGGCCTCCTCGACGACGTCGAAGGCGGCGATCATCTCGCCCTCGGCGATCCCCGGCATCGACATCAGCTACCTCTTCGCGCAGGTCGGCATCGGGGCGACCGCCGTCGAATTCACCTCGAACTGCGGCAACTGCGCCTCCGCCGTCGCGCTCTACGCGATCCAGAACGGACTCGTCCGCCCCACCGGGGACCGCACGAGCGTGCGCATGATCAACGAGAACACCCGGTCGGTGCTCGTCGCCGAGGTGGCCACCCCCGACCGCCGGATCCCCACCGACGGACTCGAGACCATTCCCGGCAGCGCGATGCCGGGCGTGCCCGTCAACGTCTTCTTCGAGAACGTCGACGGCGTCTCGACCGGGGAGCTCCTGCCGCTCGGCCAGGCGACGTCGAGGCTCGACGTCGGCACCCGCACGGTGACGGTCAGTGCGATCGACGCCGGGGCGCCGGCCTGCTTCATCGCGGCAGAATCGCTGGGGATGACCGGCATCGAGACCCTGCCCGAGGTGCGTCTGCGCCTGCCGGAGCTGCTCGCCGTGCGCACCGCGGCCTCCCCGGCGATGGGGCTGAGCATCGAAGGAGAGGAGGCGAGTCCGGCCGTGCCGAAGATCGGCATCGTCGCCGCCCCGCAGGACTACGTGACGACGACGGGGGAGCGGATCGCCGCCGGCGACTGCGACATCCTCGTGCGGATGGTCTCGATGTTCGATCCGCACCCGGCGATCGGCATCACCTCGGCGATCGCCATCGCCCGCGACGCCTTCGTCGAGGGCAGCCTCGTCCACGACATCCTCGGCGCCGACCACCCCGCGCACGACACCCCCACCGACGACGACCAGGAGGTGAGCATCCGCATCGGCACCCCGGCCGGTGTCGTCACCTGCCGCGTCCAGCTCGACGCAGACGGCCGAGTCACGCGCCTCGGCGTGCGGCGCGTGGCCCGGCGGATCGCCAACGCGGCCATCGACCTGCCCGACGTCGACATCGCCCTGCCGCTCGTCGGCTGAGCGGAGCACCGGCGGCGGGCGGGCCACCGAAACCCGCACGACACCTCCGCACCAGCACCATCGACACCCGTCGCACACACGGTGACCGCCACGGTCACCTCGGTGCCCAGAGCCCGGACTGTTCGGGCGGCACCCAGCGTTTTCAGGCACGATCACACTGACAATGAAGTTGGAGGACACCTCATGACCCTCGTCCAGATTCTCATCCTTGTGGTACTGGTGGTGATGTTCATCGCCGCCACGAAATGGCCGATCAACATCGGGATCATGGGGTTCGTCGGCGCCTTCGTCTTCGGCACCTTCGTCTTCGGGATGGACGACAAGGAGATCCTCGAAGAGTTCCCGGCGAGCATCGTCCTCACGATCGTCGGCGTGACGTTCTTCTTCAGCATGGCCCAGCGCAACGGGACCATCAAGATCCTCGTCGACCTCGCGGTCAGGGCGGTGCGCGGACGGCTCGGCATCGTGCCGTGGATCTTCTTCGGCATCGCCTCGATCCTCACCTCGCTCGGCACGTTCTCCCCGGCCGCCGTCGCCCTGCTCGCCCCCGCCGCCATGGGATTCAGCGCGGCCTCGGGCTACAGCGGAGTCGTCATGGGCGCGATGATCATCAACGGCGCCCACGCCGGGGCCTTCTCGCCGATCTCGGTCTCGGGCATCATCGTCCGCGACATCGCGATGGAGAACGGGTTCGAGATCAACACCGGCGCCCTCTTCCTCGCCTCCTATGTCATCAACGTCATCGTCACGATCCTCACCGTCGTCGTCATGAAGGCCCTCGGCCGGCTGCGCACCACCCCCGAACCCGAGGCCGTCACCGACGGCACGGACGACAACCTCGGCGCCGGAAGCAGCGCACCCGGCACGGGACGCGACGGCAGCGCCGGTCCCGAGCGGACCGACGGGGGCGGCGGTCTCGCCCTCAAGGCACCGGAGCGGGTGCGCACCTCGACGCTGACCCCGCAGGTGTGGCTGACCCTCGGCCTCATCGGCGTCATGGTCATCGGCGCGGTCGGCTTCGAACTGCCCATCGGCTTCCTCGGGCTCACGTGCGGTCTCGTCCTCGCGTTCACCTCGATGCACCACGCGGACACGTTCGTCTCCGGGATCTCGTGGTCGACGGTGCTCCTCGTGTCGGGAATGATCGTCTACATCAGCCTCCTGACCAAGGCCGGAGTCATCGACTCGCTGTCGACGATGGCGGTCGCGCTCGGCGTGCCGCTGCTCGTCGCCGTCGTCCTCTGCTACGTCATCGGCATCAGCTCGGCGTTCGCCTCCTCGACGGCCCTGCTCACCGCGTTCATCCCGCTCTCGATCCCGTTGCTCGAGCAGAGCGATCTCAGCGCGACCGCGGTGATGGCGGCCCTGGCGATCTCCGCGACGATCGTCGACGTCTCCCCGTTCTCGACCAACGGCGCCCTCGTCATCGCCAATGCGAAGGGCACGGCGGCGAAGACGATCTGGCGCGACCTCATCATCTACGGGGCGATCGTCGTCGCCCTCGCCCCGCTGCTCACGTGGCTGCTCCTCGTCGTCACCGGCATCATGTGACGCGCGGCCAGCGCCGTCCCCCGCGGACAGCGCAGCGCACCGGAGGGGTCCGACCGAACGGTCGGGCCCCTCCTCGCGTCCAACCACCTCGGCCATCGCACCGGTGTTCGCCGAGGCGGCGGGACATGAGTCGCGTCCGTCATGACGTGCGTCACTGTCCGTGTCAGGCCCGTCCCGTAGCCTCGTGAGCGTACATAGGATTGAGGCGAACGTGAGGAGGGGACCGATGAGATTCATCGCCACCGGGGACTGGCAGCTGGGCATGACTGCCCACTTCCTCAGCGCCGAGGCGCGCCCCCGCTACCAGCGCGCCCGGCTCGACGCGATCCGCCGGATCGGTGAGCTCGCAGCCGAGCGCGACGTCGACTTCGTCCTCGTCTGCGGAGACGTCTTCGAATCCAACCAGCTCGACCGGGCCATCGTCTCCCGCACCTTCGACGTCCTCGCCGGCTTCACGGTCCCCGTCGTCCTCCTGCCCGGCAACCACGATCCCCTCGACGCGTCCTCGATCTACGACTCCCCGTCGTTCGTCTCCCGGCAGCCGGCCGTGGTCCGGGTGCTCCGGGACTCCACCCCCACCGAGGTGGTCCCCGGCGTCGAGGTCGTCGGCGCCCCGTGGTTCTCGAAGCGACCGCTGAATGATCTCGTCGCCGCTGCCACGGAGGACCTCGCCGAGGTGCCCGCCGGGCAGGTGCGCATCATCGCCGGCCACGGTGCCGTGAGTTCGCTCGACCCCGACCGCGATTCGCTGGCGACCATCGACGAGGCGGGGCTGGAGCGGCTGCTGGGAGAGGACCGCGCGCAGTTCGTCGCCCTCGGCGACCGGCACGCCACCTACTCCGCAGCCGAGCGGATCTGGTACCCCGGGTCGCCCGAGGTCACCTCGCGGCGTGAGGACGATCCCGGCAACGTCCTCCTCGTCGACATCGACGCCCAGACGCACGCCGTCGACGTCGAGAAGATCCCCGTCGGGCAGTGGGCGTTCACGGTCATCGAGGCCGACGTCGACTCCGATGATGATGTCGCGGCCCTGGAGACCCGCCTCGGGGAGATCCCGGAGAAGGATCGCACCGCGGTGTGGCTCATCCTCCGCGGCACCCTGTCGACGGCGGCGAAGGCCCGGCTCGACGAGGTGCTCGACCATGCCGGGGATCTCTTCGCGCTCGTGTCCGTGTGGGAGCGGCATTCGGACATCGCCGTGGTCGCCGCCGATGAGGACTTCGCCGGTCTCGGGCTGAGCGGGTACCTTGAGGATTCGCTCGACGAGCTCGCCGCACGCGCCACCGCGGAGGACCCCGCGGCGGCCACGGCGCAGGACGCTCTGGGCCTCCTCTACCGATTCGCGAGGAGCGGAGCATGAGACTGCACTCGATCAGACTGCAGAACTATCGCGGCATCACCGACGCGACCGTGGAGTTCTCTGCCGGTGTGACGATCGTCGAGGGCCCCAACGAAGTGGGCAAGTCCTCGATCCACGAGGCGATCACCCACCTGCGGGAGGACAAGGCGAGTTCGAAGAAGGCGAGCATCAAAGACCTCCAGCCCATCGGCGTCGACGCCGGTCCCGAGGTCGAACTCCACCTGACCAGCGGCGACATCGAGATGACGTACGCGAAGCGGTGGCTGCGCGGCCCGTCGACGACGCTGTCGATCCTCCGGCCGCACCCCGAGCAGCTCTCCGGCGATGAGGCCCATGAGCGCTTCGCGGCGATCCTCGCCGACACCGTCGACGTCGACCTCCTCGTCGCCCTCGACGTCGCGCAGGGAGAGAGCCTCGCACAGGCGCCGATGGCCCAGATCAGTGCCCTGCAGTCGGCGCTCGGAGAGACGGGCGTCGAGGTCGCCGACCACGATGCGTTCCTCGAGAGGGTCGACGTCGAATACGCGAAGCACTTCACGAAGTCGGGCCGACCGACGGGGGAGTACGGTGAGCTGCAGAAGGCGGTGCCCCTGGCGGCCGAAGCACTCGCGTCCCTCGTCGACCGCAGCGAGAACCTTGACGCGCTCGTCGACCGGCATGCGCGGGCAACGGCCCGACTCGAGTCCGTCCGCGATGGTCTGGCCCGGGCGCTGAGTGAGCGTGAGGACGCCGACGCCGCGTTCGCCGCTGTCGCCGAGCTGCGCACCGCGGTCGACGCGGCCGAGGAGCGCACCGAGGCGGCTCGTCGGGAGGCCGCGCTCGCCGCCGATGCGGTGGAGCGGCGCACGACTCTCCTCGCCGAGGCCACCGCCGCCGAGACAGCGGTCGAGACAGCGCAGACCGCTGCGAGCGATCTCGAATCCTCGCACGCGCAGCGCGATGCGGCGTTCGAGGCCGCCCAGCAGCTCCTCGGTGAGCGGCGGACCGCGCTGGACGATGCCCGGGAGCGGACGAAGCGTGCCTCCCGCGATGTGGCACGTGCGAGGGCTCGCGGTGAGGTCACCTCCCTGCGGGCACGACTCGACGAGATCCGGACGCTCGAGGACACCCGGAACCGGGCACGCGCCGTCGTCGGATCGATCGCGGTTACGACCGCCGACGTCGACCGGCTCGTCGGACTCGACACCGAGGTGCGCATCGCGAGCGGTGCGAAGCGGTCGGCCGCTGCGCAGGTGCGGGTCACCCGCCTCGGTGAGACCCCCATCGCCGTCGACGGC
>NZ_BAAAMB010000009.1:255033-275566 GCF_039528855.1 Brevibacterium sanguinis | reverse complement strand
ACATCGCCGCCGAGGAGACGGGCGAGGTCGCCGTCGTCGACGACGTGCGCATCGCCATCACGGGCATCGCCGACATCACCGTGAGCCCGGGAGCGTCGCCGGTCGACCTCGATCGTGCCGTGACGACTGCCGAGCGCGCGCTCACCGCAGAGATGGAGCGTCTCGGTGTCGAGTCGCTCGACCAGGCGCGCGAGCAGGCGAATCGCCGGGCGGATGCCGAGGCGGTCGTCACCGAGACGACGGCGACGCTGACGGCGCTGCTCGGACGGGACAAACGCGACGACCTCGACGCGAAGCTCGCGCGCGCCGAGGCGCTCATCGCCGGTGACGGCTCGGCAGAGGATGCCCAGGCCGAGTCCGCCCGCGAGGAGCGGACTGCCGAGGACGCCGCATCGGTCGATGAACTCGAGGAGATCGTCGCGGAGGCCGACGCGGCAGCCGACGCAGCCCAGACCGCCGTCACCGAAGCCGAAGCCGACCTCGAGCGCACCCGCGCCGTCCGCGACGAATCGCGAGTCGACACGGTGCGCGCTCAGACGACCCTGCAGGAGGCTCGGACGCAGTCGGAGCGGTTGCAGGCGGCGGTGGCCGCCGCGCAGGCCGACCACTCCGATGAGAGTCTCGCCGCAGCCCTCGACGCGGCTCGGGCACGGGCCGAGGAGGCCGAGGCGGCGCTCGGCAAGGCGAGAGCCGCCTATGAGGCGGCCGACCCCGAGACGCTTGAGGCCAGGCGGGACAACGCCCGCAAGGTCGTCGCCGACAACGAGGCGCAGCAGACTGCGGACCGGCAGGAGGTCGACCAGCTCACGGCGCTCATCGACGATCGCCTCAGCGAGGGCATCTTCGAGAAGGTCGGGGCGGCACGGGAAACGCTCGAGACGGCGGAGGCGAGACTCGCGAGGGTCGAGCGGAGCGCGCAGGCGATCGCGCTGCTGCGCTCGACGGTCTACGCGCACAAGGCCGAAGCTCAGCGGAAGTATGTGGCGCCCTTCAAGGAGCAGATCGAGCGGCTGGGCCGAATGGTCTTCGGTCCGACGTTCGCCGTCGAGGTCTCCGAGGATCTCGAGATCGCCTCACGGACGCTCGACGGCACGACTGTGCCCTTCGATTCGCTCTCGGGCGGAACGAAGGAGCAGCTCTCCCTCATCGGGCGCCTCGCCGTGGCCGCCCTCGTCGACCCGCAGACCGGCGCCCCGGTCATCCTCGACGATGCCTTCGGATTCGCCGATCCCAAGCGCCTCGCCGCCCTCAACGTCATCCTCGGCCGGATCGGCGAGACCGCGCAGGTCGTGCTGCTCACCTGTCAGCCCGACCGTTTCGCCCGTGTCGGCGGGGCCTCCCGGGTGAGCCTGGGGTAGGTCGGTGCGCCCGGGGCGGTGCGATCTTATGGTCGGGCCGGACCGGGGATCACCCGGTGGCGGCTCCGCGGTCGCCTGAGGCTGCTGCCGTGGCAGCCGCGGCGGCATCGGCGCGGATCGTGCGGCGCAGGATCTTGCCCGAACTCGTCTTCGGCAGCTCGTCGATGAACGTCACCTGGTGAGGGGCCTTGAACGAGGCGAGACGGTCACGGCAGTAGGCGATGATCTCCTCAGGGGTCGCCTCGGCGCCGGGCTGCAAGGTGACGAACGCGGCGACATCCTCACCGCGGTACTCGTCGGGAACACCGACGACGGCAGCCTCCTGAACCGCCGGATGGGTGTAGAGGACATCCTCGACCTCACGCGGCCACACCTTGTAGCCGGAGGCGTTGATCATGTCCTTCTTCCGGTCGACGATGAAGAGCCACCCGTCCTCATTCATGTAGCCGACATCCCCGGTGCGCAGCTCTCCGGCGGGGATCTGATCGGACGTGGCCGTGGGGTTGTTGATGTACTCCGAGGCCACCTCGGGGCCTGAGATCGCGACCTCGCCGAGTTCGCCCGGGCCCACCGGCTCACCGGAGTCATCGAGGATCCGCACCATCGTGTCCGGCTGGGGGAGCCCGCACGAGAGGTTGCCACTGTCGGGATCGACCGGTGCCTGCAGCCCGAACGGGACGCTGACCGCCTGCCCCATCGTCTCCGTCAGTCCGTACCCCTGGCCGATGTCGATGCCGAGCTTCTCCTTGAACTTCGTGACGAGTCCCTCGGGCAGGGGCGCGCCACCGGACATGACGCGCTTGAACGAGGAGAAGTGGTCGGCGGTGACGGCGGGATGGGCGAGCATCGCCGTGTAGACGGTGGCCGGACCCGCCATGTACGTCGGCCGCTCCCTGACGATGAGCCCGAGGAACGACTCCGGTTCGAACCGGTAGTTGAGGATGAGGCGCGCGCCACCGGAGACCGCGGCGATGAACTGGCAGATGAACCCGGTGATGTGGAAGATCGGGGCGAGCGTGAGGTAGCCGTCGCCGGGCTCGAACCACGAATTGCGCATGTTGTAGCGGGAGTTGCTCGAGACCGCCGCATGCGTGCCCGACGCTCCCTTCGACCGACCCGAGGTTCCGGAGGTGTAGACGACGAGCGCTTCATCCTCGGGCGCGACGTCGACGGGCGTGAAGTCCGCATCGAGATAGGCGTCGACGACGGCTTGGAAGTCCGGCCCGCCGAGGTGGTCCGGCGCACCCGGTTCCGGGCTGACCCCGGGGGTGCCGGGAAGGGCGTCGAACAACGCGAAGAGCTTCTCGGGTCCGTCGACCTGGTAGCTGCGGTCATCGGCGAGCACGATGGTGGGAATGTCCGCGGCAAAGGGCCTGACGCGATCGAGATAGGCCGCTTTCGACACGACGAGCGCTCTGACCTCGGCGTCGGAGAACACGTGCTCGAGTTCTCCGCGGTACATCGGATTGAGGGGGACGACGACACCGCCGGCCTTCCAGATCCCGTAGGTCGCGATCATGAACGCCGGCGTGTTCTGGTCGTAGATGCCCACCCGGTCACCGGGTGTGATGCCTTGGTCGCTGAGGTAGGCGGCGAACGCCGTCGAATACCGGTCGAACTCCGCCCATGTCGGTGCGAACCCGAAGTACGTCAGCGCCACCTCGTCGCCGTGCGCCTCGACGGTCGCCGCGAGGTCCCGCAGCGTCGTCGACGTCTCGAGGACGTGCGGTGTCGGGGCGATGTCGCCCCACGTCGCCATCCACGGTCGGGTATCGAACCAAGAGCTCATCGCGTCATCGCCTCCAGCGTCGTCGGCGGCCGCGCACGCGCATCGTCGGTGATGAAGTCCGCGTCGACCCTCCGAGTGAACATTCGTTCAGTGCTCTTCACCCTATTGACGTCGACCGGGGTGCGTCAATGATTTTCTGTGATCGGCATCACAGGATGGCCGGGTCCCGGTGTCACGGCCTCAGCGTGTGCGGTGGCGCTGAGCGATGTCGCGGCCGATGAGCTCCTTCATCACTTCGTTGGCTCCGCCGAAGATCGCCTGGATCCGGTTGTCTTTGAACACGCGCGCGATGGGGTACTCGAGCATGTAGCCGTAGCCGCCGAAGAGCTGGAGGCAGCGGTTGACGACTTCGATCTCGAGGTCGGAGCCGAGGTATTTCGCCTTGGCGGCGTCGACTGCGGTGAGTTCGCCGGCGTTGAGGGCCAGCGCGCATCGGTCGATGAACGCCTCGAGCGCGTCGACACGGGTCTCGAGCTCGGCGAGTTCGAAGCGGGTGTTCTGGAAGTCCCCGATCGTCTGACCGAACGCCGGGCGGTCGAACACGTAGTCCGCCGTCCATGTCAGGGCGGCGCGCGCTGCGGCCAAGGTCCCCGAGCCGATGAGGAGGCGCTCGGTGGGGAGGTTGACCATGAGGTGGATGAAGCCGTTGTCGAGTTCGCCGAGGAGGGCGTCGGCCGGAACGCGGACGTCGGTGAACGAGAGCTCCGCGGTGTCCTGCGCCTCCATCCCGAGCTTCTTGAGCTTGCGTCCGCGCTCGAAGCCCGGAGCGTCGGCGTCGACGATGAAGAGCGATGTCCCGCGGGCGGCCTTGGCCTCGGGGTTCGTCCGGGCGACGACGATGACGAAGTCGGCGTGGATGCCGTTGGTGATGAAGGTCTTCGCGCCGTTGATGACCCACTCGTCGCCATCGCGCACGGCCTTCGTCGTGATGCCCTGGAGGTCCGAACCGGCATTCGGCTCGGTCATCGCGATCGCGCCGATCATCTCACCGGTCGCGAGGCCGGTGAGGTACTTCTCCTTCTGCGCCTGCGTGCCGAAGGCCATGAGGTAGCCGGGGACGATGCCGTCGGACACGCCCCACCCCGCGGTCACTCCGCCGACGCCTCGGCGCGCGATCTCCTCCGACCGGACCATCTCGAAGCGGAAGTCGTCGACGCCGGCGCCGCCGAACTCCTCGGGGATCGCGAGCCCGATGATGCCGGCCGCCGCGGCCTTCTCCCACATGCCCCTGTCGACGAGGTGGTTCTCCTCCCACTCCTCGACGTGCGGCACGACCTCCCGGTCGAGGAAGGCGCCGACGGTGTCGCGGAAGGCTTCATGGTCGTCGTCGTACAGGTTGCGCTTCACAGGGTTCGTCCTCCATTGGTGCCGTGAGCGGGCCGCCTCCGCCTCGTCGCGGAGCTCGTGACCACAGTCACTGATCGTTCGTTCAGTTTGGCACTCGCCGCGAGGGCGGTCAAGCAGGGGCGCGTCGCCGGCCGGGTGAATCCGTCAGCGCACCGCCGCCAGCGCAGACGCGACCGTCTCCACGGTCCTCTGCGCGTTGTCTCCGGCGGCGATGAGCACGATGGTGCCGAGTGCCGTGCCCGGCGGCGCAGATGATCGCGGCAGGGGGCGTGACTCAATGCGCCCGGACGCCAGATGCACCTCGTGCCAGCGTCCGTGACCGTCGCCGATGAAGCCCTTGGCGCGGGCGAGGAGGGCACGGTGGTCGGAGAGGATCGAGAGGATCGCGGCCGGATCCACGGTGTCGAGTCCGTCGACCGTGCGCGAACAGTGGACTCCACCTGCATCGGGTGCCGGCGCTGGGGCGCCGGGGAGCGTGCCCGCCCGGGGACTGACCTCGGTTCCGCAGAGCCGAGCAGGGAGGTGCGAAGGATCGGCATCGAGGATCTCGGCGTTCGGAGCCAACCGCAGACTCGCCTGTCGGGTCCATGCGATGTCCGCGGCGGAGGCACGGTCCGCTTTGGTCACGAGGACGATGTCGGCCCCGCCGATCTGGCGTTCGACGAGATCGGAGACGAACCGATCGGACAGCAGTGTGCGGAGATTCGTCGCATCGGCGCAGACGATGATCGGACCCGGTGCGAAGCCGGGAAAGCGCCGCCAGGCTCCGAGCACGGTGGGATCGCCGACCCCACTGACCTCGACGAGGACGTGGTCGACATCGTCACGGTCGGAGAAGGCGCGCATCGCGCGGCCGAGGTCATCGGTGATCTGACAGCAGATGCAGCCGTTGGTCAGTTCGACGGTGTCCTCGGTCTGTGATGCCACGAGGGAGGCATCGATGCTGATCTCCCCGAAATCATTGACGAGCACGGCCGTGCGTCCGAGGGTCCCCGCCGCCAGGAGGGCATTGATGAGCGTCGTCTTGCCGGAGCCGAGGTAGCCGCCGATGATGCTCAGGCGTGCGCTCATCAGCTGTCTGCAGGGGCGGCGATGCGGGAGTCGAAATGGCGGCCGCCGACGACGGTGCCGCGGACGTGGATATCGCCGATCCGGTCGGGGTCGACCTCGTACGGGTCGTCAGCGAGGATGGCGAAGTCGGCATACTTGCCTGCCTCGAGCGAACCCACCTCGTGGTCCATGTGGAGCATATGGGCCGCGCCCAGCGTCATCGCCCGCACGGCCTCGTCGACGCTGATCGCCTCGCCGTCGCCGACCACCCGTCCGGTCTGGCTCTTGCGCGTCACGGCGTGCGTGATCGTGCGCAGCGGTCCCAACGGGGTGACCGGCGAGTCCGAGTGCAGGGAGATCGGGACGCCCTCCCGCAGTGCGGTGGCGGCGGCGTCCATGCGTCGGGCGCGGTCGGGACCGAGGGTGATGTCCATGTGCTGATCGCCCCACGCGAAGATGTGATTGGCGAAGATGTTCGCGCAGGCGCCCAGCGCTGCCAGGCGCCGGTACTGGGCGGCCGTCGTCAGCTGGGAGTGCGTGCACGTGTGCCGGTGGTCCGGCCTGGGGGCTTCGGTGAGGACGCGCTGCAGGGTCTGGAGGAACAGCTCTGTGGCCTGGTCGCCGTTGCAGTGCACGTGGATGAGCAGTCCTGCGCGGTGGAAGACGCTGAACGCCGCATAGAACTCCTCGGGGGTGACGTTCCACAGCCCGTTGGGCTCGTCCCCGAAATAGCCCGGCGCCTCGAGTCGGGCGGTGAACCCCTGGATCGACCCGTCGAGCATGAGTTTGACGTTGCCCAGGCGCAGGTGCGCCGATGACTGTCCTGCGAGGTCGACGAGGCGCGCGGCATCATCGCTCAGTGACGGCCGCGGCGCTCCGACGCCCGCACCGAAATGGAAGACATTGAGGCGGGCCGGAAAGGTCTCGTCGACGACGCTGCGATAGAGGTCGACGCCGGCATCATCCATCAGCGTCAGCGACCCGAGATCGGTCAGCGTCGTCGTCCCGGTGTTCACCCCCTCCTGTCCGAAGGCCCGCAGCGCCGCGGCGTCGATGCTCAGCGGACCGGTGCCCTCGGTCAGGTCGCTGACCAGCGCCATCGCGGTGAATTCCCGCAGTTCGCCCGTCGGTGCTCCTGACGAGTCCTTGACCACGCCCGGCACCATCGTGTCTGCGCTGATGCCGTAGCGCGACATGACCGCGGAGTTGACCACGCACGCGTGCACGCTCGTGTGGATGACATGGATCGGTCGGTGCGGCGACACGGCGTCGAGGTCGGCTGCGGTGAATGCCTCCCCGGGGAAGTAGATGGGGTCGAATCCCCACGCGAGCAGCGGCTGCTGCGGATCGTCGAGCTCAGCTTCGGCGACTCTGAGCCGTTCGACGACCTCGTCGATGCTCGTGCAGCCGGGCCAGTGGCGCCCGCTGGGCTCGGTGCGGTCGAGGAATCCGACGTAGGTCTGCTTCCACACATTGCCGGTGCCGGCATGGGTGTGCGCTTCGACGAATCCCGGGAGGATGACGGCATCCCCGTAGCGCTCGTCGAGGACGGCACCCGGGTAGGTGAGCAGCTCCTCGACGATGCCGACCGCGCGGATCCGGTCACCGCGCACGGCCACGGCCTCAGCGACGGGGAACGACGGATCACCGGTGCGGATCCGCCGCGCGGGGTAGACGATGGTGTCCTCAGGATTCATTGCTCAGTGTCCTCGATTCGTGGGCGTCGGTCGATTCGCCGGTCGGGGTCCCGCGTCCCTCCAGCGCGTAGGCGGTGACGGTCTCGTTGGCGGAGTGCCGAGACACAAGGCTGACGATCACCAGGGTAATCGCTGAGACGAGAAGTCCGGGGGCGATCTCGTGCAGACCGAAGGGAGTGCCTGCCAGCCTCCACAGCACGGCTGCGGCGGCAGCCGCCACCATGCTGACGATGACCCCGGTCGTCGTGGCTCGGCGCCAGAACATCGCCGCGAGGACGGGCATGACGAGCGTCGACGCGGTGAACGTCAGCGCCAGCTCGTAGATCGCGATGATGTCGTCGATGAGCAGGGCGATGACCAGTCCGAGCACCGCCATCGCACCGACCGACAGCCGCGAGACGACGAGGATCCGCTGGTCCCCGGCACCGGGGTTGACCCACCCCTGATAGATGTCCTTGGAGATGTTGATGGCCCCGCTGAGGAGAAACGAGGTGGCGCCGGTGAGCAGGGCGGCGACGAGGGAGACCATGAGCAGGCCTCCGAGCCACGGCGGGAAGATCTCGGAGATGAAGCTCGTGTAGACGAGGTCGGGTTTGGTGTCGGCGGGAAATCGCTGGAGGGCGGCGATGCCGATGAGGACGGCGACGACGCTGACGAGTCCGGACACGATGAAGCCGATCGTCACGGCCGAGTATCCGATCTTCGGCGTACTCGCGGCGGTCAGCCGCTGCCAGGTGGTCTGCCAGACGATGTAGAAGGGCCCGAAGATGAGGAACCAGTTGAGGAGTTCCATGCCGCCGATGCTGTCGAACTCGAGCAGCTGTGGGGGAGTGGCTGCCACGACCTCTGCCGGACCGCCGAGCGCGGCGATGCCGACGACGAGAGCGAGGACCACGCCGGCGAGGATGACGACGGTCTGGATCGCGTCCGTCCAGGCCACACTCGGCAGTCCGCCGATCATGGTGAAGGCGAGCGTGACGAGGAAGCCGAGGAGCACTCCCCAGAACGTCGGGATCGGTGTCACCGACGACAGCAGGGCCGCCATGCCGACCAGCTGCATCCCGAAGGTCGGGGTCATGTAGAGCAGTCCGGTGATGAGGGCGGGGATGAGGGCTGCGGCTCTGCCGAACCTGCGGGCGAAGAGCTCCGGCAGCGTGTAGAGCCGGAGCCTGCGGATCGTCGGGCCGAGGACGATGACGGTGGCGATGGTGAAGCCGACGAAGGCGAGGCTGGTGATGAGGTAGGAGACACCCAGGGTGAATCCCTTGCCGGCGGCGCCGATGAGGGCCGCGGAACCGGTGACGGTGGCGATCACCGATCCGCAGATGGGGAAGAAGCCGAGGCTGAAGTCGCCCATGACGTAGTTGTCGGCCGTCTTGACCGTCTTCGAGGAGCGGAGGCTGACGGCGAAGAGCAGGGCGAGGAACGCGAGTATCCAGACGATGTACCAGTTCAACGGAGTCTCCCTACGGCGAAGGGGCGCACGGCTTGCTGCCGCGCGCCCCTGATCCTCTTCCTCAGACGAAGTCCTTGTATTTGTCGAGTGTGCGGACCGGCATCCGCAGTGCGTCGCGCCGGAACGGATCGCCGAGCTCCTTCGTGCACATGATCTCGATGACCGTGGTCCTGCCCTCGTTCATCTGCGCATCGACGGCCCGCTGCAGTGCAGGGCCGACGTCCTCGAGCCTGTCGACGACGATCCCATCGGCGCCCATGCTCTCTGCCATCGCCGCGAAGCTCTCCCCGTTGTCGAGCTCACCGGCGATGAAGCGGCGACCGTAGAACTCGACCTGGTTCTTCTTCTCCGCACCCCACTGGCGGTTGCGGAAGACGACCGCGGTGACGGGGATGTCATGGCGGACGGCGGTGAGGACCTCGACCATGCTCATCGCCCAAGCGCCGTCACCGGCATATGCGATGGCCGGGCGCTCCGGAGCGGCTCGCTTCGCGCCGATGATCGTCGGCAGCGCATAGCCGCAGTTGCCGAAGCTCATCGGGGCGAAGAAGCTGCGCGGACGCTCGAACCGCAGGTAGCTGTGCGCCACCGAGTTGATGTTGCCGATGTCCGTGGAGACCATGACGTCGGCGGGCATCGCCTTCTCGAGCTCACGCAGCACCTGACGCGGATGGAGCCAGTTGCCCTCCTCCTTCTCCGCTTCGTCGATGACGTCGAGGGAGAACTCGTCCTTCTCATGGGTCCAGGAATCGAGTTCGGCCTCCCAGGCCTCCTTCTCCGCGCGGATGAGATTCGCCCGCTCGTCCTTGGTGGCGTCGCTGATGACGGTCTTCTCGTTGAGGCGCCCGAGGAGCTCGGCGGCCACGGCCTTGGCATCGCCGCAGATGCCGACGTCGATCTTCTTCACCAGTCCGAGCATCTTGTGGTCGGCGTCGACCTGGATGATCTTCGCCTCCGTGGGCCAGTACTCGAACTGGTACTGCGGGAGCGTGCCGAACGGTCCGAGGCGGGTGCCGAGCGCGAGGACGACGTCGGCCTGATTGAGCAGGGTCATTCCCGCCTTCGACCCCTGGTAGCCCAGAGGGCCCGCCCACAGCGGATGGCTGGCGGGGAACGAATCGTTGTGCTGGTAGCTGTTGACCACGGGTGCGCCGAGGCGCTCGGCCAGGGCGATGCACTCCTCGACTCCGTCGGCCATGACGACTCCGCCGCCGGAGATGATCACCGGGTTCTTCGCCTGGGCCAGCAGCTCTGCGGCATCGTTGAGGCTCTGTTCGCCGCCCGCACCGCGATCGATGCGCTGGGGCTGCGGGATGTCGGGGGCCGCCTCGCCGTAGAAGTAGTCACGGGGGATGTTGAGCTGGGTGGGCCCGATCTCCGACTGGGCCCGGTCGAAGCAGCGGGCGGTGAACTCGGCCATCCGCGCGGGGTTCGTCACGTGGCCCTGGTACTTCGTGAACTCCTGGAACATCGGCAGCTGATTGGCTTCCTGGAATCCACCGAGCCCGATCGAGTTAGTGCCCGCTTCGGGCGTGACGATGACGACCGGGGAGTGCGCCCAGAAGGCCGCCGCGATCGCGGTCACGCAGTTCGAGATGCCGGGCCCGTTCTGCCCGATGACCACTCCGTGGCGGCCGGATGCCCGAGCGTATCCGTCGGCCATGTGGGCCGCGCCCTGTTCGTGGACGACCGGAACGAAGTCGATGCCGGCCGGCGCGAAGATGTCCATCGCGTCCATGAATGCCGATCCCATGATGCCGAACACATCGGTGACGCCGTTGGCCACCATGGTCTCGACGAATGCCTCCGAGGAGGTGATCTTCTGCGGTTTCGGAGCGTGTTCGGGTGCGTCGACCTCGGTCCGATCAGCGAGTTCTGTCATGCCAACTCCTCCTTGAGGTTGGGAAGACCACGTCTTCGAGGTCTCGTTTATTCGTTCAATTCGGATGAAAAAGTTGAACACTTAGAACACTAGGCGGTGGCGGGCGACCGCGTCAATACGTGTTCCGGTTATTATTCTGTTTGGTATGATTTTCCGAGACACCAAGGAGGGCGTGCTCATGGACAATCTCGCGGAACCGGGCCTCGGCGCCGAACTCTCGCTCGTCGGGGAGACGCCGGCGCTGCGCCTCATCTCGCTGCTCGAGCTGATCTCGACGCGCGACGAGATCTTCACCCTGCAGTCCCTCGTCGTGCAGACCGGACTGCCCAAGCCCACGCTTCACCGCATGCTCCAGCAGCTCGAGGGCGCCGGTCTCATCACCCGGCACAGCGACGGCCGGCATTATGGAACGGGTGCGCGCCTGCGGCGCATGGCCGAGGACATTCTGCTCAACGACACACGGCACGGGGCTCGTCGCGCGATCCTGGCCCAGCTCGCCGAGGATGTCGAGGAGAGCTGCAACCTCACGACGGTCGCCGGCAGCGACGTCATCTACCTCGACCGCGTCGAGACTCAGCACCCCCTGCGGGTCCACCTCGAAGCGGGAGCCCGCGTGCCGATCCACGCATCGGCCAGCGGGAAGATGATCATGTCCCAGTACGGTGAGACTCAGCGCCGCCGTCTGCTGGCCGGGTCGCAGCTGCCGGCCTTCACCCCACACACGATGACCGATCCGGACCGCATCGACGCGGAGCTCACCGAGATCAGGGAGCAGGGATTCGCCGTCGACCGCCAGGAGTACCTCGACGGACTCGTGTGCCTGGCCGTGCTCGTCCCCGGAGAAGCGGGGAGGTCGAATCAGTGCGTGGCCATTCAGGCCCCGGTGCTGCGGAAGTCCGAGGACGATCTCGTCGCTCTCCTGCCGCTGGTGCAGGCCGCAGCCGAGAAGATCTCCCGCATCGACGACATCGACCGCAGCACCGAGATCGCCTGATACGACCACGAATGCGTCGCCGGAGCGGACCGCCTCTCGCCTCGGGGAACGCCAGACGAAGGGAGCGCCGACCATGCGCACCGCCACGGATCCGCTCAGCACCATGTCCGACCCCACGCCGGCCGGGGACTCGATCACCTGGGAATCCGCCCGTCGGCTCTTCGGCCTCGACAGCGACCTGCAGGTGCCGCGGCTGACCGGCGACGACAGCCTCGTCCCGGACATCGATCCGAACTACCGCTTCGACCCGGAGGTGACCCGGGCCGTCCTCGCGGGGTTCATCCACAATTCGCGCGTCCTCATCCAGGGTCTGCACGGCACGGGAAAGTCCACGCACATCGAACAGGTCGCGGCACGGCTCAACTGGCCGGTCATGCGGATCAACCTCGACGGTCAGATCTCCCGCACCGATCTCGTCGGCAAGGACCAGGTCGTCATCGAAGACGGCCATCCGCGCACCCGCTTCGAGGACGGCATCGTCCCGTTCGCCCTCGGCCGACCGATGGCGCTGATCTTCGACGAGTACGACGCAGGCAGGCCCGAGGTGATGTTCATCATCCAGCGGCTGCTCGAGCGGGAGGGTCTCTTCACGCTCACCGAACAGAACCGCGTCATCCGTCCGCACTCCCAGTTCCGGCTCTTCGCGACGGCGAACACCGTCGGACTGGGCAACCTCAACGGCCTCTACAGCGGCGTCAAGCGACTCAACCAGGCCCAGCTGGACCGGTGGGGCATCGTCGCGAAGCTCGACTATCTGACACCGCAGCGTGAGTACGAGGTCGTCACCGGCCAAGTGCCCGGGTTCGTCGAGCGGTTCGGGAGGGAGACGGCGGAGACCATGGTGTCCGTGGCGAACATGACCCGGACAGGTTTCGCCGCCGGCGATCTCTCCGCGCTCATGTCTCCGCGCACCGTCATCTCCTGGGCGCAGAATGCCCTGATCTTCAACGACGTCGAACTCGCCTTCAAGTTCTCCTTCGCCAACCGCTGCGACCCGTCCGAGCACGTTCTCCTCGGCGAATTCCTCCAACGCGGCTTCGGCACCGATCCCGCAGTGCTGACCTCGCTGTCGGTGGACTGAGATGGACCCGTCGACCCGACCGCGGGGACACCGCGATGTTGCCGACCGGTCCCGCTCGCGGGGCGCCGACGAGCAGCGACGCATCGACCGGACATTGGCAGGAGTGCTGCGGGCGCTGTCGGGAGACTCCGACCTCGACCGCTGGGGCGCCCGTCCGATCGACACCCACGGGAGACTTCCTCTCAACGCTCCGCACCTCTATCCCTCCTTGGCCGATGCCGGCCTCTCCTCCCTGCGCGGAGCCGCCGATGCGATGGCGCTGCGGATGCGCCACAGCGACCTCGGCGATCACAGGTCAGCCCTTCCGGACTCGACGGCGGAGCGGCTCGTCGTCGAGGTCCTCGAGCAGTTCCGATGCGAGGCGCTGGCGGACCTGCCCGGGGTGCGACAGAATCTCGCGCAGCGGCACACCGAGTGGTGCCGGGAGTTCCTCGGCTCGCGCCTGCACGAGACCCACCAGGGGATCCTTCTGCTCACGATCACGGTGGTCGCGCGCTCGACGCTCACCGGAGAGCCGATCAGCGAGGACTGCGTCGACCTCATCGAGGCGACCCGAGCCGATCTCGCCGCGGACATGGGTGAGCTGCTGGTCCGCCTGCGACGGACGCGGACGTCCCAGTCGGCGTTCCTTCCCGCCGCGCTCGACTTCGCCGCGTTCGTCGCGGCGCGCATGGCCGAGAACGAGGAGCAGTGGGGCCAGGGCACCCGACCGCGCCGCAGGGGTACCGCCTCGGCGTTCTCACTCGTGCTCGATGTCTCCGAGAGTCCCTTCGCCGCTCCCGGCGGGTCGCCGGAGTCGCCGGGATCGGCCGGCCGCGGCTATGCGATCTGGGACGCGAGCTTCGACAGCACCCGTCACATCTGTGACGTCGTCCGCCCGGCGCAGCTGCGCGATCTGCGTCGGCAGCTCGATGAGCAGACGCAGGACCGGCGAGCGCCGGTGGCGCCGATCATCAGCCGACTCCAGCCCGTCGTCGCCGCTCCGGTCGAGGTCTGCGACCTCGAGGACGGTGAATCCGGAGTCCTCGATCCGCGCCGACTCTCCCGCCTCATCACCTCACCGGGGGAGCGCCGTGTCTTCAGGGATGTGACGACGACGGGTCAGCCGGACACCGCGGTGACGTTCCTGCTCGACTGCTCGGGGTCGATGAAGCCCCACGCCGCCGGACTCGCCGCTCTCCTCGATGGTCTCGTCACGGCCCTCGACCGTCTCGATGTCGTCACCGAGGTCCTCGGCTTCACCACCGGCGCGTGGAACGGCGGACGACCGAAGAGGTCCTGGCAGAGGTCCGGGTCCCCGGCCGGCATCGGTCGACTCAACGAGGTCGACCACCTCGTCTTCAAGGACTCCGCCACCACTGCCCGCCGGGCCCGCTTCGCTCTCGCCGGCCTGCTCAAGCTCTCGCTCTACCGGGAAGGCGTCGACGGGGAAGCGGTGCGCTGGGCGCTCACGCGCCTCGACCGGGTCGATGCCGCGCGCACCGTGCTCGTCGTCGTCAGCGACGGCAGTCCGGCAGACGGGGCGACCGCGGAGGCCAACGACGAGGACTATCTGGCGAGGGACCTCGCTGCGACGATCGCGGCGGCGGCGCGTCCGGACCGTCACCTCATCGGAGTCGGCCTCGGATGCGACGTCTCCGACTTCTACCAGTCGGCGATCGCCCTTGAGCCGGAGACTCTCGGCGATCGCGCCTCGACCCGCGCGGTCGTCGAGGCCCTGAGGACCGCGCTGGGACGCCACGGCGGTCATGCCTGAGCGTTCCCCGGCTGACCGGGTGCTCAGGCATGACCGCCGTGGCGTGCGGACTCTCAGCCCTCGCGTGAGGTCTCGTCGTCGGGCTGCGGCAGTGCACCCTCACGGCGCAGCTGCGCGCGTTCCCTGAAGCGGGTCGGTGCCGGACGCTCGTTGCCGAGGACGAGCATGTCGACCTGAGCGTCGGTGAGGCGGCGGTTGTGCCGGATTCGGGAGACGAAGAAGACGATGCCGATGACGATCCAGACGGCCAGCGCGATGAGGGACTCCCTGCCCAGGGCTCCGGGTGACCCCGGAATGAGGAGCAGGCCCATGAAGAAGACCGCGATGACGGCTCCGAGACCGCTGAGGACCTTTTTCACCGTCGAGTAGGTGCCCGGCAGAGCATCCGCGGCCGGAGTCTCGCTGCTGGGGCGGAAGATCCGGAAGGCGCACAGACAGGTGTAGAGGTAGGCGATCGTCACGCCGATCGAGGACATGTCGACGACCCACGTGAGTGCGGCACGGCCGAACCATGGGCTGATGAGGCAGATGAGCATGACGGCGAGGATCCCGATGTGCGGGGTCTTGTACTTCGGGTGGAGACGGGCGAAGACCGGCGGAATCATCTGTGCCCGGCCCATCGCCAGGAGGATGCGACTGGCGGAGACGTAGAAGCCGTTGAGGCCGGTGCTCACCCCCATCGTGATGGCCACGGCCAACAGGAACAGACCGGAGCCGCCCATGATTCCGGTGACCGCCTCGGCGGTGCCCCACGCCGATCCGGACGTCGCGAGCTCCTGCCACGGTTCGGCGACCGCCACGGCGAAGACCATCGCCATGTAGAGGGCCGCGGCGGCGAGGATGGCGAGGATGATCAGCCGCATCGCCTTGCTCGGGGAGAAGTCGAACTCCTCTGCGGCTTGGGGGACGTTGTCGAATCCGATGAAGGCCCACGGGGCGATGGCGACGATGGCGAAGATCGCCGCCGACGGGTTGACACCGTCGGGCAGGCTCGGCGACATGTTCGCCATGACGGAGACCGGACTGGCGAGCACGGCGATGAGGATCGCGGCGACGGCGACCATCATGATCACGCAGGCCCAGAACTGGATGCGGCCGGAGATCGCGCTGCCGCGGATGTTGAGCAGGGCGAACACGACGAGCGCGGTGATCGAGATGAGGACCTCCGGCAGGTAGACGTCCCATCCGGCGACCGTGTAGAGATATCCGGTTTCGATGATCGAGGGCATGAGCGTGCGGAAGAGGAGAGCCAGCGCCGAGGCGTTGAGGGCGACGATGCAGATGTAGCCCAAGGTGAGGAACCATCCTGCGAAGAACGCCTGCACGCGACCGAAGCCGATGAGCGCGTAGGCGAGTTCGCCGCCGGAGACCGGGAAGGTGCGGATGAGGAAGCCGTAGCTGACCGCGATGACGATCATCAGCGCCGCACCGATGCCGAAGCCGGAGAGCACGCCCAGCGGTCCTCCGGTGGCGAGCCAGTCCGTGGGAAGGATGAACGCTCCCCACCCGACCGCCGAGCCGAGGGCGATGGCGAAGACCCATTGCGGTTTGAGCGTCTTCGCGAGCCGCTCGGGCTGATCGTGGTGTGCGGTCACGGCAGGTGCTGTCTGCGGGGTCGAATGCTCTGTTGACTCGGACATGGAACCTCTTCTTCAATCACGAACGTGTGATCGTTCGGCGCGGTGAATGGGAGCGCTGAGGGCGGGTGCCCGTGGCGCCGGTGCGCCGCGCGGCCGCACGTTGAGTGGGATCTGCGACGGAGCGCCGATCGCGGCTCTGCGTCGTCAGATGCTGGAGGGCGGTGATGAGGGCGACATTGACGATGTCGGTTGCGCTCGCCCCGCGGGACAGGTCGTTGACAGGCGAGGCCAGGCCCTGGAGCAGCGGCCCGAAGGCCTGCGCATGGGCGAGGCGCTCGGCGATCTTGTAGCCGATGTTGCCGGCGGCGAGATTGGGGAAGATGAGCACATTGGCGTGCCCCGCCACCGTCGACTCGGGCGCCTTGGCGCGCGCCACGGAGTCGATGAGCGCAGCGTCGAACTGGAGCTCCCCGTCGACCTCGAGATCGGGGTGCGCGGCGCTCAGAGCGGCTGTCGCCGAGCGGATGATCTCGAGGTCGGGGTGATCGGCCGAGCCGGCGGTGGAGAACGAGAGCATCGCCACTGCCGGCGACTCCCCGGTGATCGAGGTGAAGGTGTCCGCGGTGGCGCGGGCGATCGCGGCGAGCTGGGCAGCATCCGGGTTCGGCACCACGGCGCAGTCGCCGAACCCGAGATACCGGCCGTCGGCGAGCTTCATGAGGAACGATGAGCTCAGCAGCGCGGTGCCCGGTGCCAGACCGAGGATGCGCAGCGCCGAGCGGATGACGTCGGCCGTGGGGCGGGTCGCACCGGCGACGACGACGTCCCCGATGCCGGCCGCCGCTGCGGCCATTCCCAGGTGGACGGGATCGCTCAGCCAGGTGTCGGCCGCTCCCGCATGGCGTCCCACCGCCTTCGCCCGGATGACGGCGCCGGCCGCACCGTGGGCGAGGTCGGCCGCCTCGACCGTCGGGAGGACCGGCCGACGCGGACCGTCTGCGCGGAGGGCGCCGACGGTGCCCGCATCGCCGATGAGCACGGGGGCCAAGCCGAGGTCGGCGAGCACACCGGCCGCACGCACCACCCGCTCATCGTCCCCCTCGGGAAGGATGATCCGGGGTGCGGGCATCCCCGCACCCTCCTCGCGCACTCGCGTCACGAGCAGATCGTCGATGCCGTCCGGCATCGCGGTCGGCTCCCCGGCGAGGTCGGGCGCGGCGTCGGCGACCGGTGAGCTGCTCATCGCTGCCTCAGACCGCGGTGAGGAGTGAGGCGCCGAGGTGGGCGTCGACTGCGCTCATGACGTGGTCGACCTTCGTCAGCAGGTCGTCGAGGACGTCCTGGTCGGCAGTCAGCGGCGGGGAGAGCACGAGCATCGTCGCTCCGCGGTTGTCCGGCCGCGTGATGAGCTGAACCTCTCTCATCGCCGCGGGGATCACCTCGGTGAGGACGGTCTTCGACTCCTCCGGGGTGAGTTCGCGACCGGTCTCCCGATCGCCCATCATCTCGATGGCATAGAAGAATCCGGCCCCCCGATACTCCCTGATGCTGCGATGGTCCTCGACGATCCGGTCGAGGCCGTTCTGGAAGTAGGGTTCGAGGCTGCGGACATTGCCGAGCACGTTCTCGTTCTCCACGGCCGTCAGATTCGCCACGGCGACCGCGGTGCTCACGGGGTGTCCGCCCCAGGTGGCGCCGTGCGTGAACAGGCCCGCCTGCGGTGAGGACAGCACGGCTTCGGCCAGCGGTCTGCGGATGATGACCCCGCCCAGGGGCGCGTAGCCGGAGGTGGAGCCCTTGGCGAAGGTGATGAGATCGGGGACGACGTCGAACTTGATCGAGCCGAACCACTCGCCGAGGCGCCCGAATCCGGTGATCACCTCGTCGGCGACAAGCAGGATCCCGTGTTCGTCGCAGATCCTGCGCAGCTCCTGCCAGTAGCCGTCGGGAGGAACGAGAGCGCCGCGGGAGTTCTGCACGGGCTCGGCGAAGAGCGCGGCGAAGGTGTCGCCTCCCTCAGCCTCGATGAGCTCGCGGATGGCGCGGATCGAGGGAAGATCCGCGGCGGTGCCGCCCTCGGGGATCGTCTCGCCGAGGGTGTTGGGGACGTGGAAGACGCCCGGCATGAGATCGCCGAAGGGTGCCTTGTAGGCCGGGATCCCCGTGACGGCGAGGGCCCCGAGAGTCGTCCCGTGGTAGGCCATGTCGCGGGCGATGATCTTCGTGCGCTGCGGTTCACCCTGCGCGACGTGGTACTGGCGCGCGAACTTCACGGCTGACTCGACGGCTTCGGACCCCGAGTTGACGAAGAACACGGTCTCGAGGTCGCCCGGGGCGTGCTCGGCGATGAAGGTCGCCGCGTCGATGGCTGCCGGGTGGGCCGAGCCCCAGTTCGTCCAGTAGGCGAGCCGGCTCATCTGCTCGAACGCGGCCTGCGGGATGTCCGTGCGCCCGTGTCCGATGTTGACGCAGAAGAGGCCGGCCAGGCCGTCGAGGTAGCGGTCGCCGTTCTCGTCGGTGAGATAGCTTCCCTCACCGCCGACGATGATCGGCAGACTGTCGTCGTTCCACACCTTCCCGGTGGTGAAGTGGGGGAACAGGTGCTTCTGTGCACGGCTTCTCATATCCGAGTTCGTCACGCGACTCTCCAATCCTGCAGTCGTGGCCGCCACGACGGTGTGTGCGGCCGGGATCATCGATGGAAGTGATCCTGGTCTCACTCTGGTGTCGACGGGCCCGCGGCTGAAGCCCCAATCCGGTGGCATTTCTTTGGTACCAGCGCGGGGATCGGCATCTCAGCTGGTCAGAGGACTGCCGAGCAGGGATTCGAGCGCGAATCTCAGCTCCTTGACACCGGCGGGGATCGCCTCCAGTCCGATGACGGAGAAGCCGAGGCGGAAGTGGTTGCGCGAGCCCTGCGGATCGAGGAAGAACGCGTCACCGCCTTCGATGACGACCCCGCGGCGCAGGCATTCGGCGGCGAGGTCGCGGGCGTCGAGCTCGGGCGGACCGGCGATCCAGACGCTCACCCCGCCGGCCGGGAAGGGGATCGTCCACGGCAGCTCGGCCGTCAGCGCCTCGGTCAGGCGCAGCCATTTCTGCCGCAGGTGGGTGCGGCGGCGGACGACGGTGCGCTGGTACTGCCCGGATTCGATGAGCAGACCCATGGCGCGCTGGGTGTGCCCGGAGACGTGGCGGATGGAATAGCGGCGGTGGGTGCGCAGCCGTCGGATGAGCCCGGAATCGGCGACGATGTAGCCCAGCCGCAGACCGGGGGCGAGGAACTTGGAGAACGATCCGAGGTAGATGACGTGATCGGATCCCGACAGTGCTTTGAGTGCAGGGGTGGGCTTGCCGCGGTAGCGGAACTCCGAATCGTAGTCGTCCTCGATGATGAGCGAATCGGCGGTGCGCGTCTGCGCGAGGAGGTGTCGGCGCCGTGCCGAGTCGAGGGTGACGTTGCTCGGGCAGTGATGGCTGGGTGTGACGTAGAGGAGATCGGGCGGGCTGTCGGGCACGACCATTCCCCGGCGGTCGACGGGGATGCCCTCGAGGCTGCCTCCCATCCGGGCGAAGGAGTGCTTGGCATCCGGGTAGCCGGGGTCTTCGACTCCGACTCGCATCCCGGGGTGGATGAGCATCTGCGCGAGGAGATCGAGCCCCTGCTGCGAGCCGGCGGTGATGAGGACGTTCTCCGCGCCGACGTGGATGCCGCGCGCCGGCAGGATCCGCTGGCACAGCATGTCGACGAGCATCGGATCGTCCTCGTCGACGGCATCGCGCACGGAGTGCCAGAGATGTTCGGGATCCATCGCGGTGCGCAGCGCCTTCGCCCAGGCGAGGCGGGGAAACTCCTCGGGATCGATCTGGCCCGCCACGAAGGGGTACGGGCGGGAGCGCCAGTCCTTGGGCTTGACGATCTCCGGCAGTGCGGCGTCCGCCCCCACGCGCACCTTCGCGGCCCAGTCGATCGACTCCGCTCGATCCGGCACCGGCTCGGTCGCGTCCGTCTCTCCCTCGACGAGCTCGCGATTGACGAAGTGGCCGCTGCGCGACCGGGCTTCGACGAGCCCGCTGGCGACGAGTTCCTGGATCGCGGCGTTGACGGTGTTGCGGGAGACTCCGATCTCGCGCGCCAGCGTCCGGGACGACGGCAGGGGAGTGTCGAGGTTGAACGCTCCGGACATGATCTGATGCTCGAGAGCTTTTCGCAGCTGCCGGTAGAGGGGTTCATCGGCAGCGGCGCTGATCTCGATCGGCGATCGGATCTCGGTCCGGCGACGGTCGTGCTGATCGTCGGAAGTCGCGCTCATCTCAGATCGGCTGGGACGGACTGTCCGCACCGTCGAGGGGATGGTACCGGGGGATGACGACCATGGGCACGGGCAGACTGCGGAGCATCTTGTTGGCAGTGGTGCCGAGGAAGATCGTGTGGCGCTGCGCCAGTCGGCTCGATCCGATGAGGACGATCTCTCCCTCGCTCCAGTCGAGGCTCTCGATCGCGGCCTCCGTCGAGCGCCCGCGAGCGATGTCGACGGAGACG
>NZ_BAAAMB010000009.1:251756-255005 GCF_039528855.1 Brevibacterium sanguinis | reverse complement strand
TCGACGCTGGCCGATGCCTCCTCGAGCACGCGTTCGGCGTGCTTGTCGGGGGCGTTCGCCGCGGGGACGGCGTCGAGGGAGACGAGCGAGATGATCCGCAGAGGGACGCGATGGAGGACGGCGGAGTCGACGGCCACCTGGAGCACCGCCTCGGCGCCGGTCCGCGTGCCCAGCGCACACGTGATGCGGGTGAGATCGCTGGGCGGCAGGTAGCCTGCCGGAGCGAGGGCCACCGGGGCGGTGGCGGTGTGGAGAAGCGCATTGGCGACGGATCCCACGGTGAAGCGGCGGAACGGTCCGTGACTGGCCGCTCCGACGATGATGAGATCGGTGCGCCTGACAGCGGCCACCTCGAGGATCCCCTCCGCCATCGAGTCGGCGAAGTGGATCGTCGCGCGCGCCCGCAGGGTCTTCGGGATGAGGAAGAGGGACTTCGCCATCCACTCCTCGGCCTCGTCGGCCTTGAGGCGCTGGTACTCCCGCTCCTGAGGAGTGGCGGCATCGTCCGGGTGTGCGCCGCTGATGACGTGGACGAGATCGATCTCGACCGCACCGGGGTCGTCCAGCGACTGCGCCAGGGTCGTCGCCAGCGAGATCGCGTCGCGGCCCCGGCTGTCCTTCGTCAGTCCGACTACATAGCGCATGGCTCACCCTCCGGCAGGTCGAAACGAGTCGGCATCGAGAACGTCGGTGTTCGCGCCGATGCTCGTCACTATAGGGGCGAGGGCGAAGCGATCACAACCTCGTTCGGCATGAGAGATGAGCAAAGGCAACTTGGTTTCGAATTCTGCGGAGATTCTCCTCGCAGCGTTCCAGTTTTTCGAGAGAGCACGCACAGGTTTGTCGAGAGAGCACGCAGAAGGGGGCGGAGGCCTGCGCCTCCGCCCCCTCTCATGTCAGGACGAACCTCTGGAGTCAGGACGATCGTCTCGTATCAGGACGAACCCGGTGCCCCGACCCGATCGGACCCGGGACTCAGCCGACGAACTCCTGGCGGATCGTGCCGATGCCCTCGATCGTCGTCTCGAGGACCTGCCCCGGCTGGATGAGCTTCGGCGGTTCGCGCGTGAAGCCCACGCCCGACGGGGTGCCGGAGAAGATGACATCGCCGGGATGGAGGGTGAGGATCTCCGAGAGCTTCTCGACGAGCGAGGGCACGTCGAAGAGCATCTGGCTCGTGCGACCGTCCTGGACGACCTCGTCGTCGAGCTTATCGGAGATCGCGAGGTCGTCGCGGTTGGGCAGCTCGTCGGGGGTGACGAGCCACGGACCCGTCGGCGAGTAGCCGGGGTAGGACTTCCCGAGGCCGAACTGCGGGGCCGGTCCGTCGAGCTGGATCGCGCGCTCGGAGAGGTCCTGGCCGACGGTGACGCCGGCGACGTAGTCCCATCCGGTGCCCTCGGCGATGTCGTGGGCTTCGCGTCCGATGACGATGACGAGCTCGGCCTCCCAGTCGTTCCGTCCGTCGGCGACGAGCTTGACGGTCGTGAACGGACCGGTGAGCGAGGACTGGAACTTCGGGAACACCGGCGGCAGCTTCTCCGGGGTGTCGAAACCGCTCTCGGTGACGTGCTCGGCGTAGTTGAGTCCCACGCCCATCGACTGCAGCGGACGCGGGGAGACCGCGCCGAGCTGCTGCGGGTCGATGGTCACCGTCTCACCGGTCGCCTCGGGCGCCCAGGCGAGGAAGTCGTCCCACTGATCGTAGACATCCTGGATCTCGGGGCCGAACCGGCCGTCGCTGGCCGCGGCGACATCGATGCCCTGGTTGTCGCCGGTGACGATGACGGCGCGGGAGTTGTGGTTGGCGAGTTTCATGGGTGTCCTTCTCTGTTGGTGACAGGTTGAGCTGATGACAGGGTGGATGGGGCGGCGGTCAGCGCTGCCGGTTGGGGATCCCGTGGTCGAGGATGTCGGCGGGCACCTGACCGTCCCATTGGTTGATCCAGTAGAGGTCGTCGGGGTCCCAGTGCCGGGCGGGACGGTCCTTGTCGCGGATCGTCTCCATGTCGCAGTAGTACTCGATGACCGCACCGGTCGGTTCGACGTAGTAGACGGCGACGTTGTCGCCGGCCCCGTGGCGCACCGGTCCCCACGCCAGGCGCGCACCCCGCCGGGCGAGGCGGTCGCCGAGGCGGACGAGATCGTAGACGTTCCCGGCCTGCCATGCGTGGTGGTGGATTCCGGTCTTGTTCGACGTGAAGATCGCGACCCCGTGGTGATCGTTGTTGCACCGCAGGAAGAAGTGCTCGTTGCCGATCTGGTCGGAGACGGCGAAGTTGAAGACGTCCTTGAAGAACTCCGTCTGCGCCGGGGCGTCGAGGACCTGGATGTTCGTGTGCCCGAGGCGATCAGGAGCGGTCGTGCCCCGCTTGAGCATGCTGTAGTCGAGCTTCTCGGTGTAGATCTGCCAGGTGAAGCCCTCGGGGCCGACGAAGGCGAAGCCCTCCTCGATGTGGTCCTCGATCGGCTGCTCGGAGACGATCGTGTACCCGCCGCGGTCGACCTTCGCACGGATCGCCTCGAGCTCCGCGGAGTTCTCGACGACGAGCCCCTGGTGGTCCACGGCGTCCTGGTCGGACTGCGTGTAGACGAGCTCGTGGTGCTTGTTCTGCGCGGTGAGGAACGCCTTCTTCGCCGTCGACTCCGTCTCGACGAGACCGAAGACGTCGACGGCGTTGGAGATCGAGGCGTGGAGGTCCCTGGTGAGCAGGGAGACGTAGCCGATTTCCGAGATGGATCCTTGTGCGGTCATGCCGTACTCCTCATTGAGCTAATCGATATAATGATTATGATGATTACGATAGCAGTGAATCGTGGATAATCAAGGGTGACGTGACAAGGAGGTGGCGATGCCTGCGACGAAGCAGATCGCCGAGGCGGCGGCGACGTCCGCCGGGACAGCGGCGAGCCGCACGGAGACCGCGACGGCGATGATCATCGCGATCGCCCAGCGCCATGCGGCGGGCACGCGGCTGGGGACGAAGGAGACGCTGCGCACCGAATGCGGGGTGTCCGTCGGCACCTTCAACGAGGCGCTCGCGCTCGCCCAGGCACGCGGATACGTGACGATGAAGCCCGGACCCGGGGGCGGCATCTTCGTCGACGAGCAGTCCGCGATCGCCCGCCTCGGCAACGCGATGCTCGCCCTCGACACCGCCGAGCCCTCCGTCCCCGACGCCATCCGCATCCGCGACGCGCTCGACCCGCTGCTCATCGACGACGCCGTGACCTCCGCGCAGCCGGCCG
>NZ_BAAAMB010000009.1:244434-251720 GCF_039528855.1 Brevibacterium sanguinis | reverse complement strand
GCGCGGCCCTCGACGCCGGCGAGCACCTCGAGTTCGCCCGGGCCAACTGGGCGCTCCACCGCGTCATCGCCGAGGCGTCGCCGAGCCAGATGCTGCGATCCGTCTACCTCGGCGTCCTCGGGCTGCTCGAGGACCACGCGGTGAGCATCGCCGGCAGCGCTGACGCCCCGCTGCCGGAGTACGTGCGGTCCCGCTACGACCTCCACGTCGAGATCGTCGACGCGATCGCGGCGCGCGACGGTGAGCGCGCCCGCGAGCTCATCGCCCTCCACAACCTCAACGGATGACACCTCGCTCACCGGCCGGGTCCCTGGTCAGCTGCCGGGCAGCTCGGCTGCGAGCTGTCGGCGGTGGCGCAGCGGGCTGATGCCGAAGCGGTCGCGGTAGGTGCGGGAGAACTGCGCCGCCGACCGGAAGCCGCTGGCCGCAGCGA
This sequence comes from Brevibacterium sanguinis, assembly GCF_039528855.1. Lineage (NCBI taxonomy): Bacteria > Bacillati > Actinomycetota > Actinomycetes > Micrococcales > Brevibacteriaceae > Brevibacterium > Brevibacterium sanguinis. The sequence goes on along the minus strand of NZ_BAAAMB010000009.1, from coordinate 251,287 downwards.
CCTCGGCCATGCTCAGGCCCGCGGCGCGCGGATCGGCGAGCAGCCCGGCCGCCGTGTCGAGGCGGGCACCGAGCACGGCGCGGGGCACGCTCAGCCCCGCCTCGGCGAGGATGCGGGTCAGCTGCCGCTCCGAGACCCCGAGGTGCCCGGCGATGCGCGCGGCACCGAGATCGGGCTCGCGGTGATGATCGGCGATGACGGTGAGCGCCTCCTCGACGATGCTCCCGCCGGGGGAGGCCGCGGTGAGCACGCTGCCGAGCAGGTCGAGGAGCCGCCCCTCAAGCGGCGCACCCCCGCCGAGGCGTCGGTCGATGAGGCCCTCGGCCACCTCGGCGAAAGCCCTGCCCGGTGCGGTCGGGCTCGCGGAGTCGTCGAGGTCGAGGGCGGTCGGGGTCGGCCACGAGGACCGGCCGGTGAGATCGGTGAGCGTGCGGCGGGGAAGGCGGACGACGAGCTCGTCGACCCCGGCCCCGAGGCCGCGCGCGAACGCGGTGTCACCGTCGACGACGATGCCCCGGCCGGGTCCCAGCGTCAGCTGTCCCGCCCGATGGGCGAACGTGCTCGCACCCCGCAGCGGCAGATAGAGCAGGGCCCCGGACGCCGGGTGGCCGGCGATCTCGGCAGGCCCGCGCCGCACGGCATGCGGGGTGCCCGTGACCTTGGCGATGCGCACCTGCGGGAGGTCGAGGGTCGAGGTCACCGCGCGGAAGGCGGCGCCGCCGGCGGAGACGGTGCGCAGGCCCACGAGGGCCGCGGCATGGTAGGCCTCCCAGTCCTCGACGCGGCGCGCGGGAGGCGCGGCGTCGGTGGAGAACCGCGCGCGCACCGGTGGGTCTCCCGCGCTGGCGATCATGCCTCTCATCGTAGCCGTGACGGCGTGAGCCGGATCTCAGCTTTTTGACGATTTCGGCCACGATCACCTCGGCGAGATGACCCCGCGCACCGGCCCGTGCCACCCTCGAGGCCACGCGGAAACCACCGCACCACACGACAAGGAGAGTCACCATGGTCATCTTCGACGACGGAGTCGCAGAGACAGCCACCCCGGAGGGGGACATCGTCGACACCGACGTCCTCATCGTCGGTTCGGGTCCGGCGGGGGCGTCAGCGGCCCTGTTCCTCTCGACCCTCGGGATCCCCAACATCATGATCACGAAGTACCGGTGGACGGCGAACACCCCGCGGGCGCACATCACGAACCAGCGGACGATGGAGATCTTCCGCGACGTCGGCATCGAGGACCAGGTCCTCGCCGAGGCGACCCCGCACGAGATGATCGGCGACACCGTCTTCTGCACGTCCCTCGCCGGTGAGGAGATCGGACGGATCCTCACCTGGGGAAACCACCCGGCCCGGCACGCCGACTACGAACTCGCCTCCCCATCGCTCAACTGCGACATCCCGCAGACCCACCTCGAGCCGATCCTCGTGAGGAATGCGACGATGCGGGGCACGCAGGCCCGCTTCTCCGCCGAATACCTCTCCCACACCCAGCATCCCGACCACGTCGACGTCCAGGTCCTCGACCGCCTGACCGGCCGGGAGCTGACGATCCGCGCGAAGTACCTCATCGGCGCCGACGGCGCCCGGTCGAAGGTCGCCGCCGACATCGACCTGCCCATGGTCGGGGACATGGACATCGCCGGATCGATGAACATCACCTTCACCGCCGACCTCGAGACGCTCGTCGGGCACCGGCCCTCGGTCCTCTACTGGGTCATCCAGCCGGGATCGAACATCGGCGGCATCGGCGCGGGACTCGTTCGCATGGTCAGACCGTGGAACGAGTGGCTCATCGTCTGGGGCTTCGACATCGCGCAGGGACCGCCGGAGGTCACCGAGGCCGACGCGCTGCAGATCGTGCGCAACCTCATCGGCGACCCCGACCTCGAGGCGACGATCACCGGGATCTCCCTGTGGGGCAACAACGAACAGTATGCGAGCCGACTCCAGTCGGGCCGGGTGTTCTGCGCGGGGGACGCCGTGCACAAGCACCCGCCGTCGAACGGACTGGGATCGAACACCTCGATCCAGGACTCCTACAACCTCGCGTGGAAGATCGCGGCCGTCCTCCGCGGAGAGGCCGGAGAGGACCTGCTCGAGACCTACAGCGCCGAACGCGCCCCGGTCGCCGAGCAGATCGTCACCCGCGCGAACAAGTCCGGTCGTGAGTTCGCCCAGCTCTTCGACGCCCTCGGGCTCACCCCCGACCAGACCGAGGAGGAGATGAACGAGGCGATCGCCGCCCGCAAGGACGCCACCGCAGACGGCGCGGCCGTGCGGACGAAGGTGAGGGAGGCGATGGAGGTGAAGAACTACGAGTTCAACGCCCACGGCGTCGAACTCGGACAGCGCTACGTCTCCACGGCCGTCGTCGCCGACGACCGGGACCCGACGGAGAACCCGCGCGACCCCGAGCTCTACTACCAGGCCGGCACGGATCCCGGCGTGCGCCTGCCCCATGCCTGGGTCGGCAACTCGCGGGAGAAGCTCTCCACCCACGACCTCGCCCCGTACACCCGGTTCACCCTCATCACCGGGACGACCGGCGCCGGCTGGGAGGAGGCGGCGCAGGCGGCCGGGCAGCGCCTCGGCGTCGACATCGGCACCGTCGTCATCGGCCCCGACCGCGACGTCACCGACCTCTACTTCGACTGGGATCGCCTCCGCGACGTCGCCGAGGACGGTGCGATCCTCGTCCGTCCCGACAAGCATGTCGCGTGGCGGGTGCCGTCCCTGCCCGACGACGCCGCCGACCAGCTCACCTCAGCTCTCGCCGCTATCCTGGCGACGGGACCGGCAGACTCGAACGAAAGGCTCGGTGACATCGCATGACCTTCGATTTCACGCACACCACCCTCGGCCAGCGCGTCGTCTTAGGCACCGGGCAGGCCGCTGCCGCAGTCGCCGCGGAGGTCGAGCGCCTCGGGGCCGAACGGGTCATGGTCATCGTCTCCGAATCCGCCGCGGACAAGGTCACCGACTTCGCCGACCACTTCCCGGTCGCCCTGTGGCACCGGGAGGTCGTCATGCACGTGCCCGCCGAGGTGGCCGATCGTGCCGTGGCCGCCGCCGAGGTCGGCGACATCGACCTCGTCGTCAGCGTCGGTGGCGGTTCGGCAACGGGGCTGGCGAAGGCGGTCGCGCTGCAGACGCGGATCCCGGTCATCGCCGTGCCCACGACGTTCTCCGGCTCCGAGGCGACGAACGTGTGGGGGCGCACCGAGAACGGCCGCAAGCGCACCGGGGTCGATGATGCGGTGCTGCCGCGCACGGTCATCTACGACGCCGACCTCCTGCGCGACCTGCCCCACGACCTCGCCGTCGCCTCGGGCCTCAACGCCCTCGCCCACTGCATCGACTCGCTGTGGGCCCCGGCCGCCGACCCGATCAACCGGGCGCTCGCCCTCGAAGGCATCCGGGCGCTGCGCGAGGGTCTGCCGCAGCTCGGCGCGGAATCCTCCGCACTGACGGGGCTCGAGTCCACGCTCTACGGCGCCTACCTCGCCGCCGTCGCCTTCGCCTCGGCGGGATCGGGCATGCACCACAAGATCGCCCACGTCCTCGGCGGCACCTTCGACCTCCCGCACGCCCAGACCCATGCGATCGTCCTGCCCTACGTCCTCGCCTTCAACGCCCCCGCCGTGCCCGAGGCCGAGGCGCGGATGGCGGAGGCGTTCGGAGCCGAGACCGCGGTCGCCGGACTCCAGCGGCTGCGCGAGGCCGTCGGCGCCCCGCGGGCACTGTCGGAGCTCGGATTCGCATCCGGTGACATCGCCGAGGCGGTCGACCTCGCCCTCGAAGCGATCCCCGGCGACAACCCCCAGCCGGTGACGCGGGAGAACCTCACGGCGCTGCTCACCGCCGCCCGGCGCGGCGATGAGCCCCAGACCGTCGCCCCGCAGGGGTCGCCGGGCGGGACCGGCATCGCCGCCGAGGCGGCCGAGGACGCTGCCGGGCTCACCCCGGCCGAGGTCGAGGAGCGGCTCATCGACACGGTCATCGCCTCGTTCTCGGGCACCCCCGATGACCGCCTCCGGCAGCTGATGACCGCGGTCGTCACCCACCTCCACGGACTCATCCGCGACGTGCGGCTGACCGAGGACGAATGGAACCGGGCGATCGGCTTCCTCACCGACGTCGGACACATCACCGACGACCGCCGGCAGGAGTTCATCCTCCTCTCCGACGTCCTCGGCGCATCGATGCAGACGATCAACGTGAGCAACCAGCCCTACCGTGACGCCACCGAGGCGACGGTGTTCGGACCGTTCTTCGTCGACGACGCCCCGCTCATCCCCGCCGGCGGGGACATCGCCGGGGGAGGAGTGGGAGAGCCGTGCTGGGTCGAAGGCGTCGTCCGCGACACCGACGGGGCTCCCGTGCCCGGGGCCCGCATCGAGGTCTGGGAAGCCGACGAGGACGGCCTCTACGACGTCCAGCACGATGACGACCGCGTCTACGGGCGGGCGCATCTGTTCTCCGACGACGACGGGTCGTTCCGGTTCTGGGGGCTCACCCCCACTCCGTACCCGATTCCCGACGACGGACCGGTGGGGCGGCTGCTGGCGGCGACGGGGCGCTCGCCGATGCGGGCGAGCCACCTCCACTTCATGGTCACGGCCCCGGGCCTGCGCACGCTCGTCACCCACATCTTCGTCTCCGGAGACGAACTGCTCACCAGCGATTCGGTCTTCGGCGTCAAGGACTCCCTCATCAAGGACTTCGCGCAGCAGCCGGCGGGCACCCCGACCCCCGACGGCCGCGACCTCGGTGACCTGCCGTGGTCGCGCACGCGCTTCGACATCGTGCTCGCTCCCGCAGGCGTCTGACGACGACCGGGCGACGACGACCGGGCAGATCGTCGAGTGACGACGCCGGGGCGTCAGGCGCCGCCGCTGCTCACCCGGTGGCTCGCGTGCCGGTCTCGTCGATCCAGATCCACCCGTCGGGCAGCGGCGCCCAGGCCGCGACCTCGCGACCGGACTTCGAGGAGTCGGCGAGGACGACGACGCTGCGGGCGCGCTCGGCGATGAGCTCCTTCGTCCTGGCCTCGGCGAGCGTCGGCTCCCCGATGCCGACGTCCGGGTCGACGGCGTCGGCGCCGAGGAACGCGACGTCGACGTGGACGCGTGCGAGCGCATGGTCGCTCAGCGCCCCCGTCGTCCCGTGCGAGAGGGTCGAGACCTCACCGCCGACCATGGTCACACGCGGACCGTTCGGGTGCGCGAGCGTCAGCGCGATCTCGAGTCCCCGGGTGATGACGGTGAGGTCGTCGCGGTCGCGGAGACGCTCGGCCACCCGCACGGTCGTCGATCCGGCGTCGAGGAAGATCGTGCGCACCTGCGCGCTTACGTGGCTCAGGGCGTGGGCGGCGATCGCGTCCTTCGCCTCGGCCTGCTGCTCCATCCGCTGACCGAGTGGGGGTTCGACGTACCCGGCGGCGGTCGCCCCGCCGATCGTGCGGATGACTTCACCGGCGTCGGCCAGCTCCCGCAGGTCCCGCCGGATCGTCGACTCCGAGGTTCCGAGCTCGGCGGCCAGGCGCGGGATCGACCACGCCCCCGACTTCAGCCGGGACCGGATGTCGTCGCGGCGCTTGGCCGTGCTGCTGCGGACGGCCATCACCGCGGCAGGTACTCCGCGCGGATGCCGTCGACGAAGGGCGCATAGCCGATCGCCGCACGGTAGGCCGAGCGCATCGTGCCGGCATCGGCGAGTCCCTGTCCGGCGATGTCGAATGCCGTGCCGTGGTCGACGGAGGTGCGCAGGATCGGCAGGCCCACGGTCACGGAGATCGTGCCGTCGAAGTCGTACGTCTTCGAGGCGATGTGCCCCTGGTCGTGGTACTGCGAGAGGATCCCGTCGAAACGCCCGGTCAGCCCCTGGTGGAAGACGGAGTCGGCGGGGATGGGTCCGGCGACGTCGAAGCGACCGGCGGCGTTGACGGCCTCGACGGCGGGGCGGAGGATCTCGATCTCCTCGTCCCCGAACGCCCCGTTCTCCCCGCCGTGCGGATTGAGGGCGGCGACGGCGAGCCGCGGCGCAGTGACCCCGTAGAGCTGCAGGGCGCGATGGGCGCGTTCGATCGAATCGATCTGCGTCTCGACGGACAGCGCGTCGATCGCCTTCCGCAGCGACATGTGCCGCGTGGCGAAGAAGATCTGGAGCTTGTGGTCGGGGACCTTCGCGTTCTCGACGACGAACATCGTGTCCTGCTTCGTCACCCCGGTGAGCTCGCCGAGCATCTCCGTGTGCCCGAGGTGCTCAGAGCCGGACTGCCACACGGCCTCCTTGTTGATCGGTCCGGTGACGATGCCGGCGATCTCCTCATCCATCGCCGCCCTGGTCGCGACTTCGATGGCCGTGACCGCGGCACGGCCGGCGCGCGCGTCGACGACGCCCCAGTCGGGCAGGTCGTCACCGAGCACGCCGATGTCGAAGACGTCGATGACGCCCTCTCCCGCCGAGGCGGTCGCGAAGTCGGTGATCGGGCGGAGTTCGACGTCGAGGCCGAGGACGTCGACGGCGCGTCTCATCACGGCGAGATCGGCGACGGCGACGCCGTGCTGGTCGTCGCGGGCGGAGAACTCCGCGAGCACCTGGGCGGTGATCTCCGGGCCGATCCCGACGGGGTCTCCCACGGTCACGGCGAGGATGGGTGCGGTCATGTCATACTCCTTCGGTGGTGCGGTCTCGGTGGTCGGCATCGGGCTCATCCCTGCCCGACCCGGGAGGTCGCCATGAGGTAGTCGAGGCAGAGGGCTGCCGTGTCGGAGTCGCCGATGAGACCGCCCTTCGTGACGATGGGCAGGCCGTCGGCGCGTCCGCCGACGAGGCGACCGCCGACGGG
>NZ_BAAAMB010000009.1:207171-244395 GCF_039528855.1 Brevibacterium sanguinis | reverse complement strand
CGACGGCGAGCGGGATGATCTCCCGCTCGAGTTCCATCCCGACGGCGCCCACCGCGCGCATCACCGCTGCGGTGATGTCCCCGCCGGTGGTGTAGAGGCCGGTGACGGCCGGGGAGGTCATGATGAGCTCGGCGATGGCGGCGAGCCGGCGGGTCGTCTCCTCCGCGGCCGCGGCGCTGAGACTGCGCAGATCGGAGGCGTCGACGACGGTGGCGATGATGATCGCCTTCGCCGAGGTGACGCCCTCGACCCGGGCGATCGTGGCCTCGACAGCGGGCAGGCCGTCCTCGTCGAGGACGACGCGGACGACGGCGTTGCGGGGGTCTTCGGACAGTGTGGCCAGCTGCGCGCGGGTGACCTCGGTGGCCGATCCGGAGATCCCGAGGATGATCCCGTTCGGCCGCGTCGGGAGCAGCGGCAGGGCGAGGGCGAGGCTGCCGGGACCGGGATCGATCGTCACCCAGTCGAGGGTCTCACCGCCGGGCGGGTCCGCCCCTGCATCGGGTGCTTCCGCGGCGATCTCCCGGGTCACTGCGGCGACGACCGAGCCGACGAGTTCGATGTGCTCGGTGGTCAGCGCATCGACGATGATGACGTCGGCGCCCGAGGCGATCCCGGCGAGCACCGCCTCCCGGACGGCATGGCGACCGGCGAGCACCTGGGAGATGTCGATGAGATGGCAGTCGAGGTCGGTGCCGTCGCGAAGGATCTGCGCGACATCGGAGGTGTGCATGGGGGAGCGGACGTCGCGGCGCAGCTCCGTGTGCTCGAGCAGCCGCCCGTCGAGCAGCTGCAGGCCCTCGACCGTCGTGCGTCCGGCGGCCGGGAAGGCGGGGATGCAGAGGCCGATGACCCTCTTCGCCGGGCCGTCCGCGCGGGCGGCGAGCCGGCGTCGGGCGGTCAGCGCCGCCTCGGCGCTCACCCCGACATTGCCCCGCAGCGTCGTGTCGATCCGGCACGCGACGAGGTCGATGTTCCCGGCGCTCGCCACGAGCTGTGCGGTGAGCTCGGCCGCGGTGGCGGCGGGCAGGTGCCGGGAGTCGGCATTGAGGACGACGGCGTCGTAGTCGTCGAGGAGGACGTCGAGGTCGACCGTCTCCGTCGCACTCGTGGACGTCACGGTGATCGTCCGCAGACCCGCCTCGGCGAAGAGGGCCCCGCACGCGTTTCCGCCGGTGAGGTCGTCGGCGATGATGAGGATGCGCGACGTCTCCGCGTCGCCGTCTGCACTGCTCATACGACCAAGTCGAGCACGAAGAGGAGCGGAATGGAACCCAGCCACACGGCGGTCGTGATCCCCGACCAGCCCTTGATCGCCTGCACCCCGTCGAGGCCGGCGAAGCGGGTGACGACCCAGAAGTACGAGTCGTTGAAGTAGGAGAAGACCATCGATCCCGCGGTGCAGGCCATGACCGCGACGAGCGGGCTGAGCCCGAGCGGGGCGATGAGCGGGGCCGTCACCGAGGCGGCGGTGATCATGGCGACCGTGCCCGAACCCTGCGCGATGCGCACGAGGGAGGCGATGATGAACGGCACGAGGAGGGCGGGCAGGCTGATCGAGGCGATCGCCTCGGCGAGGGCGTCTCCGACCCCGGATTCGCGCAGCACCATGCCGAAGCTGCCGCCGGCGCCGGTGATGAGGAGGATGAGTCCGGCCGAGGCGGCGCCGTCGGCGAGCCAGGCCTGGACCTGGGTGCGCGGGGTCAGGCGCGGCAGGAGGGTGTAGACGGCGAGGACGAGGCCGATGATGAGCGCGACGACGGGGTTGCCGAGGAAGGCGATGGGAGCGACCCACGCGGACGGTTCGTAGTCGTCGCCGGCGAGCATCCCCTGGGCGTTGCGGTCGATCGCCGTCGACACGGTGTTCGCGACGATGAGGAGCAGCGGGATGATGAGCGGGAGGAAGCCGAGGACCGCGCCCGGCTGCCTGCCACCGGCGGTCCGCGGGCTTCCGGTGCCGTCTCCGGTGTCCGCTGCGCCTCCGGCGGTCGTCGTCTCCGTGGTCGGCGAGACCGGCGCCGCGGTCTCCGCTGCCCCTGCGGTCTCCGGTGCTCCCGCGGTCACCGTCGTATAGACGTCGTGCTTGACTGTGACGTTGAGGAAGGGTTCGAGCTTCGGTCCGATCCAGCGGGCGTAGATGACGACGACCGGCAGGAGGATGACGGTGAAGACGAGACCGGTGAGGATGACGGCACCGAGATCGGCGCCGAGGATGCCGGTGGCCGCGAGCGGGCCCGGAGTCGGCGGGACCATGTGGTGGGTCAGCGTCATGCCGGCGCCGAGGGCGAGGGCGAGCGTGATGTAGCCGCCGCGCTTGACGCGGGCGATCGAGCGGGCGAGCGGGTTCATGATGACGTACCCGGAGTCGCAGAACACGGGAATCGAGACGAGGGACCCGACGGTGCCCATCGCCCAGGGCTCACGGCCCTTGCCGAAGGCGCGGAGGAAGGCGCGGGCGAGCGAGTCGGCGGCGCCGGAGACCTCGAGGATCTTGCCGATGCCCACGCCGAGGCCGATGACGATTCCGATGCTCGCGAGGGTGTTGCCGAACCCGGTGGTCACGGCGTCGACGATCGAGAGCAGATCCTCACCGGCGACGATGCCGGTGACGATCGCTGCCAGGAGGAGAGCGATGAAGGCGTCGAGGCGCGTGGCCAGGACGATGACGACGATCGTCGCGATCCCGGCGACGAGGGCGAGGATGAGCTGCAGGTCCATGGGTCCTCCACATTGAGGCTGACCGGTCGGTCCGGCCAGAGGTGCGCGGTGCGGGCGGTCAGCGACGCACCGTTATGCACAGCATGAGCAAGTATGTGCCATAACTGCTCAGAAGTGCAAAGAAATTTCTCGCAGATTCCTGCGGATCGAGCTTGATTCATACCCCTAGGGGGTATAGGTTGACGATATGGACACGGAACGGGATCACCAGAGAGCGACGGAACTCGAGCAGAGCCACGCGGGCCATGACCATGCCGGACACCAGCAGCCCGGGGCCGATCACGCGGGCCACGAACATTCGGGCCATGATCATTCGGGCCACGATCACGCGGGCCACGATCTCGCGGGGCACGGGGCGATGGATCACTCGGGAATGGATCACTCCGGCATGGATCATTCGGGGATGGACCACTCGGGCATGGACCACTCCGGCCACGGGGGCCACGGCGGGCATGCCGCGGTGTTCGGCCGGCTCTTCGGGATCATGGCGGTCATCGCGGTGCCGGTCATCGCCTTCAGCCCGATGTTCGGCCACCTCGTCGGCTACATGGTGCCCGAATCGGGGCCGTGGGGCTGGGTGCGCTGGATCGCTCCGGTGCTCGGCACGGTCATGTACGTGTGGGGCGGCAAGCCGTTCCTCACCGGCGGGTGGAGCGAGCTCAAGGCCCGCAAGCCGGGGATGATGCTCCTCATCGCGCTCGCGATCACCGTCGCCTTCGTCGCCTCGTGGGGCGCCTCGCTGGGGATCCTCGACGCCGAACTCGACTTCTGGTGGGAGCTCGCACTCCTCATCGTCATCATGCTCGCCGGCCATTGGCTGGAGATGCGCTCGCTCGCGCAGACCACCTCGGCGCTCGACAGCCTCGCCGCCCTCCTGCCCGATGAGGCGGTGAAGATCGTCGACGGCACCACCGTGACGGTCGCACCCGCCGACCTCGTCGTCGGCGATGTCGTCCTCGTCCGCCCCGGCTCCGCCGTGCCGGCGGACGGGCGCATCGTCGACGGCACCGCGGAGATGGACGAATCGATGATCACCGGGGAGTCCCGACCGGTGCGCCGCAGCGTCGGCGACACCGTCGTCGCGGGCACCGTCGCCACGGACTCGGGCCTGCGGATCGAGATCACCGCGACCGGTGACGACACCGCGCTGGCCGGCATCCGCAAACTCGTCGCCGACGCCCAGAACTCCTCCTCACGCGCCCAGCGCCTGGCCGACCGCGCCGCGGCGTGGCTGTTCTGGTTCGCCCTCGGCGCCGCCGTCATCACCGCGATCGTCTGGACGCTCGTCGGCATGCCCGACACGGCGGTCGTGCGCACGATCACCGTCCTCGTCATCGCCTGCCCCCATGCCCTGGGACTGGCGATCCCGCTCGTCGTCTCGATCGCCACGGAACGCGCCGCACGCGCCGGGGTCCTCATCAAGGACCGACTCGCGCTCGAGACGATGCGCACCGTCGACGCCGTGCTCTTCGACAAGACGGGAACCCTGACGAAGGGCGAGCCGACCGTCACCGCCGTCGAGACGACCGGGACGCGCAGCGACGACGAGGTGCTCGCTCTCGCCGCCGCGGCCGAGACCGACAGCGAGCACCCGCTCGCCCGAGCGATCGTCCGCGCCGCCGACGAGCGGGGACTGACCGTGCCGACGGCACAGAACTTCTCGTCCTCACCGGCCGTCGGAGTGCGCGCCGAGGTCGACGGCACCGAGGTCGAGGTCGGAGGACCCCACCTCCTCAGTGCCCGCGGGGCCGTCGAGGCCCCGATCGCCGAGACCTGGCGGGCCGAGGGAGCGATCATCCTCCACGTCCTCGTCGCCGGGCAGGTCGTCGGCGCGCTGCGCCTCGCCGATGAGATCAGGGCCGAGTCCCGGCAGGCCGTCGAGGCCCTCCACGCCCAGGACATCGAGGTCGTCATGATCACCGGCGACGCCGAGGCGGTCGCCCGATCCGTGGCCGCTGACCTCGGCATCGACCGGGTCTTCGCCGGCGTGCGCCCGGCGGACAAGGCGGCGAAGGTCGCCGAACTCCAGGCCGAGGGGAAGACGGTCGCGATGGTCGGCGACGGCGTCAACGACGCCCCCGCCCTCGCGCAGGCCGATGTCGGCATCGCGATCGGTGCGGGCACCGATGTCGCGATCGGCTCGGCGGGAGTCATCCTCGCCTCCGACGATCCCCGTTCGGTGCTCTCCGTCCTCGAGCTCTCGCGGGCCAGCTACCGGAAGATGAAGCAGAACCTCTGGTGGGCCGCCGGCTACAACCTCCTCGCCGTCCCCCTGGCCGCGGGCATCCTCGCGCCGATCGGGTTCGTCCTGCCGATGAGCGTCGGTGCGATCCTCATGTCGGCCTCGACGGTCGTCGTCGCCCTCAACGCGCAGCTCCTGCGCCGCCTCGACCTGCGGCCCGAGGCCGTCGTCGCCGCGGCCGAGCGCCATCCCGCCGAGCGCTGAGTCCTCAGCGCTCGAGGGTCTCCTCGAGCGTGCTGCCGCCGACCCCGACGGTCACCTGCGTGCCCCACGGGTCGGCCAGGCGCACCGAACGCTCCTCGTCGGCGAACGGCAGCGACCGCGCCGTCAGCCTCTCGACGAGGGCATCGAGGTCCTCGCGGGCCGGCACCGTGATCGCGAGATCGCCGAGGCCGAGGCTCGCGGCCCGCGGTCCCGCGCCGAGGCTGTTCCACGTGTTCATCGCGACGTGATGGTGGTAGCCGCCGGCCGAGGCGAAGACGGCCCCGGGCATCGTCGAGTTCGTCGGTTCGAAGCCGAGCGCGCCGACGTAGAACTCGCGGGCGGCGTCGAGATCGCCGACCTGCAGGTGAACATGGCCGACGGTGCCGGGCAGCTCCGATGCGCTCGTCAGCGTGCCGCTGTCGAGATGCTCGCGGAGGAAGGCGTTGGGGTCGAAGCCGATCGAGTCCATCTCGATCTCACCGGCGGGGGAGTGGCCCCACTGCGCGCGGTCCCGATCGACGTAGAGTTCGATGCCGTTGCCCTCGGGGTCGGAGAAGTAGAACGCCTGCGACACGAGGTGATCCTGAGCGGCGAGGAACCGGCTGCGGGTGTTCGCCGCGGCATGTGCGACGGTCGCGGCCAGGGATTCGGGAGTCTCGAAGAGGAAGGCGGTGTGGAAGAGTCCGGCGCTCCGGCGGCTGCCGACCGGCAGGTCCGGGGTCGAGACGAACTTCACCATCGGCGTCGTGCCGCGCCCGAGGACGCGGTGGACCTCGCGCCCCCGGGAAGCCTCCTCGAGCGGTTCGAGGGCGAGCGCATTCCGGTAGTAGTCGGTCATGAGGTCGAGGTCGCCGACGCGCAGGGTCACGGCGTCCATTCCGGCATCGGGTGGGAGGACGGTGCTGGGGGCAGAGGTCATCGGGCGCTCCAGATCAAGATGGTTGAATATTGAAGTATATCCGCGGTGGAGCGCGGTGGCCATGCCCGGCGGGACGGAAGAGCCCTGCCGTGCGCACCCGACGCTCAAGCGGGACCGGCAAAACTCCCGTCAGTCATCCAATGTATTGACAATCCATCCATTGCGTTTCGACAAATAATCCCGGCGAGATCTTGTCTTTGCTCGACTGTGCCTCTAGTCTGAGCAACAGACATAGGATGTCTCGCGTGATGACGTGGGACACGGTATTCAACGAGGAGTCACCGCCACATGTCAGAGACGACGAGCACTCCGCTGCTCGACATCCGCGGCGCCGCCAAATCCTTCCCCGGCGTCAGAGCCCTCTCCGACGTCGACCTCGACCTGTATCCCGGAGAGGTCCTCGGCCTCGTCGGGGAGAACGGAGCCGGGAAGTCGACGCTGATGAAGCTGCTCTCGGGCGTCTACACCCCGGACGCCGGGGAGTTCCGCATCGACGGCACCCCGGTGACGATCGGGTCGACGACCGACGCCGAGCGCCTCGGCATCGCCATCATCCACCAGGAGTTCAACCTCGTCGAGGATCTCACAGTGGCCCAGAACATCTATCTCGGCCGCGAACCGCGCATCGGTCCCTTCATCAGCGAACGTCAGCTCAACCGGGATGCGCAGGCCCTCTTCACCCGGCTCGGTCTCGCGCTCGACCCGCGCGCCGTCGTCGGGCGGCTCACCGTCGCCGCGCAGCAGATGGTCGAGATCGCGAAGGCGCTCAACCAGGATGCGCGGATCCTCATCATGGACGAACCCACCGCCGCCCTCAACGATGAGGAGGTCGAGGTCCTCCACGGGCTCATCCGCCGCTTCATCACCCCGGAGACCGGCGTCATCTACATCTCGCACCGGATGCCGGAGCTCAAGGCCATCACGGAGCGGATCACCGTCATCCGCGACGGCGAGAAGATCGGCACCGTGCCGACCGCGACGACCGAGATGCCCGAGGTCATCCGCATGATGGTCGGACGCGAACTCGCCGCCGTCGCCGACGCACCCGCCCATGACGACACCGCCGAGGTGGTCCTCGCCGTGACGGACCTGCAGACGAAGGCGAAGCTGCGCGGCATCAGCTTCGACCTCCGCCGCGGCGAGATCCTCGGACTCGCCGGTCTCATGGGAGCCGGCCGCACGGAGACCGCCCGCGCGATCATCGGCGCCGACCCCCTGACCGCCGGGACGGTCACCGTCAACGGCCGAGCGGTGACGATCGGCAGTCCGGCGGCGGCCGCGCGGCTGGGGATCTGCTACCTGTCCGAGGACCGCAAGCAGCTCGGCGTGCTCGTGGGGCAGAGCGTCCGCGACAACATCGCCCTGCCGAGCCTGCGGCGCTTCAGCCGCTTCGGGTTCACCGACGAGACGGCCATCGACACCACCGCCCGTGACCTCGTGTCACGGCTGCGGATCCGCACGCCGTCGATCACGCAGGTGCTCGAGAAGCTCTCCGGCGGCAACCAGCAGAAGGTCGCCATCGCGAAATGGCTCGTCAAGGACTGTGACGTCTTCATCTTCGACGAACCCACCCGGGGCATCGACGTCGGCGCGAAGGCCGAGATCTACGCCCTGCTGCGCGAGCTCAGCGCGCAGGGCAAGTCGATCATCGTCATCTCCTCCGAACTGCCCGAAGTCCTCCTGCTCTCACACCGCATCGCCGTGCTCAGCGAAGGCCACCTCACCGGCATCCTCACCGCCGCCGATGCCACGCAGGACTCCGTCATGGCCCTGGCCACGCAGCACACCGAATCGATGGGAATCGTCGCCTGAATGAATGCCGAAACCGCTTCCGCCGCCCGCCCGCAGACCTCTGATGCCCCGGCCGCCGACACCGGTCGTCCCGCCGGGACGCGCAGCTTCTGGCGCAACTCGCTGCAGCAGCTCCTCGCTGTGGCGAGCCTCATCGTCATCATCATCGTCTTCGCGATCATCAACCCCGATTCGTTCCTCACCGTCACGAACCTCTCGACGATCCTCACCACGGTGACGACCGTCGGGCTGCTCGCCCTCGGCGTCACGTTCATCATCATCACCGGCGGCATCGACCTGTCCGTGGGCACGGGGATGATCCTCTGCGGTGTCATGGCCGGGGTCTTCATCACGAACCTGGGTCTGCCGCTCATCGTCGGGATCGCCCTGACGATCGCCTTCGGCGGCCTCATCGGCCTCGTCAACGGCTTCAACGTCGCCGTCCTCGGGCTGCCGCCGTTCATCGCCACGCTCGGCATGATGATGATCACCCAGGGACTGTCGCTCGTCGTCAGCGGGACCAAGCCGATCTACTTCACCGACAGCCCCGGCTTCGGGGCGATCATGAATGTCTCGCTCATCCCCGGGATGCGGCTGCCGCTGGGCACCGTGCTCTTCCTCATCCTCATCGTCGTCTCGGTCATCGTCCTCCAGCGCACCCTCATCGGCCGCACGGCGTTCGCGATCGGCTCGAACGAGAAGGCCACGAGGCTCTCGGGCGTCAACGTCCGCGGCTGGCTGATCTCCGTCTACGTCCTCTGCGGACTCTTCGTCGGCCTCGCCGGGGTGCTCTCGGCCTCCCGTCTCAGTTCCGCGCAGCCGACCGGCGGCGCCGGCATCGAGCTCCAGGCGATCGCCGCGGTGATCATCGGCGGCACCTCGCTCGCCGGAGGCCGCGGGTCGATGGTCGGCACCGTCATCGGCGCCCTCATCATGGCCGTCCTCGACAACGGTCTGCGTATGGCCGGCGTCGCCCAGGAATGGCAGCAGGTGGCCATCGGCGTCGTCGTGCTGCTCGCCGTCTACCTCGACATCGTGCGCAAGAAGAACTCCTCCACCGGATCCGCACCACTCTGACCCACCATCGCCCTCACGAAGAATCGAAGGAGATCACCATGAGGATAGGAAAGCTGCTCACCTCGCTCGCGGCACTGTCGTCCATCGCCCTCATCGCCACCGGCTGCGGTTCGGCCGACACCGGATCGAGCGGCGGGGACGGAGAGCGGACGATCGCGATCATCTCGAAGGGCTATCAGCACCAGTTCTGGCAGACGGTGAAGACGGGAGCCGAGGAGAAGGCGAAGGAACTCGGCGTCACCGTGACCTTCGAGGGCCCCGACAGCGAGACCGACGTCGAACAGCAGGTCACCCAGCTGCAGACGGCGCTCGACAAGCAGCCCGACGCAGTCGCGATCGCCGCGCTCGACAGCAAGGCCGTCATCCCGCTGCTCCAGCAGGCGCAGTCGAACGACATCCCCGTCATCGCCTTCGACTCCGGCGTCGACAGCGACATCCCGCTGACCACCGTGGCCACCGACAACAAGGCCGCTGCCGCCGAGGACGCGAAGAAGCTCGCCGAAGCCCTCGGCGGGGAGGGCAAGGTCGGGATCGTCACCCATTCGGAGACGGCCCAGACCGGGGTCGAACGCCGCGATGGCTTCGTCGAGTACCTCGAGCAGAACGAGCCGAACATCGAGATCGTCGCCGAGCAGAACGCCGACGGCGATCAGGCGAAGTCCGCGGACGCGACGAAGGCGATGCTCCAGGCCAATCCCGACCTCGCCGGTCTCTACGGCACGAACGAAGGTGCGGCGATCGGCGTCGTCCAAGGAGCCAAGGAGCTCGGCAACACCGACGCGACGATCGTCGGCTTCGACTCGGGCAAGGCCCAGCTCGACGCGATCAAGGACGGGTCGATGCTCGGCGCGGTCACGCAGAGCCCGCTCGACATCGGCAGCCAGACCGTGCAGGCCGCCGTTGACGCGATCGACGGGAAGGACCTCGAGAAGCAGATCCCGACCGCGTTCTACTGGTACGACAAGAACAACATCGAGGACCCGAAGATCGCCGAGCTCCTCTACGAGTGAGGATCGGCGACCGCGGTGCTGGCGACGATCATGCCCGGTGAGGACATAAGGTGGGAGCCATGGCACTGACGGATGACGCGCTCGACAAGATCAAGGACCTCATCGTCACCGGTGAGCTCAGACCGGGGGACCGTCTGCCCCCGGAGGCCGAGCTCTCCGAGCGGCTCGGCCTCTCCCGCAACTCCCTGCGGGAGGCGGTCAAGGCCCTCGACTTCATCAACGTCCTCGACGTGCGACGCGGGTCGGGAACCTACGTCACCTCGCTCTCGGCCGAGGACCTCACCGAGGCGGTGTCCTTCCTCGTCGACGTCCACGCCTCGGGGTCGCTGCGGGAGATCCTCGAGGTCAGGCGCATCTTCGAAGCCGAGACCGCGTACCGCGCGGCGACCCGCATCGACGCGGCCGGGCTCGAGGATCTGCGGCAGACGATCAGGGACACCGACCCCGACTCGGTCGAATCCCTCGTCTCCCACGACTTCGACTTCCATGCGACGATCGCCAAGCACGCGGGCAACGACTACCTCGCCGCGATGCTCGAAGCCGTGTCGATGAAGACGACGCGGGCGCGGACCTGGCGGGGCATGACCGATCCCGGCGCCATCGAGCGCACCCTCGATGAGCACCGGGCGATCATCGACGCCCTCGCCGCCGGAGACGCGCGTCTGGCGCAGTCGATGATGATCCTCCACGTCACCGGCGTGCAGCGCTGGGTCGACGAGGTCGACGTCGTCGCCGACGACGCCCCCGGACCGGGCGCGGACTGAGCCTCACTCTGCGCGCAGTCGCAGTCCCTGCATGCCGCCGTCGACGGCGATCGCCGTGCCGGTCGTCGAGCCCTGGAGCGGGCTGGCGAGGAAGAGGATCGTCCGGGCCACCTCGGCGGGTTCGACGAGACGACCGTGGGGTTGGCGCGCATTGAGCTGGCGCAGCTCCTCCTCGGGGTTCTCCGCCTTCGACATCAGGCCCTTCATCACCCACGGGGTGTTCGCGGTGCCCGGGCACACGGCGTTGACGCGGATGCCCTCGCGGACGTGGTCGGCGGCCATCGCGAGCGTCATCGAGTAGATCGCCCCCTTCGAGGCGGAATAGAGGACGCGGTCGGGCAGCCCCGCTGTCGCGGCGATCGACGAGGTGTTGACGACCGCGGCGTGCTCGGACCGGCGCAGGTGGGGCAGTGCGGCCGCGGTGACGCGGGCGACGGAGATGACGTTGACGCCGAGCACGCGATTCCATTCGGCGTCGTCGTTGGCATCGACCTGCCCCTGCGCCCCGATGCCGGCGTTGTTGACGACGATGTCGATGCCGCCGTACTCGGATGCTGCCGCGGCGACGGCTGACTCGACGGAGTCCCGGTCGGAGACGTCGCACTGCAGCGCCAGGGCACCGGCGGGGGAGCCTGAGGGATCGAGGTCGAGGACGGCGACGTTCGCCCCGGCTGCCAGGAACTGTTCGGTGACGGCGGCGCCGATGCCCGAGGCGCCTCCCGTGACGAGGGCGGTGAGGCCGGCGAATTCTTCAGCGGTGGTCATGGCGGTCATGGTTCCTTCCGGTCGGTGTGGTGCGGAGAGTGCGGGGAATAGGCTCGTGCTCTACTGGTCGCCTGCGCCCGGGTCGACAGTGCCCGGGCGGTCTGCGTAGGTGCGCGGGTCGACGGCGAGCAGACCATCGGCCACAGCGGCGGCCCAGAACGCTTCGGGGACCTCGGCGTGGGCGAGGGCGACGTTGCGTTCGACCTGCTCAGCCGTGCGCATGCCCAGGGTGACATTGGTGATCGCGGGATCGCGGAGGCTGAATTGGACGGCGGCGGCCGGCAGGCTCGTGCCGTGCGCGGTCGCCAGTGCCGCGAGCTTCTCCGCCTTGTTAAGCACCTCCCGCGGCGCGTCCTCGTAGTTGTACTTCGCCTGCTGCCGGGGGTCGGTGTTGGCGAGGATGCCGGAGTTGAAGACGCCGACGTTGACGACGCCGACCCCACGGGACGCGGCCGCGGGGATGAGCTCGTCCCGCCCGCCCTGTTCGAGGAGGGTGTAGCGGCCGGCCTGCATGACGACGTCGATGTCGGTGTCGCGGACGAAGCGGGTGAGCATCTCCGCCTGGTTCATCCCCGCGCCCCACGCCCCGATGACGCCTTCGTCGCGCAGTCGGTTGAGCTCGGGAACCGCACCGTCGAGGGCCTCCTGCCAGTAGTCGTCGGGGTCGTGGATGTAGACGATGTCGACGCGGTCAAGGCGCAGGCGCGTCAGCGACTCCTCGATCGACCGGCGCACCCCGGAGGCAGAGTAGTCGCGCACCCGGTGGAGGTCACCGGGGACGGCGAAGCCCTCGTCGTCCCAGTCCCGGGGTGCGTCGGCGGGGCGGATGAGCCGGCCGACCTTCGTCGAGAGGAGGAAGTCCTCGCGGGGTCGGTCGGAGAGGATCTCGCCGAGGCGGCGCTCACTGAGCCCGAGACCGTAATGGGGTGCGGTGTCGAAATAGCGGATGCCCAGATCCCAGGCCGTGGCCACTGCCGTGGTCGCGGTCGCGTCGTCGATGACGCGGTAGAGATTGCCGATCGGGGCGCCCCCGAAGCCGAGGGTGTGCAGGTCGTGCAGGCGCTGCACGACGGGGTTCTTCTCAGTCACTGAGTCCTCCTCGTCAGATAGAAGTCCGCTGCGGTGGTGCCCATGACGGCGGCGAAGTCGGTGTCGTCGACGACGTGGTGCAGCGCTGCGGCCGCCGCCTGCTCCCACTCGCCGTCCCCGAGACCGTGGCCGGTCGTCGAGACGGGGTGATCGGACCCGTACATCGTGCGCTCCGGACCGAAGGCCGTGAGCACCTCGCCGATGAAGCGGTCTGCGAGCTCCCGGGCCGCCTCAGGGTCGACGGCACCGGGCATCTGGCCGGGCAGTCCGGAGAACTTCACGTGGAGGCCGGCATGGGCGGCCAGGGCGCTCATCGCCTCCGCCCATTCCTCGAAGGAGAAGTCGGGATCGGCGGGCAGGGGTTTGCCGAGATGGTCGAGGACGAGCCCGTCGGCCGAGCCGGTCACCGCGACGACCGAGGTGAGCAGCGCGTCGAGCTCGGCCAGCTGGCCGGCGCGGACGCAGAGGTCGACGGTCAGCCCGACCCGGCGCGCGCAGTCGAGTCCGCGCAGCAGCGCCCCGGCTGTCGGCGAGGTGCGGGGGTCGAGGTCCCCGGCGGGGCGGGACTCGAAGTTGTCGCGCACCCCGACGACGAGTGGGGTGTCGGCGAGCCGGGCGACCACCTCGGCGAGGTGGGGGTCGGTGAAGTCGACGGCGGCGACGATGCCGCGGATGAGCGGTTCCTCCGCCGCGAGGGCGGTCAGCCATTCGACCTCTGCGGTTCGCTGATCAGGACTGATGCCGGCTTCGACGACGATCGCCGCGGTCGCGGACGCTGTTCTCTGAATCGGCAGGCTCGTCTCCGGGAGGGCGGGCAGCTCCGTCATCCACGGGTAGGAGAAGCGGCGCCGGTCCCACAGGTGGAGGTGGGAGTCGACGACCTGCGGCGGGGCACCGGTCATGGGGTCACGACTCCGACGGTGATCAGGAGGTTCGCGTACTGGCGCTGATCGCCGGTGGCGATGATGAGCCCGACATCGGGCAGCCGTGCGGTGTCGTAGAAGGCGAAGCGCTCATGACCGGTGAACGGCACACCGGGTAGCAGTGCGGCGTACCCGTCGACCGCCGGTGCGGTCCCGGCCTCGGCGGTGAGCATGAACTCGCAGGCCTCGAGCGGGATCGTCCGGGCGAGCGGCTCGAGGACCTGATCGACGGTGAGCAGCCCGGGGGTGACGTTGAGCGCGATGCGGGTGGTGCCGGCGGGCACCCCGGTGAGATGCGGGTAGTTGCCGTCGGCGATGAGGATCTTCGTGCCGTGACCGCACCGGGCGAGCGCGGCGAGGAGTTCGGGGTGGGTGAGCGGGGTGGTGAGCATTGTGGCTCCTCTCGTGGGTGCCGGGTTCAGCTCTGCTTCGTCGCCGAGGCAGCCGACGTTCTCCAGTATGCTTCGATCTCCTCGAGCGAGCGGCCCGAGGTCTCGGGGACGCGGGTGAGGACGAACCACAGGGCCGCGGCCGAGAGGAGGGCGAAGAGGAGGAAGACGAGCGGTCCGATCGCATCGAGGGCGACGGGGAACGCCCACGCGAAGATCGCGTTGAAGAGGTACTGGGCGAAGGTGATGACGCCGGTGCCGATCGCCCGCACGGACAGGGGCAGGACCTCGGGCACGAGGAGCCAGAACACCGGACCCATGCCGATGCCGAAGGCGAAGGTGTAGGCGAAGACGGCGGCGATGCTGATCCAGCCCGCGTCGGGCAGCAGCCAGAGGGCGAGCATGGCGATCGTCTGACCGAGCATCGAGATCGCGAGCAGCCGGACCCGGCCGAGCCGGTCGATGATCGGCAGGGCGATCGCCGTGGAGACGACGAGGGCGATGCCGACCCCGTAGTTCGCGTAGCTGCCGGCCCGGTCGCCCATGCCCGACTGCGCGAAGATGATCGGCGCATAGTAGACGACGGCGTTGATGCCGGTGAAGACCTGGAAGAACGTGAGGACGAGGAGGACGGTCATCGGCCGCCTCGCCGAATGGGTCAGGGCGGTCAGGCCGCTGTCCTGCTGGGCGAGGCTCGACTTGATGTCGTCGAATTCGAGGCGGGCGATCTCCTGGGTCCCGCGCAGGGAGGTGAGCACGGCCAGGGCGTCGTCGTCGCGTCCGCGGGTGATGAGCCAGCGGGGGCTGGCCGGGGAGAGGATCATGCCGACGAAGAACACGGCGGCGGGAATCGCGCCGATGCCGAGTATCCACTCCCACAGACCCGAGGCCTGGAAGGCGTCGCCGACGATGTAGGCGGCGAGGATGCCGAAGTTGACGGCGAGTTGGTAGAGGCCGGTGAGCAGGCCGCGGATGCGGGTGGGGGAGAGTTCGGAGAGGTAGATGAGTCCGAACATGTTGGCGATGCCGACGCCGAGGCCGAGGAAGAAGCGGGCGGCGCCGAGGACCTCGGGGGTCGGGGCGAACGCGCAGGCGAGGGATCCGAGGAAGAAGATCACCGCGGCGACGATGAGGAGGTGACGACGGTCGAAGCGGCGGGCGGCGAGGGTGGCGCCGATGATCGAGGGGAGTGCTCCCCAGAGCAGGAGGGAGGTGATGAGTCCCTGCTGCCCGGCATCAAGGCCCATCTGCTCGGTGAGCAGGGGCAGGGCTCCGGAGATCGCTCCCGAATCGTAGCCGTAGAGGAGTCCGGAGAAGCCGGCGAGGATGGCGATGAAGATGATCTTGGTCGGGATGGGCTCGTTCGCGTGGTTGCGGGCGAGTCCGGTGTCGGAGGTCGTGTGGTCAGTCACAGCAGGGAACCTGGTTTCTCACGAGGTGATGGTCATCATGCTGGGGTGCCTTGCGCAGGGGCGCGCTGCGTCGAGCGGTGCTACGGCGGCCGGGGGCAGGAGGCGGGGTTCAGGCGGACTCGGGGACGGGTGTCGCCGAAGTGGTCGCCGAGGCGGTGCGCGCTGCCCATTCGGGGCCGTCGGGGTAGGCGAAGTCGGTGAGCGTCCGGGGCAGGATCTCGGCGCCGGCGCCCGGTGCCGAGGGCGGCCAGTATCTGCCGTCGTGGACGTCGACAGGGGTGACGAAGTGCTCGTGGAGATGATCGACGTATTCGATGCAGCGGTCGTCCATCGTCGCCGAGACCGCGACGAAGTCGAACAGCGAGAGGTGCTGGACGAGTTCGCACAGTCCCACGCCGCCGGCGTGCGGGCACACGGGCACTCCCGCGTGGGCGGCGAGGAGGAGGTTGGTGATGTTCTCGTTGACCCCGGCGACCCGGGTGGCGTCGATCTGCATGACGCGCAGGCCGTCGGCTTCGAGCATCTGCTTGAAGACGATCCGGTTCTGGCAGTGTTCGCCGGTGGCCACCGGAACCGGGGCGATGCCCTGCTGGATGGCCGCGTGGGCGAGGATGTCATCGGGCGAGGTCGGCTCCTCGACCCAGCGGAGATCGAACCGGGCGAGGTCGCCGATCCAGTCGATCGCTTCGGCGGTGCCCCAGTGCTGGTTGGCGTCGATGGCGATGGGGAACCCGGGTCCGCAGATCTCTCGGGCGATGCCGAGGCGGCGGATGTCGTCGTCGCGGTTCGCGCCGACCTTGAGCTTGATCTGGGAGAAGCCCTCGTCGATGGCCTCTCGGCACAGGCGGGCGAGCTTCTCATCGGAGTAGCCGAGCCAACCGGGCGTCGTCGTGTAGGCCATGTATCCGGTCTCGCGGAGCTCGGCGATCCGCTCGGCCTTCCCGGGCTCGGCGGCATCGAGGATGGCGCGGGCGTCGTCGCGGGTCATGAAGTCGCTGAGGTAGCGGAAGTCGAGGAGGTCGAGGATCTCCTCGGGACTCATCCCGGCGAGGAGCTCCCAGAGGGGCAGTCCCGCGCGTTTGGCTTTGAGATCCCACATCGCGTTGACGATCGCGCCGATGGCCATGTGGCTCACGCCCTTCTCCGGGCCGAGCCAGCGCAGCTGGGAGTCGTGGACGAGGTCGCGCCAGAAGCCGCCCATGTCGGTGAGGATCGGTTCGACCTCACGTCCGACGAGGGTCTCGGCGATGACGCGCACGGCCTCGGTCTGGATGTCGTTGCCGCGGCCGATCGTGAAGACGAAGCCGTGGCCGGCGTCGCCGGCATCGGTGGAGACGATGAGGTAGGCGGCGGAGTAGTCGGGGTCGGGGTTCATCGCATCCGAACCGTCGAGACTCGCCGAGGTGGGGAATCGCAGGTCGACGACGTCGATCGCAGTGATCTGAGACATTTCGTCCTTTCGCACAACAGCAGCGTTGTGATCGGATGTCTGAACGGCCGGTCCTGGGAGCGATCGGTCGGTTCAGGGAATCGTTTCGCTGACCTGAGTCTAAACATAGGATGTTTGAGTGGTCAAGGGTGTGCTGGGCGGAATGCGTCGCCGAGGTGGGAGTGCGCGAGGCGCGCAGCGCCGGAGATGCTCGAGGGCAGTGCGGGGGCTGAGATCGGATGTCTGGTCGTCAGCGGTCGACGACGACTCCGTCGGCGTCGGCGAAGACCATGGCGCCGGGGCGGATCGTCGCACCGCCGAACTCGACGGTGACGTCGTGGTCGCCCGCGCCCGTCTTGCCGCTCTTGCGAGGATTGCTCGCCAGCGCCTTGATGCCGATGTCGAGGGTCGAGAGGACCTCGCGATCGCGCACGGCGCCGTTGATGACGACGCCGGCCCAGCCGTTGTCGATCGCGAGCCCGGCGATCATGTCGCCCATGAGCGCCGTGGCGATCGAGCCGCCGCCGTCGACGACGAGGACCGCGCCGTCGCCGGGCTGGGAGAGCACCGTCTTGACGAGGGCGTTGTCCTCGAAGCACCGCACGGTCCGGGCCGGACCGGAGAACGCGACCTTGTCCCCGAAGTCGGTGAAGTTCAGTGCGATCGAGTAGAGCTCGGGACCTCGTTCATCCCAGAGGTCGGCGTTTGAGACCGTCATCGATTCTCCCTGTTCTCGTGGGCGCTGGAGGTATGCCAGCACGCTAGCACGAGGACGAGTCCAGATGCCGAACCGTTTGGAACCGGGTCGGGCGACTCGCTAGGGTGGAACGGTGCCCTACTCCGTCGCGTCCCGTCTCGAAGCAGCTCGTGCTGCCGATTTCCCGAAGGCGAAGATCGTGACGACGCTGTCGAACGGCACGAACGGGTGGATGAGCTCGTGGGGCACGAACGCCCACGGTGAGATCGCCGGCTGCCCGCCGCCACGGCGCTGACTGCGCGCATCCGCATCTCTGCCGGTCAGCAGGGCTGACCGCACACCGGATCGTCGCGCACTCGCGTTCACTTCTCACCTCTGCGAAAGCGACCCCACCGATGTCTTCGGCTGTCCCGAACCCCACTGATCCGACCCCCTCCACCCTCACCGCACGGCCGGCGCGGGAGCGCCTCGCCCGCGTGCTCAAGCACGATGCCGTCGGCGGCATCCTCCTGCTCGCGGCGACGGCTGCGGCGCTCATCATCGCGAACTCACCGGCCGCCGACTGGTATGAGACCGTGCGGTCGACGAAGTTCGGCCCCGAGGCCCTCAAGCTCAACCTCTCGGCGAGCAGCTGGGCCTCCGACGGCCTCCTCGCGATCTTCTTCTTCGTCGTCGGCCTCGAGCTCAAGGAGGAGTTCGTCGCCGGCAAGCTGCGCAACCCGAAGACCGCCGCAGTGCCCGTCGCGGCGGCCGTGGGCGGCGTCGCGATCCCCTCGCTCCTCTACGTCCTCGTCAACCTCAACTCCGGCGGCAGCGCGTTGAGCGGCTGGGCGATCCCTGCCGCGACCGACATCGCCTTCGCCGTGGCGATCATCGCGATGGTCGGCAAGTTCCTGCCGCCGTCGCTGCGGACGTTCCTGCTCACGCTCGCCGTCGTCGACGATCTGCTGGCGATCGCCATCATCGCGATCTTCTACACCGACGACCTCTCCTGGCTGCCGCTGGGCTTGGCGCTGCTTCCCCTGCTCGCGTTCGCCGTCGCCGTGCAGCGGGGCATCCACGCCTGGTGGCTGCTCTTCCCGCTGGCGTTCGCCACCTGGACGCTCGTCCACGCTGCGGGGATCCACGCGACGATCGCCGGGGTCCTCCTCGGGTTCATGGTGCCGGTGGCCGCTAAGCGCCACGGCGGTCGACGGACCGGGGACCAGCGCGGCTTCCACGCGCACGACGGCATCCACGGCACCGAGGGCCACGGTCCGGCGGCGCAGTTCGCCGACAAGTGGAGCATCCCCTCGGCGGTGATCGCGGTGCCGATCTTCGCGTTCTTCGCCGCCGGCGTCAACGTCGGGGGACTGTCGGGACTCGCGGAGTCCCTGGGCAGTCCGGTCGCCCTGGGGATCATGCTCGGACTCGTCGTCGGCAAGCCGCTGGGCATCACGCTGGCGACCTTCCTCATCACCCGAGTCCGCGGATTCTCCCTCGACCGGACGATGCAGTGGGTCGACGTCGTCGGAGTCTCGTGCCTCGCCGGTGTCGGCTTCACCGTCTCCCTGCTCATCGGCGACCTCAGCTTCGGTGCCGATGACCCGCGGGCGCAGGTCGTCAAGGTCGGGGTGCTCTTCGGCTCACTGCTCGCCGCGCTGCTCGGAGCGGTCTGGCTGTCGGTGCGCAACCGGCACTACAGGATCCTCGCCGCCCACGTCGACGCGGGCACGCGAACGACCGCGGCGCAGGACTGAGCGGGGTCACGGTACCCAGATCCGTTCTGACCGGGCAAGATGGAGATAGCAGATCCGTTCGCTGGCATTGGAGGTCACTGATCATGTCCGAGACACCGGAACCCACCGAGGCGACCGAGGAGTCGTCCGCGCAGAAGGACGCCCGCGACGCGGCTCGTGAGCATGATGACCAGCTCGTCGAGGAGTGGGGCGACGAATCGTTCCCGGCCAGCGACCCGCCGGAGAACTACTGAGCTGACGCGCGACCGAGGCTCCTGATCCGGAAGAGCAGGAGTCCGGTCGTCGGCGCGCTCACTGGCGGAGTTCGTCGATGCGGCCGGTCTCGCCGACGATGACGAGCTTCGTCGTCGCGCGCGACATTCCGACGTAGATCATGTCCGCGGCTCGCGACTCGTCGCGGAATCCGTTGAGGCAGAGGACGACGGCGGGACGTTCGAGTCCCTTGAACCCGAGGACGTGCCCGTAGAAGACCTCCTCGGCGGAGAAGAACTGATCCCAGTACGCCTGGTAGCCCTCCTCCTCGACGATCTCCCGCTGCACCGGATGTCGGCTGCCTGTGGTGAGGAGGGCGATGTCACCGGGCTGCCATCCGGCGTCCATCAGCGCTTCGACCTGTCCGTCCGCCTCGGCGAGGGCCTCATCTGCGGGGACGGGGATGACGTCGATGTCCTCCGCGGGGCCGTTTCGGCTGATCGGAGGGTCGGTGGCGAAGCCGGAGAACGCGGTGACGATCTGTTCGGAGTTCCGGAGGTTCTCGTCGAGCTGGATGGGATTCATCGTGATCGGTGAGGTGCCGTGCCTGCCGAAGACGCGCTGGCGCTCGTCGGTGAACACGTAGAGGGTGCCCTCGGCCTGGTTGCGCAGGCACGATGCCACGGCCTCCCACCACAGGGGACTGAAGTCCTGGCCCTCGTCGATGATGATCGCGTCGAAGAGCTGACGGCGGGGACGGTCGTCGGCGAGCTCCCGGAGGCGGCGCGGCAGCTCCTCCTCCCAGTAGGCGGAGTCGTCGTCGCTGCCCTCCTCAGCGCCCCAGCTGACCGGCAGGTCGTGGAAGAGACCGACGTAGGCGGGTCGATCCGCCTCGGGCCACGCCGAGGTGACGAGCTGGAGGAATCGGCCCAGGCCCCGCGAATAGCACATGAGCGCGACCGACTTGCCCTCCTGGGTCAGGGCCTGCGCCTTCCGGAGGGCGAGGTAGGTCTTGCCGGAGCCGGCGCCGCCGCTGATCTCGGCGCGGGTCTGATGGCGGAGGACGCGGATGAGTCGCGCCTGCTCCTGGGAGAGCTGGCTGGCGCGGTCTTCGATGGCCTGAGCGCGCACGCGGAGGTTGGCGACCGCCAGATGGGTGCGTCGCAGATTCTTCGTCACCGCATCCAGCGGAACGCTCGGGTCATCCCGCTCGGGGATGCGGGCGTGACGGAGGGCCGCGGCGATCGCCTCGGCCAATCGGTGCATATCGGTGGCGTCTGCGAGGAAGTGCCGTGGCGCGTCGGGCAGGTCCCAATCGGCCGGGAGCTCGGTGTAGGGGAGAACGGCGAAGTGGATGAAGGGCCCGGGCATGCGGGAGAGTCGAGGCTGCAGGAAGCGGCGGAGTCCGTGTTTGGCGACCATCGCCTGGTCGATCGGGGACTGGTTGAGCCGGTGGCGCTGCTTCTTCGCGTCGTGGGTGTACCAGGTGCCGTCGACGACGTCGATCCGCCCGCCCTTGACCTCGATGACGGCGATGCCGAGTCCGGGCCAGAGGACGAGGACGTCGATTTCGACGTCCTTCGTCGCGGTCGTCACGCGTTGGCCGTGGATGAGGGTGACAGTGTCGGGCAGCTGCCGTTTCAGCGCCTTCCACACCGCTGCCTCGGCGCTCGACTTTCCGAAATCCGGTTCCTCCGGGATCAACGTCACCATGTCGTGAGCCTACCGGCTGGAAACCGGATGTCACGACTGGGGTAGTGGGATCTGTCGGTGGCGATTATCCGGAGAACCGCTGACGGTCGTCACGTCCGCCAGGTCGGTGCGATCAGGGCTGCACCTGGTGCCCCGCGTGCCAACCGAGAGGGTTGGTCTCCTCAGCTGTGGCCCGCAGCGTGGACAGTGCAGTTGTGAGCTTCTTCGACATCCGCGTCTCTGCTCTAGTCACCGCAATGATCGTGTTCGAGACCTCCGGATTGATCAGCGGAACGTAGTTCACCGGCAGCCCGTGGAACGACCGTGTGGTCGGGTGCGGGACAGCATTGGCGATCGACACCCCCAGTCCCATGGCCACCATCGAGCGGATCGTCTCCGCATCGGGAATGAGCCAGCGCACCTGAGGTTCGAGACCGAGGGTGCGCATCTGTGCAACGACGAGATCAGCTGTGGGCGGTGAATCGAGAAGAATGAACGAGTCATTGCGCAGGGCGCGAAGGTCCAGTTCTGCCTGACCTGCGAGAGGGTGATCGGCGGCGATCACCGCATGGGATTGCACGGCCATGAGTTCATGTTTCTGTAGCCCGGCGAATTGCAGCTGCCGGAGATACATCACGGCAATGTCGATCTCCCCGTCGAGGACGCGGCGCTGGCATTCGACAGGGGCCGCCTCGTGGAAGGAGATGTCGAGGGCTGGATACTCGCGGCTGAACGCGGCCGCCACGCCGGGGAAAATGCGCGGTGCCGCGGTGGGGATGCAGCCGATACGGAGGTTGCCTTGCAGAGTTGCCACGTCGCCGATCGATTCGACCGCCTCGGTGACGGTCGCGAGGATCGCTCTGGCATGGAAAGCGAACTCGCGCCCTTCGCTGGTCGGGCGTGCGCTGCGGGCCGGTCCGCGCGCAAGAAGTGTGACTCCGAGCCGCTTCTCAAGCTGACCGAGTGCTGCGGAGACCGTCGCTTGGGAGACCCGGCACGCTTTCGCTGCTGCGCTCACCGACCCGTGGTCAAGGACGGCAAGGAAGTACTCGACCTGGCGGAGCGTGAAATCATTCATCGAGTCTTCCTATGTTGTTCACGTATTAATTTTGCTTTTTCTTTTGATGATCCTGCGAAAGACTGGTCACGTCAACCCGACATCGCAATGAGGCAGAAGGGCGCGCCACGATATGGATGAATCGAAGATGAAAGTCATCACCCTGGGGACTTCCGGGGGACCGCGGTGGTGGAAAGGGAACCTTCGCGACCGTTCTGGGATCGCCACGGCGATCGTCGTCGGAGATCGGTTCTACCTCGTCGATGCCGGCCATGGGGTCGGACGCCGGATCCGCCAGGCGGGCCTTGAGCTCAGTGACCTCGGAGGCGTGTTCATCACCCACCTCCACTCCGATCACACGATCGATCTTCCAGCGCTCATCGTGTTCGGCATGCACGAATTGCAGCATCGTGCTGACCATCCGGTGCCCATTGTCGGCCCGGGACAGCGCGGAGCCCTTCCCCCCCGTCTCGCCGCGAGCGATCGTGACTCCACGGCCCGTGGCCCCGGCGAATCCGACGCCGGGTGTGGTCGGGATGTTCAACAGCATTGTCGCGGCGTATGCGACCGATATCAATGATCGGGTGCTCGACTCACTGCGAACGTCGCCCGAAGTGCTGTTCGACCCGCGCGACATCACTGTCCCAGAGACCATCGGCTTTCATCCGAACACGAATCCGCACCCTGATATGGAGCCGTTCGTCGTCTTCGAAGACGACTGCGTCACGGTCACGGCGACCCTCGTCGAGCATCCGCCGATCGCCCCGGCATTCGCCTTCCGGTTCGACAGCGAGTTCGGATCGGTCACCGTCTCCGGCGACACCCGCGAAGCTGCGAATCTCGTTCGTCTTGCGCACGATACCGACATCCTCCTCCACGAAGCGATTGACTTCTCGTGGGTCGACGGAATGTATGAGCATCGCACCGATGAGGAGGGCCGCGCCTCGCGCGACCACCACTACAAGTCGCACACCTCGTTCGACGGAGCCGTCAGGATCGGAAATGCGGCAGGAGCGAAGACTTTGGCTCTCCACCATCTCGTGCCGGGCGCTGCCGATGAGGGCAGTTGGGCGCACGGTCAGGAACTCTTCAACGGACAGTTCCTCGTTCCCGACGATCTTGACGTGATCCCGGTCAAGTCGCACGCCGATCTTTCGCACAGGAGCTGAACACCGTGGTCAATCACAACAACGGCGTTGTCGATTCCGAAGGCCTGCAGACATCTCTGCGCACGCCTGAGATGAAGAGGATTCTCGCGTCCAGTTTCATCGGTTCGGCGATCGAGTTCTACGATTTCATGCTCTACGCGACGGCGTCCTCGATCGTCTTCGCACAGCTCTATTTCGCCGACCTCGGTCCTGGGCTGTCCTTGCTGGCCTCCTTCAGCACATTGGCTGCCGGATACTTCGCTCGACCGCTCGGCGGAGTGATCTTCGGGCATTTCGGCGACAAGGTCGGACGCAAGATCGCCCTGGTCGTCTCGATGGTCATGATGGGTGGGGTGACCGTCATCATCGGCCTCCTCCCGCCGACAGCGACTATCGGCGTGATCGCTCCGATCACGCTCTTCGTACTTCGCATCATCCAGGGTGTGGCGGTCGGCGGTGAATGGGGTGGAGCGGCACTGATGGCGCTGGAACACGCTCCCAAGAATCGCCGAGGGTTCGCAGCCGGATTCGCCAATGCGGGCGGACCCGCCGGCGCCGTGCTCGCCACACTGGCACTCTCACTGACAGCGGCGCTGACGGGAGACGCCTTCACGGACTGGGGATGGCGCATTCCGTTCCTCTTCTCCGCGGCACTGATCGCGCTGGGACTCTTCATCCGACTCAAGGTCAGTGAGACTCCCGCTTTCAAACGACTCGAAGAGGAGAGCGAGAAGCGGAGGGTGCCGCTGGTCACCATCTTCGGACGATATAAGAAGCAGCTGCTCATCGGAATGGCTGCAACAGCGACGATGTACGTGACATCGGGGCTGACCACGGTATGGGGCGTCTCTGTTGCGGTCGCCGCCGGAGAGAACAACTCTGAAGTGCTCAATTGGAAGGCTACGGGTGCAATCATCACGGTCATCGTCACCCTCATCGTTGCCCGGTTGAGCGACAAGCTCGGGCGCAAACGGACTCTGATATTCGCACACAGCATCGCCGTGATCATGGCGCTGCCGCTCACGCTCCTCCTCGTCATGGGCGAGATCGGACCCTTTGCCGTGGCGATCGTCGTCGGCAATGGCCTCGTGCAGGGTATGCTGTTCGGCCCCATCGCGGCTTTCGTCTCAGAGCTCTTCCCTCCCCAGGTTCGCTATTCGGGTGCCTCTCTCGGATATCAGATGGCGGCAGCGTTGGGCTCGGGATTGATGCCGGTCGTCGCATCGGCGTTCATTCTCGTCCCCGGGGCCGGTCCGTTCCTCATCGCCGGAGTGTGGGCGCTCTGTGCGATCATCGGCATCATTGCTGTCGTCGCAAGTCGCCCGGTGGACGACGGCGAGCAATCCGACGACGGAGAACATCCGCGGAATGCGGACCTCGACGGCGGTCACCAGCCGAGCACCGCGACGGTTGACCGCCTCACCGCCTCGTTGGAGCCTTCCGGAACGTCCGCGCCGAACCGGCACGCCGTGACCAGGCGTCCGGTCACCTGAACGGTGGCTTCCACAGTCCCAACCCCGACAGACCCCTGCCTCAGGTGTTGTTTCCCTGCACCTGAGGCAGGGGTCAGTCTCCGTTCTGCCGTCGATCCCAGTCGACGTCGAGCGCGAAGTCGATGAGGGCCTGAACCCGTGCCGACACCTCGACGCCGGAGGGCCAGATGACCTCGACGGCGACGGGCTCGACGGCCGGTTCGATCTCTTTGACCACCAGCGGATAGCCCTCGTAGCTGGCCGGGTTCTTCTGCCGCTGGACGAGGACGCCGTAGCCGAGTCCGCGGGCGACGAGTGTGCGCACGACCTCGTAGCTCGTCGTCCGGTAGCGGACATGGGGATCGAGCCCGCGGTCATGGAACATCGTCAGCGTGTGCTGGCTCGAGGGAGGGGAGTCCAGGAGGATCATGTCCCGGTCGACGAGGTCCTCGAGACGCACCGTCTCCGCCTCGGCGAAGGGATCGTCGGGGGAGAGGATGACATGGGCCGGTTGGGCGAAGAGCCGGGCCCGGTTCGGGGTGCCGGGCACCAGGGTCTCGTAGACGAAGGCGACGTCGATCTCTCCCGACTCGAGCTTTCCCGCCAGCCGGTCCTGCGGCGTCTCGACGATCTCGAGACTCACCCGGGGATGCTGCTGGCCGAAGTCGGCGAGGAGGACGGGCAGGATCATCGGAGCCAGCGTCGGATAGCACCCGATCGTGATGGGACCGACGAGCTCGCCGTCGACGGGGGTGAGCTCGCGTTCGAGTTCGTTCGCCTCGGCGAGCAGCGTCTGAGCGCGGGCGGCGACCTGGCGGCCGGCGGCCGTGAGGACGAGGCCGTGAGCCTTCTTCCGGATGCACAGATGGGCGTCGAGCTGATGTTCGAGCGCCGTGATCGCATCGGAGATCGCCGAGGAGGACACGTGGAGCTCGGCCGCGGCGGCGGAGATCGTGCCCAGTCTCGCCGCAGTGAGGAGGTAGGAGAGCTGGCGGAGGCTGAACCGCGGGGGCTGATCAGAATGCATTTCCGTTTTTCCTGAATATGAAGTGCGGATAATTCCGCTTTTCCTTTGCTTCTATTCTCCACATACTGGTCAGTGAACGCCATCACATCTCACAGTCGAGGGGGAAGACGACGATGACTTCTCAGATCCACACCGGTTCTCCGACCGGAATCGAGACCGCACCGGTTGCCGATTGGGTGACGATCCCAGAGCTCTACGCCGACCCGTTCCCCATCTACGACCGTCTGCGGGCCGAAGGCGGAGTCCACTGGGTGCCCTCGGTCAACCGCTACCTCATCACGAGCTACGAGGCGGTCAGTGAGACCGAGCACGACCAGGAGACCTACTCCGCCAACGAGAAGGGCTCGCTGCAGATCCGCGCAATGGGCCACTCGATGCTCCGCCGCGACGATCCCGAGCACTACCCCGAGCGCCGTGCCTGGCAGACCGTCCTCAAGCCCGGCTACGTCAAGCGGGTGTGGACGCAGATGTACCGCGAGGTCGCCGAAGACCTCCTCGCCGACCTCAAGGACAAGGGCACGGGAGCGGACCTCATCTGGGACTTCGCCGCACCCTACGCCGCCGAGACCCTGCGCCGGATGATCGGCCTCTACAACGTCGACCAGGCCGACATGCAGCGCTGGTCGCAGACCCTCATCGACGGGGTCGGCAACTACGCCGACGACCCTGAGGTGTGGGCGAAGTCGGAGCGCTCGTTCAACGAGGTCGATGACGCGCTCGACGAGATGCTCGAATACCACCTCACCCATCGGGACGACTCCCTGCTGTCGGGTCTGCTCTCGATGCCGGGGGAGACGATGCCGATCGAGAAGATCCGCGCGAACATCAAGATGACCATCGGCGGTGGGCTCAACGAACCGCGCGACGCCCTCGGGGTCGCCGCCTACGCGATGTTCACCCACCCCGAACAGCGGGCCGCGGCGATGGCCGACCCGTCCCTGTGGCCGACGGTGTTCGAGGAGACCATTCGCTGGATCGCCCCCATCGGCATGTACTCGCGCCAGGTTACCCACGACACCGTCCTCGCCGGCACCCCGCTGCCCGCCGGCGCCCAGCTGGGCATCTGCGTGCTGTCGGCGAACCGGGACGAGAGCATCTGGACCGACGCCCACACCTTCAACATCCACCGGGAGGTCAAGCCGCACCTCGCCTTCAGCAAGGGCGTGCACGTGTGCCTGGGCAACTGGGCGGCCCGGTCGGAGATCGCCGAGGTGGCCCTTCCCCTGCTCTTCAACAGCCTGAAAGGGCTCGACATCGACGAGAGCCGGGAGACCCGCATCGGCGGCTGGGTGTTCCGCGGAATGCTCACCCTGCCGATCACCTGGACCTCGGCCAGCGATGCCCCCGACTACGGTGCCGCCCACGCCGGCGCCACCGCCTCGGCGACGGAGAAGGACAAGGGCCCGGGCCCGCGGATCGCGATCGTCGGCTCGGGGCCCTCCGGCTGCTTCAGCGCGAAGGAGATCCTCCGCCGGATGCCCGGCTCCGCGGTCGACGTCTACGACCGACTCCCCGTGCCCTACGGCCTCCTCCGCTACGGGGTCGCTGCCGACCATCAGGGCACGAAG
The DNA here is from genome assembly GCF_039528855.1 of Brevibacterium sanguinis. Lineage (NCBI taxonomy): Bacteria > Bacillati > Actinomycetota > Actinomycetes > Micrococcales > Brevibacteriaceae > Brevibacterium > Brevibacterium sanguinis. The sequence goes on along the minus strand of NZ_BAAAMB010000009.1, from coordinate 217,071 downwards.
TCCGTCGAGACGCAGTTCGACAAGCTCTTCGCCGACCCGCGGGCCCGGTTCATCGGCAACACCGAACTCGGTCGGGACGTCAGCCTCGACGAGCTCAAGGCGAACTACGACTCCGTCGTGCTCGCGAGCGGACTTTCCCACGATCGGGCGCTCGAGGTTCCCGGTGCCGAGCTCGACGGCGTCTGCGGAGCGGGCCGGATCACGCGCCTGCTCAACGGTCATCCCGACGAGGAGTTCGCTGACGCGGTGCTCCCACGGCTCGGGGCGCGGATCGCCGTCGTCGGTCAGGGCAACGTCGCCGTCGACTTCATCCGCCTGCTCACCTGCGAGTCCACAGCACTCGAAGGCAGCGACATCGACGACCGCATCCACTCCCGGATGCGCGAGGACGTCTCCCGCATCGATGTCGTCGGCCGCTCGGGCGCGACGGCGGCGAAGTTCGACCCCGTGATGATCCGCGAACTCGCCCGGACCCCCGGCCTCCGCCATGTCCTCCACGGCGTCGATCTCGACTCCACGGCACCGGGCAAGGACGCGAAGCTCGACGCCCTCCGCGATCTCGTCGCCGCTGACGACGGCGCCGCGGCGATCGAGGTCCACTGGTGGTTCGGAGCGACCCCGCAGGCGATCACCGGAGACACCAGCGTCGCCGGCATCGACCTCGACGTCGCCGGGTCCGCCGTCCACCTCGACGTCGACTCGGTGATCTCGGCGATCGGATTCGTCCGAGACATCCCGACGATCGGGCAGCTCGGCATCTGCCCGGTCTCTCCGATCCCCGGAGACGGCAGGATCGATGACCGGCTCTTCGCGATCGGCTGGCTCAAGGGCAACGGTCGGGGGACGATCCCCGACCAGCGCACCGAGGCGAAGGCCCTCGCCGCGCTCATCTCCGCCGAGGTCGACGCCGGGACGATCACCGTCGGGGCCACCGGCCTCGACCCCCGGGAAGAGGCCACCGACTTCGACGGGTGGCGTCGCATCGACCTGCGCGAGCGCCTCGGTGCCGGCCTCGGACGGTGCCGGTCGAAGATCACCGCGCGTGAAGAGCTGCTCGAGGTGGCCCGGGACGCCAGCCTCGACGGGCAGCTGACGGCTGCCTCGGCGAGCACGAGCAGCGATCTGGCTCCCGATGTGCCGCTGACGATCCTCTTCGGAACGGAATCGGGCAACGCCGAACTCGTCGCCGAGGAGCTCGGAATGTTCCTCGGCCAGCGCGACGATCTCGTCATCTCCGATCTCGCCGCGGTCGATCCGACTGAACTCGACCCCACGCGGTTCCACCTCATCGTGTGCTCGACGTACGGCGACGGTGACGTCCCGAGCTCGGCGGCGGACTTCTTCGCGCGCCTCCACGATGACGACGTCGACTGCGCCGGAGTGCGCTTCGCGGTCTTCGGGATGGGCGATGCCAGCTACACGAAGACCTATTCGCGGGGCAGCGAGCGCCTCACCGAGGCCCTCGAGGCCAAGGGCGCGGTCCGGGTCGGCGAGTACGGACGCCACGATGCCGGAGGAACCGTGCCGGCGGCCGAGGCGGCCTGCGAATGGGCGGAAGGAGTGCTGACGAACCTCACGACAGAACTCTCCCCGGCCTGATCTGCCGCACAGCCCAGCCCACCCCGGCTGTCAGCCCGCCCCGCACCCGGGGCGGGCGTTCCCCGACCATCACCTGAACAAGGACGTTCACATGACTGCGACACCCGCACTCACCACCCCTGCCCAGAAGCGAAACCAGCGGAAGGTCGCGTTCGCCGCGGTCATCGGCACGACGATCGAGTGGTACGACTACTTCACGTACTCGACGGCGGCCGCCCTCGTCTTCGCCCAGCTCTACTTCGCCCCCGCCGGGGAGGCGATCGGACAGATGCTCGCCTTCGCGACGATCGGCATCTCGTTCCTCTTCCGCCCGCTCGGGGCCTTCCTCTCCGGGCACTTCGGCGACAAACTGGGGCGCCGGTTCATCCTCGTCGTCACGCTCGTGACGATGGGTGTGGCGACCGCGCTCATCGGTCTCATCCCCACGTATGAGACGATCGGCGTCACCGCACCGATCCTCCTCATCCTCCTGCGCATCGTCCAGGGTCTGTCCGCCGGCGGCGAATGGGGTGGGGCGGCACTCCTCGCCGTCGAGCACGCCGACGCCGACAAGCGGGGACGGGCCGGATGCTACCCGCAGCTGGGCGTGCCGCTGGGCATGCTGCTGTCCTCGGGCGTCATCGCGATCATGACCGGAGTCATCTCACCGGGAGACGCGTTCATGGAATGGGGCTGGAGGATTCCGTTCCTCCTGTCCGTCGTGCTCATCGGCGTCGGCTACTGGGTGCGCCGCTCGGTCGAGGACACGCCCGTGTTCAAGGAGATCCAGGTCGAAGCGGCCAAGCGCAAGGCACCGATCATCGATCTGTTCCGCAAGCACTGGCTGCTCGTCATCGTCGCCGCCCTGATCTTCGCCGGCAACAATGCCAGCGGCTACATGACCACCGGCGGATTCGTCACGAAGTACGCGACCGATCCCGTCGGCTTCGAACCGACTCAGGTGCTCCTGGCGATCACCTTCGGGTCGTTCGTCTGGCTCATCGCCACCGCGGTCTCCGGAGTCCTGGCCGATCGGATCGGGCGGGTGAAGACGTACGTCATCGGGTTCATCATCCTCATCGTCACGGCGTTCCCGCTGTTCTGGCTCATCGACACCGGCAACCTCGGTCTGCTCTACCTCGCCCTCGGCGTGTTCTCCATCGGGCTCGGCCTCTCCTACGGTCCGCAGGCCGCGCTCTACGTCGAGCTCTTCCCCGCCTCGATCCGCTTCAGCGGCGTGGCGATCTCCTACGCGCTCGGCGCCGTCCTCGGCGGGGCCTTCGCCCCGACGATCGCGCAGGCGCTGCTGCAGGCGACGGGAACGACGGCCTCGGTCTCGCTCTACCTCGTCATCATGGCGGCGATCTCGCTGCTCGCCGTCTCCGTCGTCCGCGACCGTCGCGGCATCGACCTGTCCGTGGGCAACGAAGAGGAGCAGGCGACCGGAGTGTGGCGTCGCCGCTGACCTCGCCGAGGCGACCGTCCGTGTCGGGCGGTCGCCTCGGTGGTCGGTCAGTGCGGGCGGTCGCCGAGGTGGGGCGGCACGGGCCGTGTCAATCGGGCCCGCTCGACGAGCACGGCGATGCGCACGCGGTTGTTCGTGTCGAGCTTGAAGTTGATCCGGTTGAGGTGGGTCTTCACCGTGGCCGGACTCATGAACGTCGCCTCGGCGATCTCCTGGTTCGACAGTCCGTCGGCGACGAGCACGGCGATCTGAAGCTCGCGTTCGGTGAGGGTGGCGAGCTGCTCTTCGGCCGCGCGCTGGCTGCGCTGGTCGGGATTCGCCGTGACCTTCCTGATCAACATCCTCGTCGCCTGCGGGGAGAGGAAGGACTCTCCGCTGTGGACACGGCGGATCGCCTCGGCGAGGGCGGTGGGACCGATGTCCTTGAGGATGTACCCGACGGCGCCGGCATCGAGGGCGCGGAAGAGGTAGTCGTCGGTGTCGAAGCTCGTCAGCGCCACGACCTTCGGCGGGCGCACCCCGTTGGTCAGGCGCTCCATGGCCTCGATGCCGCCGATGCCGGGCATGCGGATGTCCATGAGGACGAGATCGGGGAAGTGGAGCGCGACCTTCTCCAGCGCCTCTTCACCGCTGTGGGCCGATCCGACGACATCGATGTCCGGGGCCGCGTCGAGGATCCCCCTGATCCCGGTGACGACCATCTGATCGTCGTCGACGACGATGACGCGGATGGGTGCGGCGGACTCGGTCATGAGCGCAACACTACCCGAGGCCCCGGACACCGCGAGTCCGGTGCCGCACCGCCTCCCGCCGCCTCGGACTCACCCCCGGCGGGGGAACGGCGGCAGCGAGACGTCGACGACGAATTGGCCGTCCCGGACGCCGATGTCCGCGATGCCGTCGAGCATCGCCGCCCGCTCCCGAATCCCTTCGAGCCCGGCCCCCGAGCCCGTTGAGGACAGGCCATGCCGGCCCACCGCTGACGGGACACCACCGTGGGCGAACGGCCGGGTCGACGGTCGGGGCGGAACCTCCTCGGCGCGGGGATCACGGCGCTCACCCGGTCGACCGGCCTGCGGGGCGGGATTGGCGATGACGATCCGGGCGCCGCGGTCGGCCGATACACCGACGTCGACGGTGACCGGAGCGCCCGGGGCGTGCTTGATCGCGTTCGTCAGGGACTCCTGGACGATCCGGTAGACCGCCCGGTCGAAGACCGTCGACGCGGCCTCGACGTCCTGGATGATGATCGAGGGCCGAATGACCGTTCCGGTCGCCTGCACCGAGGCGACGAGCTGCGGAATCGACTGCATGGACGCCAGACTCGGGGGAGTGGACTGCTCCTTCTTCGGACCGGTGCCCGTCAGCGTTCCCTCCCGCACCCCGCCGACCAGATGCCGCAGGTCCTCGAGTGAGGCATGCGCCTCCTGCCGCAGCGCCGAGGCGGTCGAGGCGACATCCGAATCGCCCTTCCCGCCGACCTCGAGGGCACCACTGTGCAGGGAGATGACCGAGAGCCGGTGGGAGAGCGTGTCGTGGAGCTCGCGGGCGAGCAGCTCACGCTCCGACTGCCGGGCGAGCTCTGCGCTCAGTGCCTCATTGCGCTGCGCCTCGTGCGAGGCGAATGCCTCGACGGACTTCATCCGCCGGGTGCGGCGCAGAAGGAAGCCGACTCCGAGGCTGATGCCGAGAGCGAGCAGGCCGACCGCGATCGTCACCCCATCGACAGCCAGTCCCAGATCGCGTGGCGGGGCCGGCGTCGTGACGTTGCCGGGGGTGGAACCGGAGGTGATGAAGAGGAAGCTGAACGGGTTGAGCGCGGTCGGCATCAGGCACATGCGCACGATCGCGAGGACCGAGGCGCCGGATCCCACGATCGCTGCGGTCGCTGCCGCGCGGCGGGTGCCGCGGATGATGAGGTGGAACATGCCGATGAGCATGAGCAGGCAGTCGCCCCAGGCCAACGCCAGTCCCAGCCCGACGGCGAACGGCACCCACGGCCATCTCCGGCGCACGAACACCGTGCCCCACAGGGGGAGCAGGAAGAGGACGACGAGCACGCCGATGACGCTGACCACACCGGCCTCGAACGCCCACGTGTTCGCGACGAGAGCCATCACCGACTGCAGGTAGCCAATGGCGAAGAGCACGACGCCGACGAGGATACTCAGGGTCACCGACAGCCAGCGGGGCATTCGTGTCCGTTGGCGCTGGGTGAATGCCGGCCCGGTCTCGGGTGTGTGCGCCGGCTGTGCGGCCCGGGCCTCCGGCTGAGTTCGGGCCGGCTGTTGAGCTGGGGCCGCCTGCTGGGCCCGGGCCGGCGGCGGTTGTGCGGCCGGGAGCGGCTGAGCGGCGTGCAGGCCGGGACCGTTGAGAGAGGTCGGTGGCATGCTCGGCTGCTGACCGGGCCGCGGCGGGACGCTGAGGCCGGGACGCCTCGGCGCCTCGGGTTGCGGCGTCCGTGCCAACCCGTCGCCGGCCGACATCGGACCGGGGTGCTGCGACCGTCCGCGCTCAGACGGGAGAGCACCGCTCTGGGGCGGGAGGGCACCATGCTCCGGCGGCCGCGACCCGCCGGCAGTCGGCTGCCCGTCGCGCCGAGGCGGCTGAGGCCCGCGCTGCGGCGGGAGTGGATGACCTGACACAGAAGAATCGTATCGGCACGGTCTGACACGCGTAGTCCACCGATCGGGTCGAGAGGCCTCCACCGATCGGCTAACCCGATCGAGCCGATGGGCGGACGCATCCGGTGCGGCGCTGCTCGAAGCTGGGTGGGTCACAATCACTCGCTTCGCCGCTCGCCTCGAGCAGCGAAGCGCCCGCCGAGCATCCGGTGTCGGACGACACCGGTCACGGCCACCTCAGCCGATCAAGGAGCGCCATGTCGAACCCGCAGAACCCTCAGCAGCCCGGACCCCAGCAGCCCGGACCCCAGCAGCCGCATCCCCAGCAGCCCGGCCCTCCATCGCACCAGGGGCATCCACAGGCCGGGCAGCCCATGCAGCCGCAATATGCCTCTCCGTACCCGAACGGCCAGGGCGGATACGCTCCCGCGGGCAGCGGCCCCCAGCAGCCGGCGCAATACCAGCCCGCCTACGCCCCTGCGTTCGGGCAGCCCGGGTCGCCGAACGGCCAGAAGCCCGCGAAGCAGAAGAAGCCGCTGCTCAAGCGCTGGTGGTTCTGGCTCATCGTCATCGTCGTCGTCATCATGCTCGTCAACGCCATCAACGGCGGAGGCGGCGACACCACCGAGGACACCGGGTCGACGAGTTCGCAGGAAGGCGGCGAGGCCGGCTCCGCCGAGGAGCAGCCTGCCGACGAGAACGGCACCGATGGCGAGCCCGCCGAGGACAAGGCCGCGCCGGCCGAATACGGCATGGGCGACGCTGTGGCCGCCGACGGCTGGGAGATCACCGTCGACAAGGTCGAGGACGGCATCTCGACGGTCGGGTCCGAATTCCTCAACACGCAGGCTCAAGGGCAGTTCGTCAAGGTGTCGGTGGCCGTGAAGAACACGACGTCGGAGCCGGCGTTCTTCTACGAGGACAACATCAAGCTCGGCGACGACAAGGGCAACGCGTACTCCTCCGATTCGGAGGCCGGGCTCTACGCCGATGAGGACTCGATCCTCTTCCTCGAGGAGATCAACCCCGGCAACACCGCCGAAGGCGTCCTCGTCTTCGATGTGCCCAAGGACGTCAGCCCCGACCGGCTCACATTCGAAGGCGGGATCTTCTCCGATCCCGTGGAGATCTCCCTGAAGTGATGACCTCGCCGAGGTGACCGCTCCGCAGCGTGGCACCGGTCCGGTCCGTTCGTCGGGCCGGACCGGTGCCGTCTGCTCGGGCGGGTGTGCAGGGGGCTCAGGCCGCCGAGGCTCAGCCGTCGATTTCGTCTCTGCGATCGACGACGGCCCGTGCGGCCGCCAGCGTCTGTCCGAGGAATCCCCGGCCGAACAGGCGGACGTGGGCGAGCAGGGCGAAGAGCGAATGCGCCAGCAGGTCGTCTCGCCATCCTCGGGGCAGCGGGTGCTCGGCTTCGTAGCCGGTGAAGATCTCCTCGAGGAACGGTGTGCCGAAGAGCGCGAGTAGCGCGAGGTCCTCGAGGCGGTGGCCGCCGTGCGCGGCGGGATCGATGAGTGTGCCGCCGCCGGGAGTCCACATGAGATTGCCTGCCCACAGGTCGCCGTGCACGCGTGATGGCGGCTCGGTTCCGATCCCGGCGATTCCGTCGAAGGCTCCCGACTCGATTGCCTCGACCGCCGAGGTGATCGCTGAGTTCTCCTCGACCGTCAGCTCACCGGCGATGGCCGAGGCCGTGGGTGCCAGGCGCGTGCGCACCCAGAAGTCGGAGAAGGACGAGTCGGCGGACACGGGCACCTCGAAGGGAGAATCGAGTGGACCGAACCACGCCCTGTCGGCCGGTGCCCATCCGAATGCCGGAGCGCCCGAGTCGTGAAGTCGCGCGAGCCTGCGACCGAATTCGGCCGCATCACCGGCATTCGGGCTGATCGTCTCAAGCCGATCAAGGCGCAGCGAATCGTCGTCGACGCCGCGCACGCCGACGACGGGCACGACTCCCGGTGCGGCAAGCCACTCGAGTCCGGCCGCTTCGGCCGCGAAGAATCCCCGTGGGGCACCGGCCCGCTGCTTGACGAAATCACCCATGCCACCAGGCTATCGGGGACGACCCGCCGAATCAGGGCCGAAGGTGCTTCCGCATCCACACGGTATCGCCATGGACGGGGTCGGGGTCGCGCAGACCGCTGTCGGAGAATCCGACCTTCTCGAGCACCCGGAACGAGGGTGCGTTCCATTCGCGGACCGACGCCCACAGCCGCGGCAGCCCGGCGCTCTGCGCTGCGGTCGTGACCGTGCGCGCCGCCTCGGTGGCATAGCCGACACCATGAGCGTGGGAACAGAGCTCGAAGGCGATCTCCGGTTCCGCCGCGCTCGCGCCGCCGACGATGAGTCCGCAGTACCCGACGAACTCGGCGGAGTCTCTGCACTCGACAGCCATCAGACCGAGTCCGGCAGCGTCGGCTTCGGCGTGCTGTTCGGCCAGGGACTGCGCCAGATCCCCGACAGTCGGTCGCCCGTCTTCGTCGATGCGGCGTGCCGCGGGCACCCGCGGATCGCGCTCGATCCACAGTCGTCGCACCGCCTCGGCGTCGGCAGAGACAAGAGGACGCAAACGCAGCCGCGCAGTGACGAGGTCGGGGCCGATCCTCACCCCGCGACGGGATTGAGCTGTTCGCGCGCGGCCTCGAGATGGCCGACGTCGCCCGTGTCGAGGGCGTAGAGCCCCAGGTCGACCGCCGCGGTCGAGAACATCTCCGCACAGTGCTCGGCGAGCTTGGGCCACACCCTCCCGCCGCGCTCGACATAGCGCTCGACCGTCCTGTCGAACGCCTCGGGGGACACGCTCATCTGGTGGAACATGAAATCCCGCGCGGGATCGCCGACCGCCGCCGTCGTCCAGTCGAGCAGACCGACGATGCGGGTTCCCTCCATGAGCTGATGCGCAGGGTAGATCTCCCCGTGCGTCACCGTCGACCACGTCGGCCAGTACCGATCATCGTCGAGCCACGCCGCCCAGCGCTCCCGCAGATCCTCTGCGACCTCGAACTCCCTGACCACGGCAGCGATGTCCTCGCGCTTCTGCTGCCTCACCTCGGCGGGGGAGAGGATGGGAATCCCCGAATCGCGCACCACCGCCGGATCGACGGCGTGGAGTTCAGCGAGGACATCTCCGAGCGAGTGCGCATAGTCGTTGGCTTCGACATCGAAATGCCACCGAGGCTGCGCATCCTCATCGAGAGTGAGCCCCGGACTGCCCGGCAGCAGGGGATAGGCGATGAGTCGGTCGGTGTGGATCTGCCAGTCCGGGACGTCGACGCTCAGGTGCGGGGCGACGCTGCCGAGGAACCGCCCCTCGATGTCGGCGCGCTCGGTGACATCCGGACGTCGCGGAATGCGCAGCACCCACGCTGAGCCGTCGGCCGCCTCTGCGAAGGCGACACGGAAGTCCAGGCCGATCTCATCGATGGAGACCGACTCGGGAACGAGCGTGAGGCCGTGCTCGGCGGCCAGTTCGCTGATGGCGAGGGGACTGCGGGGTGACTGGTCCATCCCTCCACTGTTGCCCAGCAGGGAAGCGAAGTACAGCCGACTCGGGCCAGTCGTCCAGCTTGTGACGAACTTGTGTCATTCGGCAAGACATATGCGCAATAATGCTTGCTGGCAAACTGCATCCGTGCCACGATGAGACCACGCTGGTGTTTACCTCACCTCGATCGATGTCGATCGAGCGGGCTGAAAGGGAAGAGACATGAACGGCACCACCATCATCTGGATCGTCGTCGCAGCCGTCGTCGTCATCATCGCCATCATCGTCATCGTCGCGCTGGCTCGGCGGGCCCGGGCCAAGAAGATGGAAGAGCGCCGCCAGCAGGCCGCGCAGATCCGCGAGGAGGTCGCCGCAGCCGCTCCGACGACGGCGGCCTACGAATCGGAGGCAGAGGCCGCTCGGTCCCGCGCCCTCGACGCCCAGGCCGAGGCCGACGCGAAGGCCGAGGCGGCCCGCCAGGCCGAGGTCGAATCCCTCAAGGCCGCAGCCCGCGCCGACGAGTACGAGACCGCGGCCAACCAGCTCGAGGATTCTGCGGAGAAGTCCCGGCTCGAGCAGGAGCGCTTCCTGCAGCGCGCCGATGAGCTCGATCCGGACACGAATACCGACGCTGATCGCCGCGCCGATGGCGACGCCGATCGCCGTCGCGATGGGGATGTCGATGGTCGTCGCGATGGGGAAGTCGATTCTCGCCGCGATGGGGACTGGGACCGCACCGATCGCGATCG
>NZ_BAAAMB010000009.1:206255-207140 GCF_039528855.1 Brevibacterium sanguinis | reverse complement strand
CGCGACAGCGGTTACGCCGCGGCAGCGGGAACCGGCTATGCGGCATCCGAGAGCCGCACCTATGACAGCGCTGATGGCGTCGCCTCGGAATCGGCAGACGCCCGAGGGTTCGAAACGACTGACGGACGCGGCTACACCGGCACCGAGCAGCGGACGTTCGACACGGCCGACGGCCGCGGCTTCGCCGAATCCGACACCCGCGCCTATGACGGTGCGGACGGCGTCGGATATGAGACCACGGAACGCGCCACCTTCGACGACGCGAACGGCCGCGGTTACGCCGAATCCGACACTCGCGCCTACGAGGGTGCCGACGGGGTCGGCTACGAGACCACGGAGCGCCGCACCTTCGACGACGCGAACGGACGCGGTTACGCCGAATCCGACACCCGCGCCTACGACGGGGTCGAATACGAGGTCACGGAACAGCGGACGTTCGACACCGCCGACGGTTCGGGCTCCGACACCGCCGACGGCAGGGGAGTGAACGGGGCCGACCAGCGTCGCGGAGACCCGAACGGAGTCGACCCCGACCAGTACCGTCTCTCCCGCAGCCGCGGAAGCGGCGACCGCAACCGCGTCGACCCCCGCACCGACTTCACCGACGAATCGGGATCCGGCAACGGCGCACCGAGGCACTGAGTCACCGAGGCACTGAGACCACAGCAAACCCCAACCCCATGCTCCACCCCTAGGAAAGGACACATCATGCTCGCCACCATCCTCTGGATCATCGCCGCGATCCTCGTCATCTCCGGCATCTTCGCCATCTTCCGGAAGCAGATCCTCTGGGGAGTCATCCTCATCGTCGTCGGCCTCCTCGTCGGTCCCGGAGGCGTGAGCATCTTCGCCTAGCGCACCGATCACCGCAGCACGGCGCCCCGA
>NZ_BAAAMB010000009.1:177995-206214 GCF_039528855.1 Brevibacterium sanguinis | reverse complement strand
GGCGCTGTCGCGTCACGGCGATCGCCGCTGCCCCACTGAGGAGGTGGACCGGCCCGCACCGAGGCGGTGGACCGACCCGAGCCCGAGTCCCTCCGCGGTCGGCGCGGGTCAGAGGCTCGCCTCGGCGAGGGAATCCTCTCCGGCAGCGCGGTTCGCCTCCGAACCTGACTCCGACGACCCCCGCCCGAGCGCCGTCGTCAAGGCCTCCCGCAGTGCGGCTTCCGGGTCGGACGGTCGGGTCGGACTGTTCCAGGCGATGATCCGGTCGGGCCGGACGAGCAGCGCTCCCGAATCGTCGACATCGCTGACCGCCGCCCACCGGCGCAGGACGTCGTTGTAGTCCCCGCCCATGCTCACCTGCGCCGTCCTCACCTCGACGCCGAGGTCGCGGGAGACCGCCGCCGCGGCCTCGGCCCAGCCGTCATCGGCCTGGCCGGTGATGAGCGTCCATCCGCTGCGCCCGACGAGATCGAGGGTGGACAGGCGCTGACGGTCATGGTCGACCCAGGCGTGGGGGAGCGGCGCGCCCGGTCGCGTCGACGGCACATGGTCGAGATCGACGTCGACGTCAGGGCCCGCTGTCGGTCCTGCCGCTGGGACGATGGCGTCGGACTCGTAGAGCTGACCGAGCTCGATGCCGTGGGCGTTGAACTGGTAGTTCTGCAGCTCGATCGCCTCGGTGAGCTCCTGCCGGCGGACCGGGTCGTCGAAGAGGGACTCGAGGCTCGCCCACCCGTCCTCGGCCGACTGCCCGGGCGCGAAGCCGAGCGCCTTCGAGATCGGACCCATGTCGACGACGCTCTTCATCGCTCGGTCGACGACGCGCCTGCCCACCGGCTGCCGCTCCTGGTCGTACGTGTCGAGCAGAGCCTCGTCGGCCTCACCCCTGAGGACGGCGCTGAGCTTCCACCCGAGGTTGAAGGCGTCCTGGATCGACGTGTTCGTGCCCAAGCCGTTGGCCGGCGGGTGCCGGTGCGCGGCGTCACCGGCGAGGAACGCTCGACCCCGCCGGTAGGCGTCGGCGACGACGTGGTTGATCTGCCACTTCGAGACCTGCTTGATCGTCACCTCGACGTCGGGATCCCCGATCGTCGCGTGCGCCCGGGCGATGAGGGCCTCCGTGTCGGTGTCCGGTTCGCCCTCGGCCGGGTCGTACATCGCCAGCAGCACCCATTCGGTGAACGGCTTGACGCAGATCCACGTGCCCGACCCCACCCAGTAGTCGTTGCCCGGCTGCGCCATCCAGTAGAGCGTGCCGGGACGGTAGTCGCAGTACTTCGTGAGATCGGCCTCGAGCCAGACGTTGAGCGCAGCCCCGAGGTTGGACTCGCCGGTGAAGGTGAAGCCGAACTCCTCGGCGACGGTCGACCGGCCGCCGTCGGCGCCGACGATGTACGTCGCAAGGATCGTCGACTCCTCCCCGGTGTCCCGGTTCCGCACCGTCGCCTCGACGCCGTCGGCGGTCTCGACGGCGGAGACGAGTTCGGTGGAGAAGCGGATGTCGGCACCGAAGTCGCGGGCCGCCTCGGCGATGACGGGTTCGAGGATGTGCTGGGGGATGTTGCACATCGCGCTGGGGCTGGCGACTTCGTAGTCGCCGGAGCGCGCGCTGCCGGTGCCCCACGTCTCGAGCCGCGCGATCTCCTGACCGGCGAAGCTCGTCGCCCACACGTTGTTGCGCATGTACGGGTTCGGCGTGGCCGCGGCGATGACGGCGTCTTCGCAGCCGAGGTCGCGGAAGACCTCCATCGTGCGCTGATTCGTGATGTGGGCCCGCGGCGAGTGCGCTGTCGTCGGGTACCGGGTGATCGTCAGCGCGTCGACGCCGTCACGGGCGAGGATCGCCGCGAGCGTCAGCCCGGTCGGGCCGGCCCCGACGATGAGGACGTCGGTGCGGACGGGAGGCGTGGTGCGAGTGCTCATTCGTCGTTCTCCTTCGGACGAGAATGCCGATCATGACCGTCTCAGCGCCGAGGTGCGAAAGCACGTCTCGCAATTCAGCATAATTAATCATGATTAATTGTTGGGAACCAGGATGCCGCGCGGATCGTCATGCTGTCAAGCACCACGGTCGGGTACCCTCGGGACTGGCGGGAGCACACCGGTGAGGGGAGGACGGCATGGTCACGACATCGCGGGGATCATCCTCGTCGGTCGATCGCGCCGTCGACATCGTCGCCGCCCTCGCCGAGGGTCTCGAGCCCGGTCAACGGCTGGGGACGAAGGGAGCGATCCAGGCCGAATGCGGTGTCTCGAAGGGCACCTTCAACGAGGCCCTGCGCCTGCTGCAGCTGCGCGGGATCATCACCCTGCGACCGGGACCCGGCGGCGGGCTCTTCGCGGCCGCGCCGACTCCGATGGCGAAGCTCGGCAGCTCGCTCCTCGCCCTCGACGCGGACTCGTCGACGGTCGCGGATGCCATGCAGGTGCGCGACTCGCTCGAGCCCCTCGTCGCCGCCGAGGCGGTCGACCACGGCTCGCTCACCGACATCCGCGAGCTCTGGCTCCTCATCGACGACATGCGCGCCGCCGTCGCCGCCGGCGACCCCCAGGAGTTCCTCGCGGCCAACTGGTGCCTGCACCGGCGCATCGCCGAGATCACCCCGAACCAGCTGCTGCGCCAGGTCTACCTCAACATCATGGCGATCATGGACGACCACACCGTCGACGTGCTGCCCGGCCCCGAGGTGCCGCTGGATGACTACATCGACGAGCGCCTCCAGCTCCACATCGACATCGTCGCGGCCATCGAAGCCCGCGACCACGCCCGAACGGCCGAGCTCATGCGCGCCCACAACGTCCACTGAACCCGCTGTCGGCCCAGACCGCAGCGTCCACCACCGACCGCCCGCCCCGATGCGAAGGAGACCTCCTGATGACACCTGCCCCGACGCTCTCCACGGAGCTGCGGACGAATCTCACCCGCTGGCGCAGGGACTTCCACCGGCATGCGGAGACGGCGTGGACGGAGTTTCGGACCACCTCGGCGATCATCGGAGCACTCCGGGACCTCGGCTGGGCGACGATCTTCGGACCCGACCTCCACGAGGCCTCGGCCCGCCTCGGAGTGCCGGCGACCGACGTCCTCGCCGGGGCCCGCGCACGGGCCGTCGACCAGGGAGCGGATCCAGAGCTCGTCGAGTCGATGGGGGAGGGCTTCACCGGGGTCCTCGGCGTCCTCGAGACGGGACGGCCCGGGCCGGTCGTGTGCTTCCGCTTCGACATCGACGCCAACGACCTCAATGAGATCGCCGACGACAGCCACCGGCCGTTCGCCGAGGGGTTCGCCTCGGTCAACGACGGCGCGATGCACGGCTGCGGGCACGACGGGCATGCGGCGATGGGGCTGGGGCTGGCGAGCGTGCTCACCGACATGGTCGCCGACCTGACGGGCACCGTGAAGATCATCTTCCAACCCGCCGAGGAGGGGGTGAGGGGCGCGCACTCGATCGTCGCGGCCGGGTGGTTCGACGATGTCGACCTCTTCGTCGCCACCCACCTGAAGTCCGACGACGCCAAGGGCGGCGTCCTCACCGGCGTCGACGGGTACCTCGCCTCGACGAAGTTCGACGTGGAGTTCTCCGGGGTCGGCGCCCATGCCGGAGGCGACCCGGAGAAGGGACGCAACGCGCTGCTGGCGGCCGCCTCGGCGACCTTGGGCCTCCACGCGATCCCGCGCCATTCGGCGGGAGCGAGCCGGATCAACGTCGGCACGTTCACCGCCGGGGAGGGACGCAACGTCGTGCCGCGCACCGCCCGCATCGCCGTCGAGACCCGCGGGGAGACGAGCGAGATCAACGACTTCATGGTCGCCCGCGCCGCCGACGTCGTCGCCGGTGCCGCCCTCATGCACGGCGTCGACCACGAGGTCACCGTGGTCGGGCGCGCCGACACGGCATCCCCGAGTCCGGAGCTGCTGCCGTTCATCCGCGCCTCCTTCAGCGGGGTGCCCGGGGTCGCCGAGATCCGGGACACCGGCGGCCTGGGCGGATCCGAGGACGCGACGGCGATGATGAAGCGGGTCAAGGAGCGCGGGGGACTGGCCACGTACCTCCAGATCGGCATGGAGACCTCGTGGGGCCACCACACGGAGCGCTTCGATGTCGACGAGGACATGCTCGCCGTCGGTGTCGCGGCCGAGGCGCGGATCGCCCTCTACGCCCCGGAGTTCCTCGCCGGCCTCGGGCGGGGCTGAGCCGGCTGCCCACCCGCTCACCTCGGAGGCCGGGGGCCTCGATAGACTGCCGGACATGTCGAGGATCACCTGCCCCACCCTGCGTCCCCGCGTCGTCACCGCTGCTGAGGCGGCCGCGCACATCAGGAACGGCGACCGGGTCGCCACGAGCGGGTTCACCGGGTCCGGGTACCCGAAGCTCGTGCCGCCGGCGCTCGCGGCGCACGCGAAGGCCGAACATGCCGCGGGCCGGGATTTCGCTGTCGAACTGTGGACGGGTGCCTCGACGGCTCCGGAGCTCGACGGGATCCTCGCCGAGGCGGGGGCGGTGAGCAGGCGTCTGCCGTTCCAGTCCGATCCGCGCATGCGGCAGGCGATCAACGACGGGCAGACGGAGTACATCGACACGCACCTGAGCCACTCGGCGCAGCAGGCATGGTTCGGCTTCTACGGGAACCTCGACGTCGCGGTCGTCGAGGTCGCGGCGATCCTGCCCAACGGGCTGCTCGTGCCCGGCAGCTCGGTGGGGAACTCGAAGACGTGGCTCGACCTCGCCGACAGAGTCATCCTCGAGGTCAACGAGTGGCATCCGCGGGCGTACGAGGGCTTCCACGACGTCTACTACGGGACCAGGCGCCCGCCCGAGCGGCTCCCGATCCAGCTCCTCGAGTCGATGCAGCGCATCGGCGATCCCTACCTGAGGGTCGACCCGGAGAAGGTCGTCGCGATCGTCGAGACGAACCACCCGGACCGGAACCTGCCGTTCAAACCGGCCGATGCGGATTCGCAGGCGATCGCCGCCCACCTCGTCGACTTCCTCCGCCACGAGATCCGCGCTGATCGGCTCCCGCCGTCCCTGCTGCCGCTGCAGTCGGGCGTCGGCAACGTCGCCAACGCGGTCATGGCCAACCTCGCCGACAGCGAGTTCGAGGGGCTGCGCGCCTACACCGAGGTGATCCAGGACGGCATGCTCGACCTCATCGACTCGGGCAAGCTCACCTCGGTGTCGGCGACGGCGTTCTCGCTCTCGGCCGAGCGGGCCGAGGCGTTCAACGCGGACATCGAGTCGTACAAGGGGCGGATCCTCCTGCGGACCCAGGAGATGTCGAACCATCCCGAAGCCGTCCGCCGCCTCGGCGTCGTCGCGATCAACGGGATGGTCGAGGCCGACATCTACGGCAACGTCAACTCGACCCACGTCATGGGGTCCTCGATCATCAACGGCATCGGCGGCTCCGGCGACTTCGCCCGCAACGCCTATCTCAACTTCTTCGTCTCGAACTCGCGGGCCAAGGGCGGGGCGATCTCCTCGATCGTGCCCTTCGCCAGCCACATCGACCACACCGAGCACGACACGCAGGTCCTCGTCACCGAACAGGGGCTGGCGGACCTGCGCGGACTCTCACCGGTGGCCCGGGCCCGCCGGATCATCGCCAGCTGCGCCCACCCGGACTTCCGCGACCGGCTCACCGACTACCTCGACCGGGCGATCGCTGCGAACCCGCACGGTCGGCACACCCCGCACCTCCTCTCCGAGGCGCTGTCCTGGCATGAGAGGTTCCAGACGACCGGGCAGATGTGAGGCTCTGACGTCGGGGGTGAGGCCCTGCCGTCGGGGGTGAGAGTGACTGCGCAAGCGGCGGGGCAGCCGTGCGCCCAGTGCGGGGACCGCGCGATCGGCGGGGAGCCGCGCGCCCAGTGCGGGGACCGCGCGATCGGCGGGGAGGGTCGGCCGGATCTGCCGCATCCGGCGGTTCCGGCCCGCTCCCTGCCGCGGTGAGGATGGATGAGACCACTCACTCACCGAGGAGGAACCATGACCGTGACCCGACCACCTCACGACCCCGAGCTCGACGCGGCGCTCGAGGTGATGCTCGAGTCCCTGCCTGCAGGGACGATGAATGCGGAGACCGCCGCCGCGATGCGCGATGCGGACGGGGCGCAGCTGCCCGGTCTCGACCCCGATGACCTCGCGGCCCTCGGAGTCATCAGTCGCGACGTCGTCATCCCCGTCTCCGACGGCGCCGAGCTTGCCGGGACGATCTTCTCCCGTGCCGATCACACCGGAACCGGCCCGGGGATCTACCACGTCCACGGCGGCGGGATGGTCACCGGCCACCGCCTCCTCGGCGTGCAGCAGACTCTGCCGTGGATCGTCGACCACGATGCCGTCGTCCTCACCGTCGACTACCGGCTCGCTCCGGAACATCCTGACCCCTACCCGGTCGAGGACTCGTATGCGGGGCTCGTGTGGATGGCCGAGCACGCCGCTGACCTCGGCGTCGAACCCGATCGCATGATCATCGTCGGCGCGAGCGCCGGTGGTGGCATCGCCGCGGGCACTGCGCTGCTGGCACGCGATCGGTCGGGACCGTGGCTGGCCGGGCAGGTGCTCATCTGCCCGATGATCGACGACCGCGACGCCACAGCCTCGGCGGCGCAGATCACGGAGCGGACGACGTGGACGCGGGAGAGCAACCGCTACGGCTGGTCGAGCCTCCTCGGCGATCGGGTCGGCACCGAGGACGTCTCGATCTATGCCGCACCCGCGCGGGCGACGGACCTGTCCGGCCTGCCGCCGACGTACATCGACTGCGGCAGCGCGGAGGTCTTCCGCGACGAGGACGTCGCCTATGCGCTGCGGCTGTGGGAGGCGGGCGTCGATGCCGAACTCCACGTGTGGGCCGGTGGGTTCCACGGTTTCGAGATGCTCGCCCCGCACGCCGCGGTGAGCCAGGCGTCGCTTGCCGCGCGGGATTCCTGGGTGGCGAGGACGATCGGCGACCGTTGAGGTCCCAGCGGTCCGCGCCCTACCATGGGGTCATCGGACAGCGGAGCTGATATGCGCGATCTCCTCGGAAAACTCACCGCCCTCGACCCGGAGGCGAGCGAAACGCTCAAGGTCGTCGGGTACTTCGACGCGCTGACCTCCCGTGGGGCGGGGCTCGGGAGTCTGCTGCGTGCCGCTGCGGCGCTCGCCGGCTGTCCGGCTGTCGCCGAGGTGGACGGCAGGGTGACCGCGTACGATCCCTCCGGCAGGCGACTCGCCGAGGCGGCCGACCGTCCCCGCGGATCCGCAGTCGCCTTCAGGTCGGGTGCGGTGTGGCTGGTCCGCGAGGGCACCCCGCACGCCAACGATGCGATGATCACCGATCGCCTCGGCGTCGCCCTCGAGGGACTGACGTCCCAGCACTTGCCGACGCGGGAGATCGAGGTAGTCGTCGATGCCGAACGGGCGGTAGCTGAGCGGAGGACGGCGCTCGTGCGGCTCGGGATCGATCCCGGCGCCTCGGTGCGAGTCATCCTCAGCGACGACGACCCGGGACCGCGCTGGACGAAGACCGCCCCGGTCCCGACTCCGCTCGGCGTCCTCCATGCGACCCTCGAGGTGCGCCCCGACGGGGCCGCGGACAGTTCGGCGGCGGGTCGGGCGGCGGACTCCGGCGGCGGAGTCGCACCCGCTGACCATGCGTGGGACGGTCACTCCCGCGTCGGCATCGGCACGTGGACCCGAGCAGACTCGGCCCCGGACTCGTGGGAGGCTGCGCTCATCGCCCACCGCCTCCTCGGCGAGGGACCGGGAACCGTGCTCGACGCAGCCGATCTGGGGTCGATGCTCATCCTCGCCCGCGCCTACGATCCCACCACCCCTCACCCGGACGTCACAGCCCTGGAATCCCTCGACGCGGTGACCGCGGAGATCCTGCGCGAACTCGTCGACGCTGACAGTCTCCGCGCGGCTGCGGGGCGGCTGGCGATGCACCATTCGACCCTGCAGGCCCGGCACGAGTCGATCACGAAGAGGCTCGGCTACGACCCGCGCACGACCGTCGGTCGGCTGCGCTACATGAGCGCGGAGTTCCTGCGCCGCCTCGGCGGGTAGCCGGCCGCACCGGCAGGCACCGGCTGACCCAGCGGTGCCCGCACCGGCAGGCACCGGCTGACCCAGCGGTGCCCGCACCGGCCGCCGAACCACCTGCGGGCGTCACGAAGAGAGATCACCGAGAGAAAGCGGTAAGAATCATGCCCGAAAACACCAGCAGCACAGCGACCCCCGGCACCCCGCGCGCGAGCGCCCACACCGAGGAATGGCCGCGCGGCGAGGTCGCCTTCGTCACCGGCGCGGCCTCCGGCATCGGCCTCGGACTCTCCCGCGCCTTCGTCGCGGCCGGGGCCCGGGTCGGGCTCGTCGACATCGACGACGCCCGCCTCGCCGCAGCCGCGGAGGAGCTGCGGGCGGCCGGAGGCACCGTGACCACGGTGCGCCTCGACGTCGGCGACCCGGATGCCTGGGAGGCCGCCGCGGATGCCGTCGAGGCCGAGCTCGGTCCGGTGACGATCCTCTGCAGCAACGCCGGCGTCAACGGCGGCAGCTCGGCGGAGGCCACCCCGTGGGAGGTGTGGCGCTGGGTGCACACGATCAACATCGACGCACAGTACCTCGGCGCCTCGACATTCCTGCCGCGGTTCCGCCGCCTCGGCAGGCCCGCGCACATCCTCAACACCGCGTCTCTGGCGGGCATCATCCCGATGGCCGACGTCGCCGCCTACGCCTCCTCGAAGTTCGCGAGCGTCGGCTTCTCGATGGTGCTGCGCAGCGAACTCGCCGGCAGCGGCATCGGAGTCTCCGTGCTCGCACCGGGAAGCGTGTCAACCCGGATCGCCGAGACCGCGGCAACGGGGCAGGCGGAGCTGCTCGGGGAGGAGGCGAACGCCGAGGCGGTCGCGGCGAACTCGGCGATGCTCGCCGAGGGCGCCGACCCCGACGCCGTCGGGGAGCAGGTCGTCGAGGCGATGAGGGCCGGTCAGTTCCTCATCGTCACCCACGGGGAATGGCTGCCGCTCGTGCGCGCTGTCCATGCCGAGGTCGAAACCGCGTTCGCGGAGTTCGACGGTCGCCACGGCAGCGATCCGGCCGCCGCGCTCCTGGTGCAGGGCGTGAACCCGGTCAGCTCCTAGGCCTGTCGACGGTCGTCGATTCCGCACCACTGCGCGAGGAACAGGGCGATCGTCGTCGTGCAGCGGCGGATCGACTCCACACTCACCCGTTCGTCGAAGCCGTGGATGTTCTCCGTCACCGGGCCGTAGACGAGCGCCGGCATGTTCGCGAAGTTCGCGAACACCTGGGCGTCGAGGTAGCCGGGGGTGGTGAACGCGGTCAGCTCCTCACCGGAGACAGAGGCGTGCGCTGAGGCGAGCACAGTCTCCGCATCGCTTCCCGGCTCGAGCACGTAGCCCCGCGCATAGAACCCGTTCGGCGTGAGCTCCGCGGCGAACGCGGGCACCGGCGGGCCGCTCAGCGGTCGGTCGGTGCCGCGGGCCGCCTCGGTGACGCAGTCGACGATCTCCGCCCACGCATCGTCGGGCTCAGTGCCGGGAAAGATGGCGACGCGGACCTGGAGTTCGCACCAGGCCGGGACGCTTGAGGGCCAGTCGCCGCCGCGGATGCCGCCGAAGTTGACGTTGATGGGATGGTCGAGGTCGGCGAAGTGCGGGTGATCGGCCTTCCGCTCATTCCACCTCTCCTCGAGCCCGCGCAGCGCGCCGATCACGTGGTAGGCGTCGTCGATGGCGTTGAAGCCGCTGGCCATCTCCCGCGGGTGAGTGGGTTCTCCGCTGACGAGCACCGTGAACCAGATGGCGCCGACATTCGCCCGGACGAGTGCATCCTCCTCCGGTTCGGGAATGATGACGGCATCGGCGGTGTATCCGCGCAGCAGGGCCGCCAGCGAGCCGTTGCCGGTGCACTCCTCCTCGACGACGGACTCGATGTGCACCCGTCCGGTGAGGTCGAGCCCCGCATCTCGGACGGCGGTGAACGCGAAGAGATTCGCCATGAGCCCGGCCTTCATGTCGCCTGCTCCGCGCCCGTACATCCACCCGTCGCGGACCTCGGCGTCCCACGGTGACCGCGACCAACGGCCGGTCGGTCCTGCGGGGACGACGTCGATATGACCGTTGAGGATAAGGGAGCGGCCCCGGTCGCGTTCGGGGCGATAGGTTCCGACGACATTCGTCATCCGCGCGTAGTCGACCGTGGTCGGACCGAATCCGGGATGGTCGCGCAGCTCGGCCGAGTCGATCGTCCAGCGGTCGACGTCGAGGCGGAGGCCGCGCAGGGCGCGTTCGATGAGATCCTGCCCGGGTTCCTCGTCACCGCGAGTGGTCGGGAGCCCGACGAGTTCGGCCGTCACCGCCAGCTGTTCGGCGAAGTTGGCGTCGACGGCCGCTCTGATCCGGTCCGTCGCGTCGTCTGTGCCCATGTCTCCTCCGCGGTGAGTCGTGATGGGTGTCCCTTTCCAGGGTGGGCCCGGAAGCGCCTCGGCGTCGAGGGCCGAACCACCTGTCGAGACTGTGGGGAGGCGAGGAAGCCGGCGGCACCGGCGCCGCCCGGACCCACGGTCGCCTGCCGACCCCGCACCGCTGCCCCCGGCCCGACCCCGATGACCCCGCACGTATCCACGCTGGCGCGTGACCAGGAAAACTTGTCCAGGGCGGATAGTGCGTCCTGAATCTCCGTCATTAGAGTTGCTCAACAACCATCAACAGAGAGTTGCCGAGCATCATGACAGAGAAGTCGATCCCTGTGCCCTCAGACCCCTCCGCGCCCAGCGCCGAGGCCGTCGAACGCGCCGCCGCAGCCATCGTGCGCGCCTTCGCCGCCACCGACACCGCCGCGTACTTCGCCGGATTCGCCGCGGACGCCTCGTTCGTCTTCCACCCGGAGAACCACCGGCTGAACTCGCGCGCCGAGTACGAGGAGATATGGAACGGCTGGCTCGCCGACGGCTGTTCCGTCATCGACTGCGTCTCCAGCGATCCGCTCATCCAGACGTTCCCGGGCGGCGCCGTCTTCTCGCACACGGTCGACACGACCGTCGAGACCGGGGAAGGCCGGGAATCGTATCGGGAACGCGAGAGCATAGTGTTCCGCCACCTCGGCGATGGTGACCTCATCGCAATCCACGAACATCTGTCCCCGGTCCCGGACACCGCCGATATCCCTCCGGAGGGGGCCGGAGTCGCCGCCGAAACGGACACCACCACCGCCGAGGAGGTCGCACCGTGAACTGGTATCGCCGACTCGACGCCCGGTTGGCTGCGGATTCGGACGATTCGGGAGTCGTGCAGGGCAGGCTCGGCACCGGACGGATGTTCATGATCTGGCTCGCGGCCAACCTCGTCGTGACGACGATGCTCACGGGAACCCTCTTCGTGCCGGGCATCGACTACGGCACGGCGGCGCTGATGATCGCGGCGGGCACGGTGATCGGCACGATCGTCCTCGTGCTCATCGGCAACATCGGCACCCGGACGGGGCTCGCGACGATGGCCGTGACACGCGGAGCGTTCGGGGCGAAGGGCAGCTTCCTGCCGGTCGCGGCCAACGTCATCATCCTCATGGGCTGGAGCTGGGTGCAGGCGATGCTCGCCGGCATCAGCGTCAACTACGTCGTCGAGCAGACCACGGGCTTCTCCAACCCGGTCCTCTTCTCCGTCCTCTGCCAGGCGCTCGTCGTCGGTCTCGCGATCCTCGGCCATGAGGGCATCGAGAAGGCCGAGCCGTGGTTCGCACTCCTCATCCTCGTCGTCATGGCCTACATCTTCGTCACCGCGTTCATCGGCCACGCACCGAGCGAATACCTCACCATTCCCGCCGATGAGAGCCTCGGCTTCACCCCGGTCCTCGCGCTCGACATCGTCATCGCGACGGCGATCTCGTGGACCGTGCTCTCCGCCGACCTCAATCGGCTCGCCGGAAGCCAGCGCGCCGGCATCGTCGGTTCGGGGCTGGGATACATCACCTCGACGGTGCTGGCGATGCTGCTCGGGCTCACCGCCTTCAGCTTCATCCTCCTCGACGGGGGAGCGGCCGAGCCCTTCGACCCCACCGCGCTCGCCGACCGCTTCGGCTGGCCCCTCGCGATCGTCATCTTCCTCTCCGTCATGGCGACGAACACGATGGTCGTCTACGGCATGGTCAACTCCGTCATCGGCGCCAGGAAGCAGTCCCGGCTCCGCTTCCTGCCGGTGGCGCTCGTCCTCGGGGCGATCTCGATCATCGGGTCGACGTGGCTTGCGCTGCTCGACCAGTACACCGCGTTCCTCACCGTCATCGGGGCGTTCTTCGTGCCCGTCTTCGCGATCGTCATCGCCGACTACTACATCGTCAAACGGGGGTTCTACTCGAAGGACATCCTCCGTGACGAGGGCGGCATGTACGCGTACGTCCGCGGGGTGAACTGGGCGGCGGTCATCGTGTGGATCGTCGGGGCGTTCGCCTCCTACCTGCTCACCTATGTGTGGGCGAGCCCCGTGGGCGCGACGATTCCGTCGTTCGTCATCTCGTTCCTCCTCTACCTGGCCCTGTCGTGGTCGACGCGGCACCGCTTCGCCGAGGCGGCGCTGCGTGACGCACCTTCCCGCGGTTCCGTGGGTGGTCTGAGCGGCTGAGAAGGGACAGTCGAACGGGCAGATGTGGTGAAACGGGAATCATCGCAGGTCATCAGTGACGTCCGAGGTCGTGTCAGTGCCGAGTGCAACAATGGATCGCACAAGGAAATATCAGCGGGAAAGAGATCATGATCTTTTTCTCATGAATTGCAATCGGGCTATTCCATTTTATGTTCGAATAGTTTATCATTGACGTACGACGCACTATGATTCACAGATCGCTTCCCCGACGCTGTTGTCAGAGGCAGGTGAGCCAGCGTGAAAGACCTCCCCGGTGGAGACGGACGGCGGCCCGGTCGTGCCTCGGGCTCGCGGTTCGACGCAGCTGGTGCAGAAGCCGGTCCTCGGTGGCGCGACGCGCGCGATTCGGCTGCGACCACTGGGCGCGGTCCCGGTGAACGGTGCAGCACCGACGGCCTCTCTCCCGTTGATTCTGATTCCGCTCGACCGACGATTCGACTCGGGTCGAGGATCAGCGAACTCGCGGAGATCTCCGCACAATCCGATCAGATCCAGCTCCGCACGCTCGACGTCACGGCAGGCATCACGTTGGAGCGCGTCGTCCGGCATCTCGACGTCCCCCTGCCCGACGGCGACGCACCGTATCGCTTTGCCACGATCGCCGCATCCGTGCTCCGGCACGAAGTTGACGAGGCGGCTATGGATTCCGATCCCGCCACGCCGACCGACGAGACCGGCGAGGACGCAGCGGCACAGGGAACCGCAGCGAAGGGCACGTCCGCGAAGGGATCTCTCGGGCCGCGACGGAAACCGGCGCCCTCGACTCCCTTCGCCGCCGCATTCGACGCGATGGCAGCCGATGACGACGTGACCGCATCGACTGAGCTCGTGAGGGTGCCGCGCACGTCGACGACCGTGGCTCTCCGCGACCCTGCACTGCTGGCGTGGCGGCGGCGGTGCGAAGCGGCTCTCGCTCCGCCGTCGACGGAAATCGTCTCGGCCGAGACCGCGGAATCAGACGACGCGTCCGAAGCCCCCGATTTCCCGGGCTTCCGCCTCGACACCACTGTCTGCGAATGGGTGCAGGACAACGTTGCCGACGAGGACGTCATCGAAACCGCGACCATCCTCGGTCAGTCGATCGCCCGCACCTATCGGCACCTGCGCACGGCGATGACGATCATCCACGGGCTGCCGCGCTTCGCCGATCGCGTCCGTGCAGGCGAGTTCACGATCGCCCATGTCCAGGTCGTCGGCGACCTCTGCCGAACAGTGGCCCTCAGGTACCTCCCGGAGATCGACGAACACCTCGCCGAGCGCCGGGCCGATGTCACGAGCGACCGGCTCCGGACGGCCCTGCGGAAGTTCATCGCCGTGCTCGAACCGGCTGACGACCGATCGCAGACAGCCAAGGAGCGTCGCCGCGTCGATCTGCACACGTACAAGAACGGCTCGGCCTGCATGTCCCTGACAGGGCCGGCCGAGGAACTCCATGCGTGCTACCTGCGAGTCGAAGCGATGGCGCGCGCCATCCACTCGCGCAGAGGTGCGGCATTCGACCTGCCTCCCGGAGTCGAGATCATCGATGATCGCGCCTTCGACAACCTCATGTACGACATCGTCACCCGACCGCAGCCGAAGCTGAGCATCAAGGTGCGCCGCATCGACCCCGTGACCGGGGTCCAGTCGGTCGAGGAGGAACCGCTGCTCGACAACGACGGAAACCTGCTCTTCGACCTCGGACCCGACGGCACCATCATCATGAAGAACGCCACCTCGGTGAGCGACGCCTCAGCGGTCAGGGCCCCAGCGGACGGCACCGCGACGAACAGCTTCTCGGCGAACAGTGCAGGCGTGGAGGGACTGCCCCTTCCCGGGCACGGCACCGAGGCGGCCGATGCGGCCGATCGGGGAAGCGCGTTCGGCAGGGCCGGTGGCGATGAGACGCAGACCGTTGAGAGCTGGATCGCCGCGGAGATGCCGATGCACTCGTGGTGGATCGCGCTTCAGGCGACGATGGTCACCACCGTTCCCGTGATGTCCCTCCTCGGCGAATCGAACCTGCCGGGCACGCTGCCCGACGGTTCACCGATCCCCGCCGAAACCGCGCGGCGCATCGCCGGACACTGCTCCACCGTGACGAGGATCCTCACCGACCCGGCGACGGGCACCCCGATCGATGCCAAGGCCACGACGTACCGAATTCCCAATGATGTGCGCAAGACACTCATCGCCCAGTGGGAGTGCTGCAGCGTCCCCGGGTGCGCTCGCGCTGCCGTCAAGGCCGAGATCGACCATATCGTTCCGTTCTTCAAGCTCGATCCGCTCAAAGGCGGTCTCACTCGGTTCGGCAATCTCCATCCGCTGTGCAGGAAGCACCATGCCCTCAAGACCGCATGCCTGCTGCGGGTGCGGATGACGGAACCGGGCTGTGTCGAGTACGAGTTCCGACACGGAGTGACGGCGACCTCACGTGCTCCTGACCAGCCGATCGAGGTGGCCCAGGCGATGGAGCTCGCTGCGCTCAGTGGGATGAGACCCCACGTGGTGTGGAAGCCGAAGCATCCGGTCCCACCGCCGAAGTACATCATCGAGCTCGAACCGAACGAACAGCTGGTCAGACAGCGCCGCGAAGCGATGCGGAAATCCGCCGAGGAGACCGAACGCAAGCGCAGGATCCAGGAGAACTACGAACGCGCTCGTGATTTCGCCCGTCGGAAGAGGCTTGCCCAGCTGCTCAACTGGCGCAACGAGGTGTTCCCGCCGTGCCTGCCGCGAGGATCCGACCCGGTGACGATGAAGAGACTGATGCCCGGCCGCCGACTGTCGGTGAGCGATGCCCGGCGGCGTCGAGAAGACGCCGGTGATACCTGGGTGGAGCCGCTCGACCAGTTCTGGAGCGTGCCGATCACATGGCATCAGGACAACCGCGATGATCCTCCGCCGTTCTGACAGTCGTGACGTCGTCCTCTGCGAAGTCAGGTGAGATCGTCGTACTCGCCGGAGACCCACCGGGCATAACGGTCGGCCGAAGACTGCACTGCCGCGTGGGCTCCTCCGGTGATCGTCTGACCGAAGTTGCCGTACATGCGGTCGAAATCGAGATCCGACACCGAGGCGGCGATGCGCTGCACGACCGCAGCGGAGAGCGGCAGGTAGTTGGGGAAGCTGCGCATGAACGTCACCCACCCGTCGCGCACGACCGGCCCGATCGAATCGCCAGCGAGCATGACGCCGCTACCGTCTCCTCCTTCCCACAGGGCAAGCACACTGCCGGGGAAATGACCGCCGACTCGGTGCACCGAGACCTGGGGGAGCGGCTCGGTGCCGTCGTCGAAGAACTCGATGGCGGGACCTTGTCTCTGCAGCCATTCGCGATCTCGAGCGCAGACGTGCACCGAGGCATCATCGAACGCGGCGCTCCACGCGAGCTGCATGCCGAACATGTGCGGATGACTCGGGACGATCGCTGCGACTCCACCGAACGCGGCCACGGCCGCCACTGCTTCGGCGTCGATGTATGGCGGCACGTCGAAGAGAAGGTTGCCCTCCGACGTCTGGGCGAGATAGCACGTCTGCCCGATGCCGAGCCTCGGTTCGACGCGCAGAGCATGAAGCCCAGGTTCGCGCTCGTCGATGACGACACGGTGGCCCTCGGCCTCGAGGTCATCTCGGCTCACCCACTCCTGGCCCGAGCGCGGCACCCACTGGCGTTCATCGGCACAGATCGGGCACACCGCCGAGGGAGGAGGACTGGTCTCCACTCCGCAGTTGCGGCAGATCATCACGCCGGGGTCACTGGGTCCGCCGGGCGCGGGTGAGTCTCGTTCTGTTGCCTCGTCGCGTGGATCGCGTGCGTTCTCCGACGCGGGATCGGTCACTGTCTCACCCTCCTCGCTGAGTGTCTGAAGTCGCGGTTCGCTGTGGCACCAGTTCGCTGCGGAGCCGGTTCCGGTGTCGGTGCCGACCCTGCAGCGAGGTTCGCATGCCGACGACTTCGTCATTCATTCGAGCCTATGCCGTCAGTGCCCGAACCTCCTACCCCCAGCCTGCCCGGTCGCGGTGAGTCATCCCCGGAAGTGGAGTGCCGGCCCCGATGCGGTGGGTCACCGCATCCGGGCAGGCGAATGTCTGTCCCTCAAGCCGCGAGGGCTCAGCCCTTCCCGGCTTGCGCGGCGACGAGCTTCGCATGCGCACGCAGGTGGCCGATGAGGATGAGGGCGATGCCGAGGACGAACCACGCGACGAGCACCCACCACGACATCGCCATCGGCGCATCGGGGAAGTACGAGATGTCGCGGAGCAGTGTGCCCGCCGCGCCCGGCACGAAGAACTGGCCGATGTCGCCCCAGGCCCCGGCGAGGAACTCCTTCGGTTGAGTGAGCGAGGAGATCGGATTGCCGATGAACATCGTGAGCACGGCACCGATCGCGATGCCGCCCGGACCCATGAGCGACACGAAGCCGTTGATGATCGCCGCCGTCGACGCCACCGCCAGCCCGGCTGCGAGCGCATTCAGCCAGAACTCTCCCTGCAGGATGCCGAACCACGTCTGGAGGATGAGGGAGAGCGCAATTCCACCGAAGGCCCCATAGGCGACGACCGCGACGGCTCTCATCCGCCGCGAATGCACAAGAGTGCTGGTGAGAACACCACCGACGATGCCGCCGATCGACAGCGGCAGTCCCGCGATCGCCAGCCCGGCCCCTGTCGCATCGTCGTCGGAGAGCGGCACGACATCGGTGACCGTGACCTGCGGGACGTCCATCGCCGAGGCATCCGGCAGCGTGCCCGCACCCTCTCCTCCACCGGCGACGCTGGGAGCCTGACCCGGCGCCTGCGGGTTCTCGGCCGCCCGAGCAGCCGCCTCGAGTGCCTCCTGCATCTGCTCCATGCCGTCCTGCATCCCCGAGATCGCCTGGGAGTCGATGGACTGCTGCATCTGCGCGGCGAGGCCTCTCAGCTGTTGAGCCACCGCCGGCGACGCCGCCGAGGAGACGAGGATTTCCGGGTCCTCGCCACCGAGGACGAATGCCCCGTAGACCTCGCGCTCCCGGATCATCTGCTCCGCCTCGGCGCGGGTGTTCACGCGCTCGAGATCGAGCATTCCCTCCGGTGCACTGCTCGTGATCTGCTCGACCTGAGCGCTGTCGCCGACGGCGGCCATGGGCAGGTCCTTCGGGTCGGCCGTCACCGTCGGCCAGCTGAATGCCAGAAGGACGATGCTGACGATCGCCGCCGCGAACAGGGCGACGAGGATCGCGCGTCCGACACTGTGCTTCGGCAGCTCATCGCCGATCGCGCCGGGGGCGGGATCCGCTGCCTGGTCCCCGCTCGCACCAGCGGCTCTGCCTCGATCCCCGCCCTGATCAGCGGCTTGGTCCGCGGAGTCGGCGCCGAGGTGGTCGTCGTCGCCGTCGGTCCCCGGAGCACCGCTTCCGGAGTCGGAAGAGGTCCTGAGAAGTCTCGTGGTCATGGTCGTCCAATCCTCGAAAACGAATGCACGTTCATTTTTACGCCGTGGTCTACAATTAATCAAGAATGAACATTCGTTTTTGGGGGATCGGTGCCGAAGGTCACAGAGGAACACAAGGCTGCGATGCGCACGCGCATCCAGGACGCCGCGCTCGCATGCTTCGCGCGCAAGGGCTTCGCGGCGGCGTCGATGGCCGACATCGTCAAGGAGGCCGACCTGTCGGCGGGGGCCGTCTACCTCTACTACTCCTCGAAGTCCGAACTCATGGTCGCCGCCGGTCAGCGGATCATGGAGGAGCGCATCACCGTGCTCGGCGATCTCGATGACACCGAGGCGGTGCCGCCGCCCAGCGTCGTCTTCCCGCGGCTGCTCGATGCGATTCTCGACGACACCCCGTTCCCCTCTCTCGTCCTCCAAGTCTGGGGCGAAGCCGCCCGCGTGCCTGAGTTCGCGGCGATCGCCGAGAAGATCTTCGCCGAGGTGCAGGCCCGCTTCGAGACCTACCTCGCCGCCTATTTCCACCGCACTGCCGGTCTCGACGAAATGGTGGCGCAGGCGCGTGCACGCGAGACGTCACCGGCGGCACTCGCGATGGTCCAGGGCGGCATCGTCCAGACTGCCGTGCTCGGTCCGGCGGTCCGACCGCGCGTCACCGGGTCGATGGCCGCGCTCCTCGCCGAGCTCGAGAGCTGATCCCGCGGTCACCACGATCCGAGACAAACGATACGCAGTGTTGCGGAACGAGAGACCTGCGTGAAAGGCTCGGCCCATGACGCAGGCCACACCGAAGGGTCGACCGCTCGACCCCGAGCTCACCGACCGCGTGCTCGCCGCTGTGCGCGCCGAGGTCGCGGAGCACGGCTTCATGAACCTGCGCATCGAGAGCATCGCCACCACCGTCGGCTGCGGGAAGACGGCGATCTACCGCCGCTGGCCCACCAAACCCGAACTCGTCGCCGCCGCCATCCTCGACACCCTCGAACTCGGCGAGATGCCCGACACCGGCGACGTCGTCGACGATCTCGTCGCGCATGCGTGGCAGAACATCGAGAACTTCCGCCGCTCGCTCGGCGTCCGCACGCACGGAAACGGCCTCCTGCTCGCGATGTTCAACATGGACGTCATCCCCCTCATCTCCGCCGACTTCATGGAGGAGCGCCATGCCAGGGGCCGGGCGATCCTTGCCCGCGCCGTCGATCGCGGACAGATGAGCGCCGCGCTCGACCACGATCTCATCCTCGACACGCTCGCCGGACTCACCCTCTTCACGATGACACTCCGTACCGAGAGTCCACTGCCGGACGACGCTGCGCTCACGGACAGATACCGCACCCTGGCGAGATCCCTCGTCGGCGCGGAGCACTGAGACCGGCCGTGCCGGCGAGACCACCGCGCGATTGACCGCCACACGGCTGGCCGCCACACGGCTGGCCACCCGGCGATACGACCACCACTCGATACGACCCGAAAGGATCACCATGGCCGCGGCCCACCTGCCCGCCACCGTTCCGGGCACCGAGCACCTGCTGCTCACGGGGGCTCGACTCATCGACGGCACCGGACGGGACCCCGTCCTCGACGCCGAGATCGAGATCGACGGCGATCGCATCGTCTACGCGGGACCGGCACGCCGTGAACGGTCCGGACCGCGGGAGTCGGGAGCTGTGCCCGGCGAGCCTGAGCCGCAGCCGATGACCGGAGAACCGGGAACCGCCTCGGCGAGCGTCGGCCCCAGCGCCCATCGTCCCCGCACGGGCGCACGCACGATCGATCTGCGCGGGGCCACCGTTCTGCCCGGTTTCATCGACTGCCACGTCCATCTCGGTCTCTCCATCGAAGACCAGACCGCCGACGCCGACCGCTTCGCCACCGAGCGCACCCTGCGCACCGCCCTCAACGCCCGCCGCACCCTCATGGCAGGAGTGACCACGGCACGCGACCTCGGCGGCATCGACCGCGGGTTCCGCGACGCCATCGGGTACGGCCTCATCCAGGGCCCGCGCCTGCATCTGGCGATCTCCGCCCTCTCACCGACCGGCGGTCACACCGACTTCACGCTGCCCAACGGCCGCGAAGTGCCTATGCACCTGCCCGTCGACCCGATCATCGACACCGACGACGAGGTGCGGCGCACCGTCCGACTCCTCGTCCGCTCCGGTGCCGATGTCATCAAGGTCTGCACGACCGGCGGCGTCTCGAGTCCCTCCGACACTCCCGACGACCTCGGCGTCCCTGAGGAACACGTTCGTCTCATCGTCGCCGAGACCGCCAAACGTGCAGGTCAGCCCGTTGCCGCCCACGCCCAGGGCGCCGCCGGGATCAAGGCGGCGATCCGCGGGGGCGTCCGCTCGGTCGAACACGGCTACGGCATCGACGATGAGGGCATCGACCTCATGCTCACCAGCGGCACATTCCTCGTGCCTACACTCAGCAGCGCACTGCGCGTACCCGACCCCGCCGTCGTGCCCGCGTACCTCTACGAGAAGAAGGTGCGCTGGTCGGCGATCGCCCGCGAACGCGTCGCCGCCGCACTCGCCGCCGGAGTGAAGGTGGCACTCGGCACCGATGCCGGAGTCTGCCCGCACGGTGAGAACCTCCGCGAACCCGTCCACGCCGTCGAACTCGGCCTCACTCCGATGCAGGCGATCGTCGCCGGAACACAGACGGCAGCGCAGCTGCTGCGCCTCGACGACGAGGTCGGCACGATCGAAGCCGGCCGCCTCGCCGACCTCCTCGTCGTCGATGTCGATCCGCTCGCCGACATCACCCCGCTCGCCGATCCCGACAGCATCAGGGTCGTCATGCAGGGCGGGACCGTCGTCAAGGACATCGATGCGCGCCTCACCGACGCCCCCGTCCCGCCGCTGCTCGCACGCTGATCCGCCCGACCGGAAGCATTTGACCCGACCACCCACCGACCCGAGCACCGATCAACCACCGACCCGACCAATCACCGACCAGAGCACCCACCGCGAAAGGAACCACCCCACCATGACGATCGACTTCACCGCCGAGGCCGCCGCGATCGGCGCTGAACTCACCGCCCTCCGCCGGGACCTCCACCGGAATCCGGAACTCGGACTCGATCTGCCCTTCACCCAGCAGCGCATCCTCGACGCGCTCGAGGGCCTGCCGCTCGAGATCACCCTGGGCCGTGAGCTCAGCTCTGTCGTCGCCGTGCTCCGCGGCGGCCGGCCCGGTCCGACGATCCTCCTGCGCGGCGACATGGACGCCCTGCCCGTCGTCGAGGCCACCGGCCTCGACTTCGCCTCGACGAACGGGAACATGCACGCGTGCGGCCACGACCTCCACGTCTCCGGCCTCGTCGGCGCCGCCACACTCCTCGCCGCGCACCAGGACGAGCTCGCCGGCACCGTCGTCTTCATGTTCCAGCCCGGCGAAGAGGGGCAGGGCGGAGCGAAGATCATGATCGACGAGGGCATGTTCGACCTCGCCGGCCAGATGCCCGACGCCGCCTACGCGATCCACGTCGCCCCCGGCGTCCCCGGCACGTTCGTCACCCGCCCCGGCTCGATCATGGCCGGCGCCAACACCTTCCACCTGACAATGCACGGCAAGGGCGGCCACAGCTCCCGACCGCAGGACGCGGTCGATCCCGTCCGTCCCCTCCTCGAGTTCGGGCAGGCGGTGTACTCGATGATCACCGGGTCCTTCAGCGTCTTCGACCCCATCGTCGCCGAGGTGACCCTCCTTGACGCCGGCAGCGCCGTCAACATCATCCCGTCGACGGCGACGCTGGGCATGTCCGTGCGCACCCTGTCCCCGGAGACGACGCAGCGGTTCCCCGAGCTCGCGACCCGCCTGGCCGACTCGATCGCCGCAGCTCACCGATGCACCGCCGAGGTGGTGTGGAACGAGCAGTACCCCGTGACCGTCAACGACGCCGCGGAGGCCGCGTTCACCCTTGAGACGCTCACCGAGACCTTCGGCGCCGACCGCGTCGTCAACGCCCCCGACCCCGTCATGGGCTCCGAGGACTTCTCCTACGTCCTCGAGGAGGTTCCCGGCGCGTTCGTCTTCCTCTTCGTCACCCCCGAGGGCGTCGACCCCGACACCGCGGCGGTCAACCACTCACCAGAGGTCCTCTTCGACGACCGACACCTCGCCGATCAGGCCGCCGCTCTGGCCACCCTGGCCTGGAAGCGGTCGCAGCGCGGCTGAGGGGTCAGGCCGAGGAAGCAGGCTGAAGGGTCAGGCTGCGGCCTCAGACGGTGTCGCCGTCGGCATCGACGGAGT
This sequence comes from Brevibacterium sanguinis, assembly GCF_039528855.1. Classification (NCBI taxonomy): domain Bacteria; kingdom Bacillati; phylum Actinomycetota; class Actinomycetes; order Micrococcales; family Brevibacteriaceae; genus Brevibacterium; species Brevibacterium sanguinis. The sequence goes on along the minus strand of NZ_BAAAMB010000009.1, from coordinate 183,892 downwards.
GGACGCGGTCCTCGCGCAGGGCCACCTTGTCGACCCCGTCGAGCTCCATGAGCAGCGGAACGAGGTGGTCGAGGGGGCGCTTGCCCTCGAACTTCACGTCGATGCGCACCATCTTCGCACCGTCTTCGGCCTCGAAGCGCTGGGAATCGAGGATCGTGTTCGAGAAGCCCATCGTGCTCGCCACCCCGAGGATCTCCCGCAGCACCCCGCCGCCGTCGCGGTAGACGATGCGCAGCAGTTTGCCGCGGTTGCGGTCGGGGATCCTGCGGATGAGCGGGGCGACGACGAAGAGCGTGAGCAGGTGCAGGCCGGTGAGCATCGTGGCCAGGGCGAGCATTCCCGCCCCGCACGCCATGCCGACGGCGGCGCACACCCAGATCGAGGCTGCGGTGGTCAGCCCGCGCACCATGTTCCGGCCCTTGAAGATCACTCCGGCGCCGAGGAAGCCGATGCCGGAGACGATCTGGGCTGCGATCCGCGAAGGGTCGAGCTGGACGTCGCTGTCGAGGACCCCGGCGAACCCGTAGGCGGAGACGAGGGTGAACGCGCACGTGCCGATCCCGACGAGGACGTGCGTGCGATAGCCGGCGCTCTTCTGCCGGAACTGCCGTTCGAAGCCGATGAGCGAGCAGAGCACGAAGCTCGCCAACAGCAGGGTGCCCTCGAGGAGGATGTTCGAACCGAAGATGTCGCCGAATGAGCCCATAGTCGCTCACCTTAGTCCGGTTGCCCCGTCGAGAGCACGGTTCCGGTCATCGCCGGGTGGGACAGCCGGGACAAGACGAGTGGGACAGCCGGGACACGGAGAACTCCGCGGATGATGTCATCCGCGGAGTTCGAAGAGGAAGGCTGGCCGGGCCGGAGCCCGGAGCGATCAGGACTGGGGGACGAGGCTGCGATCGAGCGCCCGCGCCGCGGTGCGGAGCTCATCGGCGTAGCCGGCGACGACCTCCTCGGCGTCGGTGAGTCGCCAGTCCGGGCCGTAGGAGTCGCGCGGCAGAGTGATCTCGACGTTGTCGCCGACGAGGTCGAGACCGATGAACTCGAGCACGGCACGCAGCTGCGCGCCGGACATCCCACCGCCGTGGCCGCCGTAGCTGATGATGAGCGACGGCTTGTCCTTCCACTCGGCGAAGAGGTAGTCGATGGCGTTCTTCAGCGACGCCGGGTAGCCGGCGTTGTACTGCGGGGTGACGAAGACGACCGCGTCGGACTCGTCGATGATCCGCGCCCATTCCTTCGTGTGCGCATTCTGGTAGTCGCCGAGCGCCGGCATCCGCGGCTCGTCGAGCAGCGGCAGGTCAAGATCGGCGAGGTCGATGATCTCGGTGCGCGCATCGGCGGCATCGGAGATGATCTCGGCGACGGCGGAGGCGATCTGGTCGCCGACGCGCACCGGTCGGACGCTGCCGACGATGATGCGGATGAGCGGGGTGGACGGGGTCTCAGTCATGGGTGGTGGTCCTTTCGACGTCTGTGGAGGTGATGGGGATGGAGCTGTGTCAGTTGCAGCCCTCGGGGCCGCAGACGGCACCCTCGGGGTAGTCGTCGGCGCCGTCGGTGCCGGTGCCGGTGAGCACGGTGAGCTTCCGGCTCTCGTCCCACGCGGTCTCGAGCGCCTGGGTGAAGACCGGCGGCTTCTGCGCGCCGGAGATTCCGTATTTGCGGTCGATGACGAAGAACGGCACCCCATTGGCGCCGAGCATCCGGGCCTGAGCGACATCGGCCTCGACAGCGTCGGTGTACGCGTCGGATTCGAGGACCCGACGGGTCTCGGCGGGATCGAGCCCGAGCGACTCACCCACCTCGGCGAGGTAGTCGATGCTTCCGATGTCACGACCGGACTCGAAATGCCCGGACATCAGCGCCTCCTCGGCGGCCGCCATGACACCGTGGCTCTTGGCGAAGTGGAGGAAGCGGTGGGCGGTGAAGCTGTTCGCGACGACGACGGAATCGAAGTCGTAGTTGAGGCCCTCGCGCGCCGCCTGCTCGCTCACCTGGGCGAACATCTGCCGCACCTGTTCGGCGGGCATGCCCTTCGACCGGCTGAGGTAATTCGCTTCCGACTCCTCGACATGGGCGGGAAGGGTGGGATCGAGCTGGAAGCTGCGCCACTCGACCTCCACGTCATCCTTGTGCGGGAAACCCTCGAGCGCGGTTTCGAAGCGACGTTTGCCGATGTAGCACCACGGACAGGCGATGTCCGACCAGATCTCAATTTTCATACACTTTTCAACTACCTGCCCATGGAGGTTATTCCCGCCGCGGGGCCGGGTGCGACCGTCGTCACATTCGACCCGGAGGCGCGACCCGCCGAGGTGTTTGTCTCGACCTGGAGGACCCGACCGTCGCGGACGATGGGGAGGCGACGCCGTCAGAACAGTGCCGTCACAGCAGCGGCGTCAGAACAGCGCCGTCAGAACAGTGCCGCCTGCGGGTCGGGCAGGGCGGACTCGGCAGCGGCTCTCGGTGACGACTGCCCGGCGCCGGTGGAGCCGCGCCGGGTCCACCGCTTCGTCGCGGGATAGTCGTCGTCGCTGGTCCCGCGCAGGTCGTAGCGGTCGATGAGCGGGTTGATCCGCGCCGCCAGCCAGGTCCGGTACTCCTTCGAGGCATAGGCCGAAGTCGCATACATGCGCCGGTAGCGGGGGAGGAGCTCGGGGTGCTCGCGGTCGAGCCAGGCGAAGAACCACTCGCGAGCACCCGGTCGCAGGTGAAGGGCGCCGTAGACGACCCTGCTCGCACCGGCGTCCCTGATCGCCGCGAGCGCCGTTTCGAGATGCTCGCGCGAATCGGTGAGCTTGGGCAGCACCGGCATGATGAACACGGTGACCCGGAAGCCCAGTTCGGCCGCCGCGCGCACCGTCGCCAGCCGCGCCGCGGTCGTCGGCGTCCCGGGTTCGATCGCCTGCTGGAGCTCGTCGTCGTACACGGCGATCGACATGCTGATCTCCACGGGCACGTCGCGGGCGGCGTCGGCGAGCAGCGGGAGGTCGCGACGCAGCAGGGTGCCCTTCGTGAGGATCGACAGCGGGGTGCCGTGTTCGGCGAGGGCGGTGATGATTCCGGGCATGAGGCGGTAGCGCCCCTCGGCCCGCTGATAGGGGTCGGTGTTCGTCCCGAGGGCGACGAGGTCGCGTGACCAGCGGGGCTTGGCGACCTCCGCGGCGAGCACCTCCGGGGTGTTGACCTTGACGATGACCTGCCGGTCGAAGTCGTCGCCGGAGTCGAGGTCGAGATACCGGTGGGTGCTCCGGGCGAAGCAGTAGACGCACGCGTGGGAGCAGCCCCGATACGGGTTGATCGTCCACGCGAACGGCATCGCACTCGATTGCGGGACACGGTTGAGCGCAGACTTGGCGAGGACCTCGTGGAACGTCATCCCCGCGAACTCCGGGGCGCGCACGGTGCGGATGAGCCCGGTGACTCCGAAGAGCCCGGCTGTCGGTTCCGTGTCATTCCATCTCACACCGGCATTCGAACACGTGTTCGAGTCGAAGTCAAGGGCGGCCCGGGTGCCGGCCGTGACCACCGACTGCGATGCAGTCAAATGGTATGCCAAATGATCCACTTCCGTGAGCTACCGATCTGCAGACATCATCCCAGGTCCGGCGGCCCGACTCGCGCACATCAGGCGTTGTCACTGCTGGACTGGCGGCGATGACCCCATTGCGTAACCACTGTGACCCAGGTTACGCTCGCGGGGTCAGCTCTCACCGCCGCGACGCCGCGAAGAACGACTTTGGTATTCCAGCGCCGCGCCCGTCTGATTCGAGAACTCCCATGGCCCACACCGTGACGTCCGACCAGTCCGTGCCCGACCCGCAGTCGAACACCATGCCGCACCGGCTCGGACCGAGCCCGGAACAGCTCGCCGCGCACCGGATCAGCCCGCGCTTCTACAACGCCGATCTCGCACCGAGTCGGAAGGAGGGCCGCAGCTGGACGGCGTACAGCGTCTTCTCGCTCTGGGCCAACGACGTCCACTCGCTCGGCAACTACGGGTTCGCCCTCGGCCTCTTCGCCCTCGGCCTCGGCGCGTGGCAGATCCTCGTCGCCCTCCTCGTCGGTGCCGCTCTGCTCTTCGTCCTCCTCACCCTCTCCGGGTTCATGGGCCACAAGACCGGCGTGCCCTATCCGGTGATGTGCCGCATCGCCTTCGGCATCCACGGGGCCCAGCTGGCCGCCTCGGTGCGGGGGATCGTCGCGATCGCCTGGTTCGGGATCCAGACCTATCTCGCCGCGAACGTCCTCAACGTCCTCCTCATCACCCTCATCCCCGGCCTCCAGGCGTGGACTGAGGTCGAGTTCCTCGGACTGAGCGGCCTCGGCTGGTTCTCCTTCACCCTGCTGTGGATCGTCCAGGTCATCATCGTCAGCTACGGGATGGAGATGATCCGGCGCTACGAGGCGATCGCCGGCCCGATCATCCTCGTCACCTTCCTCGCCCTGGCGATCTGGATGCTCGTCCGCGTCGACTTCCGCATCGCGTGGTCGATCGACGACCCGCTCACCGGGTGGCAGATGTGGACGAACATCCTCGGCGGAGGCGCACTGTGGGTGGCGATCTACGGCACCTTCGTCCTCAACTTCTCCGATTTCACCCGGTCGGCGAAGAAGAAGGGCTCGATCGTCGTCGGCAACTTCTGGGGCATCCCCATCAACATGCTCGTCTTCGGCCTCGTCGTCATCTCGCTCGCCGGCGCCCAGTACTCGATCGACGGCACGGTCATCAGCTCGCCCGCCGACATCGTCCAGGCCATCGGCAATCCGGTCCTGCTCGCCGCCGCCTCGCTCTCCCTGCTCGTGCTCACGATCGCCGTCAACCTCATGGCGAACTTCGTCGCCCCGACCTACGCCCTGACGAACCTCTTCCCGCGCCATCTCAACTTCCGCCGGGCCGCGATCATCTCCGCGATCATCGGATTCGTCATCCTCCCGTGGAACCTCTACGACTCACCCGTCGTCATCGTCTACTTCCTCGGCGGCCTCGGTGCGCTGCTCGGCCCCCTGTTCGGCGTCATCATGGTCGACTACTGGCTCGTGCGGAAGACGAAGGTCAACGTCCCGCAGCTCTACACCGAGGCCCACGACGGCGAGTACTTCTACCACCACGGCGTCAACTGGCGGGCGATCGGGGCGTTCATCCCCGCCGCGATCCTCTCGCTCGTCCTCGCCCTGGTCCCCGCGTTCTCCGGCGTCTCCCAGTTCTCCTGGTTCCTCGGCGCAGGGATCGCCGCGGTCATCTACTTCGTCATCGCCCGCCGGGACTTCACGTTCCGCGAGGTCGACGGCGAGGAGATCGCCGTGCCCACCGCCCACTGAGGCCCGCTCAGACGCTCACCCGGACACGCACCCCGACACGCACCCCGACACCCCTCCGATCCTGCGAAGGACATCGCTATGAGAATCCTCGTCGTCAACGTCAACACCACTGCGGCGATGACCGCCGGCATCGCCCGCGCGGCCAGCGAGGCCGCCTCGGCGGGCACCGAGATCATCGGTCTCACCCCGACCTTCGGCGCCGAATCCTGCGAAGGCAACGTCGAGAGCCACCTCGCCGCGCTCGGCGTCATGGATGCCGTGCTCGGCTACGCCGGGGACTACGACGCCGTCATCCAGGCCGGGTACGGCGAGCACGGCCGGGAGGGCCTCCAGGAGCTCCTCGACGTCCCCGTCGTCGACATCACCGAGGCGGGGGCGCAGCTGGCGATGATGCTCGGGCGCCGGTACGCCGTCGTCACCACCCTCGACCGCACCGTTCCCCTCATCGAGGACCGCCTGCTGCTCGCCGGACTCGACCGGCACTGTACGTCCGTGCGGGCGTCGGGAATGCCCGTGCTCGACCTCGAGGCCCATCCCGATCGAGCGGTGACGGCGATCGCCGAGGCGGCCGC
>NZ_BAAAMB010000009.1:149699-177977 GCF_039528855.1 Brevibacterium sanguinis | reverse complement strand
GGCGGTCGAGACCGATCGTGCCGAGGTCATCGTCCTCGGCTGCGGCGGGATGGCCGACCTCACCGAGACGATCGTCGACCGCTGCGCGGTGCCCGTCGTCGACGGTGTGGCCGCCGCGGTCAGGCTCGCCGAGGCGCTCGTCGGCTTGGGGCTGACGACGTCGAAGGTGCGCACCTACGCCCCGGCCCGCCCGAAGCGCCTCGACGGCTGGCCCTTCGCCGCGGCAGCGGGAGCGTCCCCGTCGGACCCGCAGGCCGTGACGAGGCACGACCCGATCACCCGGGCCTCCTGAGGCCCGGTCAGTCCGAATCCGCGGCCCCGCCGGGTTCGGAGAGGTCCCGCGGTTCATGCGCGAGACGTTCGCGGTGCTTGTCGTGCTGCTGCCGGCTCGTGTCGAGATGGTGGGCGGCCAGCGCGCGCACCCGTTCGAGGTCGCGGTGGGCGATGGCATCGAAGAGCTCGGCATGCTCGGCGGCGACGACGTCGAGCTCGTCATGCTGGCTCAGCTGCCACCGCATCCGCGAATCGAGGAGCTCTCCGACCTCGACGAGGAGCCGGTTGCCTGAGAGCTCGGTGACGATGGCGTGGAAGTCCGCGGCGGACCGGTGCGCCCCCACGGCGTCTCCGGCCTCGGCCTGGCGGCGACCGGCCGTCATCGTCGCCTCGAGCCGCTCCAGCCCCTCGCGGGTGTGACGCTGAGCGGCGAGTTCGAAGGAGAGGAGATCGAAGGCCTGCCGGACCTCGGCGAGGTCGGCGACATCGCTGGGAGAGAACTCGCGCACCGTCGCCCACGTGTTCGGCCGGTGCGTCACGAGCCCCTCGGACGCGAGCTGCTTGAGCGCCTCCCGGATCGGGACCCGGCTCACCCCGAGCTCGGAGGCGAGGTTGCGTTCGACGAGGCGGCTGCCGGGCGCCCGCTGACCGTCGATGATCTCCCCGCGCAGCACCTCGGTGACCCGCAAGGTCTCCGACCGGGGGGTGTCGTTGTTCTTCACGCGCTCATTCTCTCACTTCGCGGGGCACGGACATGGGTGCCCACCGTCGCGCGGACGGTGGGCACCCGATGCCGGACAGGCGGGGCCGTGACCTCAGCGCCGCATCGCCCGGCCGAGGGTGTCGAGGCCGACGGATCCGAGACCCAGCGCCTTCGAATGGAAGGCCTTGAGGTCGAAGTCCTCGCCCGCCTCGGCGGCCGCCTCGTCGCGGAACTGCTCCCACAGGCGCTGGCCGATCTTGTAGCTCGGCGCCTGCCCCGGCCAGCCGAGGTAGCGGTCGAGTTCGAACGCGAGGAAGCTGCGGTCCATCGCGACGTTGTCGGTGAGGAACTGCCAGGCCTTCTCCCGATCCCATGTGCCCCCGCCGAGGCTCTCGGGGGCCTCGAGACCGAGGTGGAAGCCGATGTCGAGGACGACGCGGGCCGCCCGCAGACGCTGCGAGTCGAGCATCCCGAGGTAGTCGGCCGGATCGTCGAGGTAGCCGAGGTCGGCCATGAGCTTCTCCGCGTAGAGCGCCCAGCCCTCGCCGTGCCCGGAGACCCAGCACATGAGCCGGCGCCAGCGGTTGAGGGTGTCGGAGACGTACGTCGCCTGCCCCACCTGGAGGTGATGACCGGGCACTCCCTCGTGGTAGACGGTCGTCTTCTCCTGCCACGTCGCGAACTCGGTGACCCCCTCGGGCACCGACCACCACATCCGTCCCGGCCGCGAGAAGTCGTCGGTCGGGCCCGTGTAGTAGATCCCGCCGGTCGACGAGGGCGCGATCATGCACTCGATCGTGCGCACGGGTTCGGGGATGTCGAAGTGGGTCTTCCCGAGTTCGGCGATCGCCTCGTCGGCGACTCCCTGCATCCACTCGCGCAGGGCCTCCTTGCCGACGAGCATCCGCTCGGGGTCCTTGTCGAGCGCCTTCATGACGTCGAAGAGGTCGACGCCGGGCATGATCTGCTCGGCGACGCGCCGCTGCTCGGCGTCGATGCGCTCGAGCTCGGCCAGACCCCACGCATACGTCTCGTCGAAGTCGATCTCGGCGCCGAGGAAGTCCCGCGAATGCAGGGCGTACGCGGTCCGGCCGGCCGCCTCGTTCTCCGGGGCGACCGGGAGGAGCTCGGCGGCGAGGAAATCGGCGAGTCCGGCGAATGCGGTGCGGGCCGCCTCGGCGTGGGATGCCAGGTCATCGCGCAGGGTCTGGGGCACCTCGGCGACGTCGTCGGCTCCGGCGATGACGGTGAGATACGGGGACTCGTCCCCGGCGATCGCCTGCACCTGGTCGATGACCTTCTCGATCTGGATGCGCGCGGCGACCTGCCCGCGGTCCTTGGCCAGGGCCAGCGACTCCTCGTACCCGGCCACCGAGGCGGGAATGGCCGCGAGCGTCTCGTCGACGGTCTCCCAGTCGGCGACGGTAGCGGTGGGCATGAGGTCGAAGATGTCGCGCATGTCCTGGACGGGGGAGGCGATGACATTGAGGCTGGCATGCTGGAAGCCGGCGTCGTAGAGGTCCCGGTCGACGCCGAGGCGGTCGCGCATCGCGTCGATCGTCACCCGATCGATGTCATCGAGGTCGGCGCTCGCCTCGACCTCGTCGAGCTTGACCAGCGTCTCGACGGTGAGCTCGTGGTGGGCGGCGAGGCCGGCGGGCGAGAAGTCGTCGAAGCCCTTCGCCCCATCGATCCCCAGGTAGAGGGCGAGCGAGGGGGAGAGGGCGAGGGAGCGATCGACGTACTCTTCGGCGACGGCGTCAACGGCCGACGGGGTTCTCTTCTCAGTCATGACCTCACCATATATGAGCCCGGACACACCCCGTGACCGGGCCGACAGTCTATGAGGAGAGGCACACGGCCACGGGCTGGAATGCGCCGTCTGGGAATTCGCTGAAGCTATACCCTGGTTGAGCCCGACCGCCGGACAACCGTGAAGCGAGAGAAGAGAACGTGGCAAGAGCACAGCTGTGGACCAAGGACTTCATCGTGGGCATCGGCCTCAATCTCACGATGTCCATGGTCTTCTACCTGCTCATGACCTCGATGGCCGGATACGCGGTCGCGCGCTTCTCCGCCGGTCAGGCCGCAGCCGGCTTCGCCTCCTCGAGCTTCATCGTCGGCGCCGTCGTCGCCCGCATCCTCACCGGCAAGTACCTCGACTTCATCGGCCGCCGCACCCTGCTCGTCATCTCGATGGCCGTCTTCGTCCTCGCCTCCCTCGCCTACATCGCCGCCGACACCCTCACCCTCCTCATCGTCATCCGCCTCATTCACGGCATCGCCTTCGGGGCGGGGAACACGGCGATCATGACGGCCATCCAGTCGGTCATCCCGGCCTCGCGGCGCGGCGAGGGCACCGGCTACTTCGGCACCGCGACGACCCTGTCGACGGCGCTCGGGCCCTACCTCGGCGTGCTCCTGCCCGCCGAATTCGACTTCACCGTCCTCTTCATCGCCTCGGCGGTCATGTCGGCCATCTCCCTCGTCCTCTGCTTCTTCCTCGACCTGCCGAAGCAGGAGCTCACTCAGGCCCAGCGGGACACGAAATGGCATCTCCATCCGCGCACGATGGTCGATCGGGACGGACTGCGCATCGGGCTCATCATGCTCATCGCCGGTGTCGCGTTCGCTGCGGCCCTCGTCTTCCTCGCCGGCTACGCCGCCGACAACGGCGTGCCCGGCGCCGCGTCCCTCTTCTTCATCGCCTACGCCGCGGCCTCCCTCGTCGCCCGCCTCTTCATCGGGCGGATCCAGGACGCCTACGGCGACAACGTCGTCATCTACCCCGTGCTCATCCTCAACGCCCTCGGCAACGTCCTCCTCGCGCTGTGGCCGACGACGGCGGGCATCGTCATCGCCGGCATCCTCATCGGCTTCGGCTTCGGCTCCCTCATGCCGAGCGCGCAGACGATCACCGTGAAGTCCGTGCCGATGTCCCGGGTCCCGGTGGCCACGGCCTCGTTCTTCCTCCTCCTCGACGCGGGCTCGGGGATCGGTCCGATCATCCTCGGCGCGCTCATGCCGATCACCGGGGGCAGCGGGATGTTCCTGCTGTGCGCCGGTCTCGTCGTCGTCTCGATGCTCGTCTACCTCGTCGTCCACGGTCGCGGACGCGGTGGCCGGCCGGGACGCGAATTCGTCGGGTGACCTCGGCGGGTGATCCGAGTAGCCTGAGAGCACGTCACCGACTGCCCACGGAGGATGAGGATGAAGCTCGGACTCGCCCAGATCAACACGACCACCGATGTCGCCGGCAACCTCGAGAAGGTGCGCGACTACACGGGTCGGGCCGCTGCCGCCGGTGCCGAGGTCGTCATCTTCCCCGAGGCGACGATGTCGGCGTTCGGGTCGGGTCTGCGGGAGATCGCCGAACGCGAATCCGAGGGGTGGCGCGAGGCGCTCACCCTGCTCGCCGCCGACACCGACACGGCGATCGTCGTCGGGGAGTTCGCAGTCTCCGCCGGCAAGGTCGTCAACCTCCTCGCCGTCTACGCCCCGGACGGGACGCGCACCGAGTACGCGAAGATCCACCTCTACGACGCGTTCGGGTTCAAGGAGTCCGACACCGTCGAGGCAGGCGAGGACCCGGCGCTCGTCGCCCTGAGCGGAGAGGACGTCGGCATCGCCATCTGCTACGACATCCGCTTCCCCAAGCTCTTCGCCGAACTCAGCCGCCGAGGCGCGCGGCTGGCCATCGTCTCCGCATCGTGGGGTGCGGGGCCGGGGAAGGTCGAGCAGTGGGAGCTGCTGGCCCGGGCGCGGGCGGTCGACTCGAACATGTTCGTCGTCGCCGTCGGACAGGCCGATCCGCAGGTCAGCGGCGTGGCCGTGCCCCCGAAAGGACCGACGGGAGTCGGGCACAGTCTCGTGTCCGATCCGTTCGGGCACGTCATCGTCGCCCTCGGCGGCCAGGAGGCCCTCGAGATCGTCGACCTCGACCTCGGACTCGCCGATGAGGCCGCCGAGGCGCTGCCCGTCCTTGCGAATGCGAAGCTCGGGTACTAGACCCCACCGCGGACCCGCGGACCCGGGTGCGTGTGCAAGCGCCGGCGTGAGACCCGGTCGGCAGTGTGGGACCCGGGTCCTGCGTGAGACCCCGGTGTCCGTGTGAGCCGGGTGCCTGAGGGTGTGCCGCGCGAAGTGGGAGAATGAGGATATGGCGATCACCGACAGCCCTGCGCACGTCGACTCCGGAGAGGACTCCGTCGCCCCGAAGGAGGGGATGTCCCCGCGGGAGGGAGCTACTCCGCAGGAAGGCGCTGCCCCGAAGGAGGGCCTGCGCGAGCGGAAGAAGCGCGAACGCCAGCGCGCACTGCGTCGTGCCGCGATCGAACTGACCTTGGAGAAGGGGTTCTCGACCATCACGATCGAGGACATCTGCGAGCGCTGCGGGGTCTCCCGGCGGACCTTCTTCAACTACTTCGCGAGCAAGGAGGAGGCTCTCCTCGGGCGGGCCGACACGGTCTTCGACGACGAGGACGAACCGGCGATCGCCGTGTTCGAAGCCGGGGGACCGACGGGCCGGCTGCTCGAGGACCTCGAGCGGCTGCTCGCCGGCATCGTGCGCACTCGGCTCAGTCACCGGGAGGAGCGCCACCAGTACCATCAGATCCTCAAGCAGGAGCCGGCGCTCATGCAGGCGCAGATGTCGCGGATGGGCGAGAACGAACGCCTCTTCCGCGAGATGATCCAGCGACGGCTCGACAGGGTCGGTGCCGCCGAGGGGTCGGGCTGTGGGCAGAATCCGGGTGCCGTCGGCCGGTGCACGGTCGACGACGGACCGCCGGTCTCACCGAAGGCCGAGGTGCTCGCGGCGCTCGCGATGATGGCAATCAAGGCGACCTTCGTGCGTCTGCGTCGCGTCGAGGGCGATCCGGCGCCGATCATCCACGACCTCTTCGACGAACTGCGCACGATCTTCGACGACGGCTGACGACGCCCTCCGCGCAGAACAGTGACGCCCTCCGCGCCGAACAATCGTGCGGCGCAGAGGGCGGTTATCAGCGAGTGCTCAGTGGCGTCAGACGACAGCGCTCAGCGCCAGGCGGCAGCGCTCAGCGGCCGAGTGGCTGCGTCCACGTCTGCGGGAGACGCCTGCGGACGTTGCGGCGCGGAGCGTTGAAGCCCGCGCGGTCGTGCTTCTTCGTCTCCACCTCGGCGAGGGCTTCGGCCTGGTGAGCGGCATAGGCGAGGGCGACCTGGCGGATCGCGACGACAGCGGCCACCGCGGCGGCACTGGCCATCTCGTCGCTCACCGGCTGGCCGTCGTCGGCGCGCACCTGCGCGCGATCCTCGATCGAGGGCACGCTCGCAGACGCGCCCGCCTGGGCCGTCGCCGCCGGGTCGGCTCCGACCGCCTCGGCGCTCCGGGGATCTGACTGCGCATCCGTGCTCATAGGGGGATGTTACCGTGCTTGCGCGCCGGCGCGTCGACGTGCTTGTTCTTCAGGGCACGCAGTGCGCGGACGATCCGGTTGCGGGTCTCGCTCGGCTTGATGACGGCGTCGATGTAGCCCTCCTCGGCCGCGAGGTACGGGTTGAGCAGGGCGTCCTCGTAGTCCTGGATGAGGTCGGCGCGGAGTGCGTCGACGTCCTCACCAGCTTCCTCGGCGGCCTTGAGCCTGCGGCGGTAGACGATGTTCGCCGCGCCCTGGGCGCCCATGACCGCGATCTGCGCCGACGGCCACGCGAGGTTGATGTCGGCGCCGAGCTGCTTCGACCCCATGACGCAGTACGCGCCGCCGTAGGCCTTGCGGGTGATGAGCGTGATGAGCGGAACCGTCGCCTCGCCGTAGGCGTAGATGAGCTTGGCCCCGCGGCGGATGATGCCGCCGAGCTCCTGGTCGGTGCCCGGGAGGAATCCCGGCACGTCGACGAAGGTGAGGATCGGCAGGTTGAACGCGTCGCAGAGGCGGACGAACCGGGCCGCCTTCTCCGAGGCGTCGATGTCGAGGGTGCCGGCCAGCTGCATGGGCTGGTTGGCGATGACGCCGACGCTCACCCCTTCGACACGGCCGAAGCCGGTGACGACGTTCGGGGCGAAGAGCTCGGAGACCTGGAGGAATTCGCCGTCGTCGAGCACGGTGGTGACGACGTCGAGGATGTCGTAGGGCTGCGAGGGCGAGTCCGGCATGAGGGTGTCGAGCGCCTCGTCCTCAGGCGTGAGCTCGAGGTCGGACTCGAAGACGTCGGCGTCGGCCGGGTCGAGGTTGTTCTGCGGGAGGAAGGAGAGGAGGTCGCGGACGTAGTTGAGGGCGTCCTCCTCGTCGCTGGCGAGGTAGTGGGCGTTGCCGGAGACGGTGTTGTTCGTCCGCCCGCCGCCGAGCTCCTCGTGGCCGACCTCCTCACCGGTGACGGTCTTGATGACGTCGGGACCGGTGATGTACATGTGGCTGGTCTTGTCGACCATGATCGTGACATCGGTGAGGGCGGGGGAGTAGACCGCACCGCCGGCCGAGGGTCCCATGATGAGCGAGATCTGGGGGATGACGCCCGAGGAGGCGACGTTGAGGCGGAAGATCTCGGCGAACAGCGCGATCGATCCCACGCCCTCCTGGATGCGGGCGCCGCCGGAGTCGTTGATGCCGATGATCGGGCAGCCGAGCTTGAGCGCGAGCTTCTGGACCTTGACGATCTTCCGGCCGTTCGCCTCGGCGAGTGACCCGCCGAGCACGGTGAAGTCGTGCGCGAACACGGCCACGGTCTTCCCGTCGATCGTGCCCAGACCGCACACCACGCCGTCGCCGTCGGGACGGTTCTTCTCCATCCCGAACTGGGTGTTGTGGTGCCGGGCGAATTCGTCGATCTCCTGGAACGAGCCCTCGTCGAGGAGCTGGTCGATGCGTTCCCTGGCCGTCTGCTTGCCGCGCTTGTGCTGGTTCTCCACCGACTTCTCGTTGCCGGTGTGGGCCGCCTCGCGACGCGTCAGGAAGGCGTCGATGCGATCGGCGGTGGTGCGTGGAGTTTCCGTCATGCTCCCACCCTATCGAGGGGAGCCGAGTTCATTGTGCACTCCCACCAAAAGAATCTAGAGTGGTCTGGTGACCAGCCAACACGCGCCCTTCCTCGTCGATGTCGAATCGCTCCGCGCCCGTGCGGAGGCCATCGGAATCGACCTTCCGCTCGTCATCTGGGACGAGTCGTGCCCGTCGACGAACGATGCGCTCGCGGCCCTGGTCCACCATCCCGCCGAGGCGACCGCCTCCTCAGGTGTCGTCCGTGGCCTCGCCGGGGACGCCCCCGCTGCGGAGCTGGCGGAGCTGACGATCCTCGGCACCGATTTCCAGAGTGCGGGCCACGGCCGACTCGGGCGCACGTGGACCGTGCCGCCGCGCCGCTCGCTGACGTTCTCGATCCTCCTGGCCCCGACGACGCCCGTGCGCACGTGGGGCTGGATTCCGCTCATCACCGGAGAGGCGGTGCGCGCGGCGATCGCCGAGGCGGGGGTGCCCGCCGTGCTCAAGTGGCCCAACGATGTGCTCACCGCCGAGGGTAGGAAGCTGTGCGGGATCCTCGCCCGCATCGAGACGACGCCGGAGGGTCCGCGCATCGTCCTCGGGATGGGGACGAACACGCGCCTCGAGCCTGCGGACCTGCCGCGGGAGGACGCGAGCTCACTGGCGATCGAGCTCGGCGTCGCGGGTTCAGAGATCGATCATGAACGGTTGCTACTGTCGATTCTCGGCACACTTGTTCCCGGCCTGAGGGAGTTGGCAGAGTATGGAGAGGACTTCGGTCGCAGTCCGTTCGCCGCGAGAGTGCGCGCGGGAATGGTGACGCTGGGCACGCGGGTCAAGGTCGAACGACCCGACGGCAGCTTCCTCGTCGGCGAGGCCACCGGCCTCGACGCGACGGGTGACCTCGTCATCGACGATGCGGTCTCCGTGAGCGCCGGCGACGTCCACCATCTGCGCCCGGCCGCACCGGCCGAGGGGGCCGGTTCGGCGAGCGGGAATGGTTCGGATGGCGGGGCCGGTTCGGACGCAGGGGCCGCGAGTGCCTCGGACAGTGCGGCGAGTGCGACCCCGCCCGACAGTGGGACGACGCAGCGATGACCGGTGACGGCTCGGCTCGTCGGGACCGGACGGGCGGCATCGTCGAACGCGACCCGGAGTCGCGCCCCGTGGTGCGGGCGAGCAGCGGCGCGCACGTGCGCGGGGACGGCCGCGCGGACGGGTCTGTGCCACCCACCGGCACCCGACCTGAGGCCACCGGCACTCGACCCGAGGATGGTTCTGCGCAGGCATCCGGCACCCGACCCAAGGGTGACTCGCACGCCGCTGACCCGTCTCGTCGCCAGGACACGGGCGCTGCTGACAGCCGCGGCACCGCGCCTCCTGCGTCGACCGATCCGAGCCGGCCGACCGGAACCGACCCTGCAGCGGGCGAACCGAGTGCCGCACCGTCTGCGGAACGCGACGCGTCTCTCGACACCGTGAGCGAGGATCGCACACAGACACTGTCGGCTGACGCGCCGTCAGCTGCCGGGACGGCCTCGTCTGCAGCTACTCCTGTGTCGACCGATCCGAGCCGGCAGACCGGAACCGACACTGCAGCGGTCGAAGCTAGTGCCGCACAGTCATCGGCGACCGAAGCCTCTCCGACGTCGGAATCCCCGACCCCGGCCGCATCGGCGCCCCCGAAACCTGAGGTCGCGCCGGAACCGGTCACACCCGCCCCCGAACCGGTCACCCCCGCGGCCACGACCGCTGACTCCGCACCGGCGACCTCGATCGGTGATTCGACGCCGGCCCCGGTCGCGCCGGCATCAGCTGCCGACGCTGACAACTCCGCACCACGTGCCACGGCACCGAACACCGATGGCGACGCTGACGAGCCCGCGCACGGGGCCACGGCTACGGGCGACGATGACGACGTATCCTCACTCCATGTCACGGCACAGGACGCTTCGGCACAAGCCGCCGACGCTGACGAGCCCGCGCACCGGGCCGCGGCAGAGGACCACGATCACGGGCGCTCACCCCAGGCCACGGCCGATGCCGAACTGCCGGCCACCTCGGTGATGCCGGTCATCCGGTCAGCGGAGTCTGGCGAAGACGACGACGCCTCCGAGTCGAACACGACCGCACATCCGACCGGGAAGCCGAAGTCGTCCGACTTCTTCGGTGGCCTGCACGAGGATCCGCGCACCTCGGCGCTGAGCATCGTCGACGAGGACACCGACGACGATCCGATCTACGAGACCCGCAGCGCCGCCGAACGCCTCGAGGAGATCCTCCTCGACGGGAAGCGCGTGCTCGATCGTCGTGAAGCGGCGAAGCTCGGCGGCATCTCGACGGTCTCGGCGCGGAAGATGTGGCGGGCGCTCGGGATGTCGCAGACCGATGAGCATGACAAGGCGTACACGGTCAGCGATGCGCATGCGCTGCGGATGTGGGCGAAGCCGGTGGCCGACGGGCTCATCGATCAGGAGACGGCGCTGTCGCTGGCGCGCGCGATCGGGCAGACGACGGACCGCCTCGTCGTGTGGCAGATGGAGACGCTCGTCGAGTACCTCACCGAGGAGAAGGGCATGAGCGAGCCCGAGGCCCGGCGGGAGGCGCTCGAGGTCATCGAGGATCTCATCGATCCGATGCAGAAGATGCTCGTCTACTCGTGGCGGCGCAACCTCGCCGAGGTGATGGGCCGCCTCAACGTCAACGTGTCCGACGGTCTCGCGATGGACAACCGGCAGGGCTGGTACGACTCGTCGATGCCGCTGGCGCGGGCGGTCGGGTTCATCGACCTCGTCTCGTACACGCGGCTGTCGCAGAAGCTCGAGCCGAGGCAGCTGGCGAACATGGTCCAGGAGTTCCAGGGCATCTGCTACAACATCGTCGCCACCGGCGGCGGGCGGATCATCAAGACCGTCGGCGACGAGGTGTTCTTCGCCGCCGAGACCCCGATGGCCGGCGCCGAGATCGCGATGACCCTCATGGAGCGCGTGACCGCGGCCGCCGATCTGCCCCAGGCGCGGGTCGGGTTCGTGTGGGGGAGGGTGCTCTCCCGCCTCGGCGACATCTTCGGATCGAGCGTCAACCTCGCCGCCCGGCTGACGGCCGTCGCCGAACCCGGAACGATCTTCACCGACGAGGAGACCGCGCGCGTGCTGTCGACCTCCGACGCCTACGTCTTCGAACCCCGCGGATCGCTCACCTTGCAGGGTCTCGGGGAGACGGGCATCTGCCAGATGCTGCGCGGCACCGCGGCACGGATGAAGCTCGACCTCGACGACGAGAGCTGAGTTCCGGGTCCTGAGTTCCGAGGCTTGAGCCCGCAGTTGAGAGCGCGCCGCGCTCAGGTGTCCACGTCACGCGCCCCGCTCGGGTGTCCACGTCACACGCCGGGCTCGGGTGTCCACGTCACGCGCGGTGGTCGGGTGTCCACGTCACGCGCGGTGGTTGCGCTTTCACTACCGCCGTGCGCCGTCGCCATTGGCGCACGCGCCCCGCACGCGCAGCTCCATGAACAACCCGTGCACGTGGAGTGTGTCGAGCTGCGGGTGCCTCTCGCGAAGCTGCACGGTGTGCGTGAAGCTCCGGGTGCCTCTCGCGAAGCTGCGCGGTGTGCGTGACGCTGCGGGTAGTGATCAGCGCTCAGAGCGCCCTGGAACTCAGAAGAGCGCGGAGTCGCCGTCGTCGCCTGAATCGTCGTCAGCGTCGTCTTCGTCGTGGGAGACGATGACGCCGTTGTCGGTGTCGATGCGGGCGCGGGCGATCTCCTCCCGCGCGTCGTCGAGGTCGAGGTCGAAGCCGTCGAAGCTCGTCGCCAGGCCTCCCGTGCCCGGTGCCTGTGCCGCTCCGGAATCCGCCGCGGTGTCAGCGGAACCTGCACCGGCATCACCGACGCCGGCATCCCCGCCACCTGCGGAAGCGACATCATCCGGACCGCCGAGGCGGGGGAGCGTGCCGATGACATCGATCTTCGACTCGAGCGGGGAGCCCGAGCCGTCGCGCCTCGACATCTCGGTCGGCAGCGTCCGCGCACCGCCGGCGGAGGCCGCCGCCTGCGGCGAGTCGCCGACCCACGCAAGCGAGAGTTCGGTCTCGCCCTTGAGGAACTTGTGGGCCCGCACACCGGCGGTCGCCCGACCCTTCGTCGGGAACTCGACGAACTCGCTGACCTTGATCGACGACGACGGGGCACCGTAGAAGTTCTCGCCGCTGGCGATCGTCACGACCGACAGCGCCATCTCCTCATCGGGCTCGGCGGGGACGGCGCCGAAGAAGATCGCCGTCGCCTCGGCGGCGAGTTTGATGCCGGCGACGCCGGAGGCGTTCCAGCCCTGCGCCCGCAGCCCCGAGGCGTCGAAGGCGAGCAGCTGGGCGTTCGAGGTGACGAACACGGCCCGCGACGCATCGATGTCGCGCGGCTGGGCGATGCCGATGACGGCGTCCTTGCCCTTGAGGGCGATCGCATCCCAATCGGACTTGTTCGGCCGTCCGGCCACCGACACCCGCTTGACGACGCCCTCGGCGGTGCCGAGGAGGAACTCGCGGTCGAGGTCGATGAGCCCGATGACCTTCTCGGCCTTCTCCAGCGCCATGTACTCGGCGATCTTCACCCCGCCGGCGACATTGGGTCGCGCCGCCCCTGGCGGCAGCGCCGGAAGGTCGACGACATCGACCATGTGGAGCCGACCGGTCGAGGTTACCGCACCGATCCGGCCCTGCGTCGTCGTCACGATCTCCGAGACGAGCGCATCGTGGCTGGCCCGCTTGCCCGACCGGGCGAGCACCGCGGCATCGGAGGTCCGCGCGATGCGACCCGAGGTCGAGAGGAGGACCCGGGTCGGGGCGTCGGCGATCTTGAGGTTCTCCGGCGCCTTCTTGCCCTTGGCCGTGAGCTCCTTCATCGCCCCCTCGATGAGCACGGTCCGGCGCGGGGTGCCGATGATCTCAGCGGTGGCATCGAGTTCGGTGGCGACGAGCTCACGCAGCTTCGCCTCATCGGCGAGCAGACCCTCGAGGTACTCGATGCGGTTCTTGAGCTCATCGCGTTCGGCCTCGAGCTCGAGGCGCGAGAACTTCGTCAGGCGCCGCAGCTGCAGGTCGAGGATGTACGTGGCCTGGAGCTCCGAGAGATCGAAGACGTCCATCAGCCGGGTCCGCGCGGTCGCGGCGTCATCGGATGAGCGGATGAGCTGGATGACCTCGTCGATGTCGAGGATCGCGATGAGCAGACCCTCGACGAGGTGGAGGCGGTCCTTGGCCTTGCGCAGCTGGAACACCGTGCGCCGACGCACGACGTCGATGCGGTGGGAGAGGTAGACGGTGAGGAGGTCGCGCAGCCCGAGGGTGCGCGGCTGGCCCTCGACGAGGCACACGTTGTTGATGCCGAAGGACTCCTCGAGCGGCGTCTGCCGGTAGAGCTCGGCGAGCACCGCCTCGGGGTTGAACCCGTTCTTGATCCCGATGACCAGCCGCAGACCGTTCTTCCGGTCCGAGTAGTCGTCGATCGAGGCGATTCCCGTGAGCTTCTTCGCTCCGACCGCGTCCTTGACCTTCGCGACGACCTTCTCCGGGCCGACGAGATAGGGCAGCTCGGTGACGACGATGCCCTTGCGCCGGGCGTTGATGTTCTCGATCGAGACCGTCGCACGGGTGCGGAACGTCCCGCGCCCCGTCTCGTACGCCTCCCGGACGCCGTCGAGTCCGATGATCCGCCCGCCCGTGGGCAGATCGGGACCCGGGATGAAGCGCATGAGCTCGGCGAGATCGGCCTCGGGGTTGCGAATGAGGTGGCAGCACGCGGCGATGACCTCGCCGGGATTGTGCGGAGCCATGTTCGTCGCCATGCCCACCGCGATGCCCGAGGCGCCGTTGATGAGGAGGTTGGGGAACGCGCTCGGCAGGACTTCGGGCTGGGTGAGCGTGTTGTCGTAGTTGGGGACGAAGTCGACGACCTCTTCGTCGAGGCCGGCGATCATCTGCATCGACGCCGTCGTCAGCCTCGCCTCGGTGTAGCGGGGGGCCGCGGGACCGTCGTCGAGGGTGCCGAAGTTGCCGTGACCGTCGACGAGCGGGACGCGCATGATGAAGTCCTGGCTGAGCCGAACGAGGGCGTCGTAGATCGCGGTGTCACCGTGGGGATGGAGCTTGCCCATGACATCGCCGACGATGCGCGAGGACTTCACATGGCCGCGGTCGGGGCGCAGCCCCATGTCGCCCATCTGGTAGACGATGCGCCGCTGCACGGGTTTGAGTCCGTCGCGGGCGTCGGGCAGTGCGCGTGAGTAGATGACCGAGTAGGCGTACTCGAGGTACGAACTCTCCATCTCCGCCGAGACGTCGACATCGATGACTCTGCCTTCGGTCATGGAACTCCTTCGACACGTGGACCACTGCTGCGCCGCCGAGCGCTGACGGCACCCGTCGATTCTAGCGTTCGCGCGGGGTTCACCGGCTCATCTCCGCCGGTTCGTGTCGGATTCCGCCCATGACAGGCCGGCCGGACGGGCGGACCCGGGTGCGGCGAGGGCAGAGGGGCGGACCTCAGCTCAGGCGGAGGCGAATTCGGCGCGCAGCCACTTGTCGAGTTCGCTGATGAACTTCTCGACGCGCTCCCGGCTCGCGGTGCCCGAGATCAGCTCGGTAATCATCATGCCGAGCACCGAACTCGAGATCCGCTTCGCGAGCTCGGGCTCGACGCCGCTGAGCTGGGCGACGAAGGCGTCGACCTGGTCCATGTTCGCCTGCTTCGCGGCGACGGCCTCGGTCGGCAGCGCGGGATCGAGGCCGAGCATCACCGAGGTGTAAAAGCGGCTGCGGTCGGTGGTCAGCAGCTCCATGCACAGGCTGACCGCGGCATCGAGCTGGGTGGTCTCGTCGTTTCCTGCAGTGTCGAGGAGTCGCTCGAGGCGACGGGCGTTGAGTTCGCCGATCCTCTCCATGATCCCGGTGATGAGGGCGTCGCGGGTGCGGTAGACGTTGGACGTCGAACCGACCGGCAGCTCCGCCATCGCGTCGACGGCCCGATGGGTGAGTCCGCGGACTCCCTGTTCGGCGACGACGGCGATCGCGGAATCCGTGACGACATCTTTACGCGAAATCAATACTCTCAGCCTCGCTCTCATGCGGCTGTTCCCGATCAAGGGTGCCTGCTGACGGTGAAGGACGAACACTGCTCACTGCCATGTCACGTTTTCACCTTCTCGTTGAATGGCACAAAACGATAACTATTCATGGAGGAACGGAATCAGACACTACAGGTTCGGTGCCGGAATTGGTATAAGACGCGCCAAACTGCCAGTCGGTTCCCACTTATCGGGTCGAATTCGCAGGTCCGACGCGTTCTGTCCCGTTAAAGGTCCGTCTCGGCAAGGTCAGCTGAGCAGGCGCCTTGTCGTATCGATCCGCGTCGCGTCCGCCAGCAGCGAAATCCGCACGCTGAGGATGTAGCTGTCGGTCTCCGTCGCGACGATCGGGTGCATCTCGACGTCGAGGATCTGCGGATGGCGCTCGACGAGGACGGAGAGGCGCTCGAGGACGTCGATGAGCGGATCGATGTTGACCGGGGGCAGACCCCGGTAGCCGAACAGCCTCGGCGAGGATTTGATCGCGCGGATCATCTCTCCCGCGTCCTTGTCGGTGAGCGGGGAGACGCGGTGCTCGACATCGCCGAGGAGCTCGGTCGTGTCCCCGGCCAGCGAGAACGAGAGCATCGGCCCGAGCAGGCGGTCCTCGCCGGCGCGGATCACGCACGGCACCCCGGGCGGGGCCATCGCCTGGACGTCGACGAGGGGCTCCTCGTCGGTGCCGAGCGATTCGATGAGGGTCTGGAGGGCGGTGAAGTCCTCGACGAGTTCGTCGGGGGTGTCGATGTTGAGCCGCACCCCGCCGAGTTCCATGCGGTGGCGCAGGGCCTTCGTCACCGCCTTGAGCGCGACCGGGTAGCCGAGCGTCTCGGCCGCCGCGAGCCCCTCGTCCACCGAGGCGGCCGTGATGTAGGGCATCGTCTCGATCCCGTAGCAGTCGAGCAGCGCCCTGGCCTGGTCGCGCTCGAGGACGACGGGGCAGCCGGGCCGCGCATCGGTGAGCGCGGCGTCGACGATGTCGCGCACGCCCTTGTCGTCGAGGTCCTCGATCTCGAGGAAGTTGCCGTGATCGGCCGAGCGCCACCGGGCGTAGTCCGTCGCCCGCGCGAGCGCCCACACGGCGTCCTCGGGGCCGACATAGCTCGGCACGGTGTGGGTCACGCGCTTGCCGTCGGAGTCGGTGAGGAAGCTCGTGAGCTCGTCCTGGACGCCGAGGATGCCGAGGAAGCAGGCCACCGTCGTCTTCGACGACCGGGCGGCGGTCTCGGCGAGCACCGCGGCGATCTCGCTCTCCTCGGCTCCGGCCGAGGGCGTGAAGTTGACGATGACGGAATCGATGTCGTCCCGGTCGTACATCGCGGCGAGCTTCTCGCCGAAGGTCTCGGCATCGACCTCGGGGTGGAGGGAGACGGTCGCGGACTCGACGCTCAGCCCCTCGGCCCGGGCCCGCTGGACGATGAGGGTCGACAGGGCCGCGGAGTTCCCGATGACGCCGACCCGCCGCCCCGCCGGCAGCGGCTGGGTCGAGAACACCTGTGCGAGATCGAAGAGCTGGTGGACGGTGTCGGCCCTGATCACCCCGGCCTGGCCGAGCACCTGGTCGAGGGTGTGCGGGGCGAGCGAGGACGTGCGCACGACGTGGCCGGGCGGCAGCTCGCGGCCGGTGACATCGGACTTGACGACGATGACGGGTTTGACGCGGGAGACGCGCCGGGCGATGCGGGAGAACTTGCGCGGGTTGCCGATCGATTCGAGGTAGAGGCCGACGGTCTTCGTCGCCGGATCCTCCTCCCAGTACTGGAGGACGTCGTTGCCGGACATGTCGGCGCGGTTGCCGGCGGAGACGAACGTCGAGATGCCCAGGCCCCGTGTCTTCGCCGCCGCGAGCAGAGCCGTGCCGAGGGCCCCGGACTGGCTGAAGAGGCCGAGGGTGCCCGGTTCGGGGAGGAACGGGGCGAGTGAGGCGTTGAGGGAGACGTCCTCGGCCTCGTTGACGATGCCGAAGGAGTTCGGCCCGATGAGCCGCATGCCGTACGCCCGCGAGGTCGCGACGACCTGGCGCTGGAGTTCGGCACCGGCGCGGCCGGTCTCGGCGAAGCCCGAGGAGATGACGAGCACGCCCTTGGCGCCGTGGGCGGCGCACTCCTGGACCACCTCGGTGACGGATTCCGCGGGCACGGCGATGACGGCGAGGTCAGCGGTGCCCGGCAGCTCGCCGAGGCTCGGGTACGCCGGGACCCCGGCGACCTGGTCGGCCTCGGGGTGGACGACCCACAGCTCGCCCTTGAAGTCGGCGGAGACGATGTTGCGGATGAGGAGGTTGCCCGTGGAGTTGCGCTTGCGGCTGGCGCCGATGACGACCACCGAGGCGGGATGGAGGACGGTGCGCACGCTCTTGGCCTCCGCGCGGTGCTCGCGGGTGGCCTGGACCTCGAGCGAGCGCGCGGTGGGGTCGATGTCGAAGCTCACGGCCACGACCCCGTCGTCGAAGCCGCGGCTGACCTCGTAGCCGGCGGCCTGGAAGACCTGGAGCATCGAGCGGTTCTGGGGGAGCACCTCGGCGGTGAATTTGCGCAGGCCCGATTCGCGCGCGGCCGCGGCGAGGTGCTCGAGGAGGATCGAGCCGATCCCGCGGCCCTGGTGGGCGTCGGCGATGTTGAACGCGACCTCCGCGGTGCCCGGGGAGATCTTGTCGAAGCGGCCGACCCCGATGATGTCGTCGCCGATCGTCATGACGAGCGCCACCCGGTCGTGGTGGTCGACGTTGACGAAGCGGTCGAGATCGCGTTTGGGCAGCTTGGGCAGTGGCGCGAAGAAGCGGAGGTAGATCGACTCCGGCGACTGCGCCTCGTGCATCCGAGACAGCGCCTCGGCGTCGTCGGGAACGATCGGACGCAGGTGCGCGGTGCCGCCGTCGCGCAGAACGACGTCGGCCTCCCACGCGGCAGGATAGTCTTCCATACCCCAAGCATAGGTGCCCGACCGGTGCGTTCGCGGCTGGGATCGGGTGTGCGAGTACGGCACAATGGAGGGCATGTCTCTACCCGACGTCCTCGTCCGCGATCTCCAATCGGCCGGCTACTACCCGCAGCTCACCGAGGGGATCCTCGCCGACTCCCTCTACGACGAACCGGTGCTCAGCCACTTCGTCCACATCGACACCCACGTCGACATCGAATCGATCCACCGGCACGTCACGGCGTTCGTCCTCACCGAGACCCGACTCCTCCTCGCCCACGTCGACGATGATCCCGCCGTCGCCCCCGGCGGCAAGGCGCGGGCGGTGACGAGCAGCGAGGACATCGAACTCGAGCGCCTCGGCACCGTCATGGTCGGGCGCACCTTCGCCGACCCCGCCTCGTATGCGCCGGGCGATGCCCCGGTCGAGGTCTCGCTGACGCTGTCGTGGGGCGCTGCCCGGCGCATCGAGGCGTTCCCCGAGACCTGCGGTGACCCGGACTGCATGGGCGACCACGGGTACGGGGGATCGATCTTCGCCGAGGATGTCCTCCTCCGCGTCTCCGCCGAAGCCGAAGGCCAGGCCGCCGTCGACCGCATCGCCGACTTCGCCGACCGCCTGCGCGCCGCCGTCTTCCACGCCCGCCTCCGGTCGCGGCGCTGATGGCCGACCTCCCCTCGGACCAGGCCCCCACCGCGAGCCTGCTCGCTCCTCCCGACTACGGCAATCCCCTCCTCTCCGATGTCGTCCCGGCCGCGGCGCTCAGCCTCGGTGCCGGCGGCGTGCTCGATGACACCGCGGCCCTGCGCGCGCAGCGCCTCGGGTTCGACCGCGAGGTGCGCACCGCGATCGTCGTCCTCATCGACGGCCTCGGTGAGCAGCTGCTGTCCCGCGACAGCGGCTACACCCCCTTCTTCCGGTCCCTGGCCGGCCAGCGGCGGACCGTGTCGACGGGATTCCCGTCGACGACGGCGAACTCCCTGTCCTCGTTCGCCACCGGGCGGCTGCCAGGGGCCCACGGCGTCGTCGGCTACCGGCTGCTCGATCCCGCGAAGGACGCGGTGTTCAACCAGCTGACCTGGGATCTCGACGTCGATCCCGTGACCTGGGTGCCCGATGCCACGCTCTTCGAACGCCTCGAGACCGCCGACGTCGACGTCGTCAGCCTCGGTGAGGCGAAGTTCGCCGGACGCGGGCTCAACCGCGCTTCCCTGCGCGGGGGCCGGTTCCGGGCGTCGAAGACGCTCGAGGAGCGGTGTGCGCAGGCCCTCGCCGAGGTGCGGGCTCCGGGCACCCGGCTCGTCTACCTCTACTGGGGCGGCCTCGACAAGACCGGGCACGTCCACGGCTCGAACTCGGCGCAGTGGACCGAGGAGCTCGAACGCATCGACCTCGCCCTGTCCCGGCTCGCCCAGGACCTGCCGCACGATGCCGCGATGATCGTCACCGCCGACCACGGGATGGTCGACATCGACCACGACACGCGCCTCGACCTCGTCGACGCTCCCGAGCTCAAGGCCGGTCTGCGCCACCTCGGCGGGGAGCCGCGGGCCCTTCACCTCTACGCGCAGCCCGGTGCCGCCGGCGATGTCGCGGCGGCGTGGACGGAGACGCTGGGGGACCGGGCCCTCGTGCTGCCGCAGGCCGAAGCGGTGCGCCGCGACTACTTCGGTCCCGTCGATCCCCGGGTCATCGGGCGCATCGGGGACGTCGTCGTCATCTGCACCGACGGCTTCGCCGTCGTCGATTCGGAGACGGAGTCAGCCTCGGCGCTCGCGCTCATCGGCCATCACGGGGCGACTACGGCACGCGAACTCGAGATTCCGCTCCTCGTCGTCTGACGCCTGTCCGCGGGACCCGGCGGACGGTGGCGCCGGCGCTCTCGCCGTCGTTGGTCGCGGCGTTGACGTCGGTCGCGTCGTCGTCGTCGATCGCGTCGTTGTCGTCGGTCGGGACGATGGCCCGCCTCAGCGAGGCGGTGCCGGGGACGCGGTAGAGCACACGGCTGTACATGATGTAGCGGAAGATGTTGCCGAGCAGCACGCCGACGACGTTGGCGGAGATGTTGTCGGCCAGCGGCGAGGTCCAGCCCATGACGTAATGGCTGACGATGAGGCAGAGGCCGGCGATGCCGAGCCCGGCGAGATTGACGAGGAAGAAGCCGATCGCCTCGCGCCAGGGCCGGCTCGTGCGGCCGTCGCGGAACGTCCAGTGCCGGGAGCCGAGCCAGCTCACCGTCGTCGCCGCCGCCACGGACACGACCTTGGGGATGAGCGGGCCGATGTCGGTGGTGAAGAGGATGAGGTTGAAGACGCCGAGGTCGACGAGGAACGCGATCGTCCCGACGGCGGTGAACTTCGCCAGACGGGAGAGCTCGGACCGGGTGCGTCCCATGCCCCTCCTCATCTCGTGGATCGCGGTCTCGTGGATCGGGGTCCCTGACTCGTGGTCGCCGACCCGAGGTCATCCTACGACAGCCGGATCGGTGTTCCCTGCGGACAACAGAGCTCCCTGCAGACAGAGACGTTCTCTGCGGACAGGGGAGCCGACCGGAGCCGGAGGACTGCCCTCACGCACCGTTCGGAGCGGCCCCGCGATAGGATGGCAGGCGTGACTTTTCCTACCATCGGCGTCATCGGCGGCGGTCAGCTCGCCCGCATGCTCGCCCCCGCCGCCGAAGCCCTCGGCGTGAGATTCGCCGTCCTCTCCGAGTCCGCTGACGCCCCCGCCGCGCAGGTCATCCACGACGTCACGGTCGGCGACTACACCGACTTCGCGACGCTCAAGTCCTTCGCCGAGACCGTCGACGTCATCACCTTCGACCACGAGCACGTCCCGCCGGAGCACCTCGAGGCCCTCGTCGCCGCCGGGTACACCGTCCGCCCGGGACCGCGGGCGCTCATCTTCGCCCAGGACAAGATCCTCATGCGCCGGAAGATGGACGACCTCGGCCTGCCCAACCCCCGGTGGGCGGAGATCGGCAGCCTCGCCGATGCCGAGGCCTTCGCCGCCGAGGTGGGCCTGCCCTTCGTCCTCAAGACCCCGCGCGGGGGCTATGACGGCAAGGGCGTGCGCGTCATCTCCGACCTCGCCGAGGTCACCGATTGGCTCGCCGAGGTCCCCGTCCTCCTCGCCGAGGAGAAGGTCGACTTCACCCGGGAGCTCGCCGTCATGGTCGGCCGGTCCCCGATGGGCCAGACCGCCGTGTGGCCGGTCGTCGAGACGTGGCAGCAGGACGGCGTGTGCAAGGAGGCGATCGCCCCGGCCCCCGGGCTGCCCGGGCAGAAGGCGACCGCGATCACCGAGGCGGTCCTCACCGTCGCCGGTGCCCTCGACGTCACCGGGGTGATGGCGATGGAGATGTTCGAGACCCCGGACGGCTTCCTCATCAACGAATTCGCGATGCGCCCCCACAACACCGGGCACTGGACGCAGGACGGCTCGGTGACGAGCCAGTTCGAACAGCACCTGCGCGCCGTCCTCGACCTGCCGCTCGGCAGCCCTGCGGCCCGCGACGAGGTCTCGGTCATGGTCAACATCCTCGGCGCCGACCACGAGGACCTCTACCACCCCTACCTCCACGTCATGGCCCACGACCCCGATGTCAAGGTCCACCTCTACGGCAAGGACGTCAGCCCCGGGCGGAAGGTCGGCCACGTCAACGCGTACGGCGCCGATCGCGCGCTCGTCCTCGCCCGGGCCCGGCACGCCGCGGACTTCATCGCCGGCGTCGACGTCGACCCGCACCCGAGCCTGCCGACCCCGGCCGACCTCACCCCGGAGGGCGCGGAGGACACCGCGCCCCGCCAGACCTCACCCGAGGAAAGGGACTGACATGACCACCTCCACGCAGCAGACCGACGAGGCGGCCGCCTCGGCGAGCGTCCCCGTCGGGATCGTCATGGGCTCCGACTCGGACTGGCCGACGATGCGGGCCGCCGCCGAGGCGCTCACCGAACTCGGCATCGCCTCGACCGCCGAGGTGGTCTCGGCCCACCGCATGCCCGAGGACATGGTCGAGTGGGCGCGGACCGCTGCCGAGCGCGGACTGCGCGTCATCATCGCCGGGGCTGGGGGAGCGGCGCACCTGCCGGGGATGATCGCCTCGATGACGTCCCTGCCGGTCATCGGGGTGCCCGTGCCGCTGAAACACCTCGACGGAATGGACTCCCTCCTCTCGATCGTCCAGATGCCCGGCGGCGTGCCCGTCGCGACGGTCTCGATCGGGGGAGCGAAGAACGCAGGACTGCTTGCCGCACGGATCCTCGCAGCCGGCACCGACGCCGAGGCGGTCGCTCTCCGCGGCCGACTCGACGACTACCGGGCCGCCCTCCGCCAGGTCGCCCTCGACAAAGGGGCGGCACTCGGGCAATAATTATTGACTGAACGATCGATCAGTCAAAGGAGCACGATGTTCGACCTCTACCAGCCCAGTGAAGAGCACGAAGAGATCCGCGCGGCGGTGCGCGACGTCGTCGAGAAGCGGATCGCCCCCTTCGCGGCCGAGGTCGACGCCGAGTCCCGGTACCCGCAGGAAGCCCACGACGCGCTCGTCGAGACC
This sequence comes from Brevibacterium sanguinis, assembly GCF_039528855.1. Taxonomy (NCBI): domain Bacteria; kingdom Bacillati; phylum Actinomycetota; class Actinomycetes; order Micrococcales; family Brevibacteriaceae; genus Brevibacterium; species Brevibacterium sanguinis. Next base: position 155,443 of record NZ_BAAAMB010000009.1, on the reverse strand, counting down.
GACTTCTTCGCCGCGCACATCCCCGAGCAGTACGGGGGAGTCGGGGCCGACGCGCTCGCGGTCGCGATCATCATCGAAGAGGTCGCGCGCGCCTGCGCCTCGTCCTCGCTCATCCCCGCGGTCAACAAGCTCGGCAGCATGCCCGTCCAGCTCGGCGGCGACGATGCGATCAAGGAGAAGTACCTCACCCCCGTCGCCCGCGGCGAGGCCGGGTTCTCCTACGGGCTCTCCGAACGCGAGGCCGGCTCCGACACCGCCTCGATGAAGACGCGGGCGACCCGTGACGGCGACGACTGGATCCTCAACGGCGTGAAGACGTGGATCACCAACGCCGGCGTCTCCGAGTACTACACGGTGATGGCCGTGACCGATCCCGACGGAGCCCGCGGACGCAACATCTCCGCGTTCGTCGTCGAGAAGTCCGACGAGGGCTTCACGTTCGGTGAGAAGGAGCGCAAGCTCGGCATCAAAGGCTCCCCGACCCGGGAGCTGCTCTTCGACAACGTCCGACTGCCCGGCGACCGCATCGTCGGCGCCCCGGGGGAGGGCCTGAAGATCGCGCTGCGCACCCTCGACCACACGCGCGTGACGATCGCCGCCCAGGCCATCGGCATCGCCCAGGGCGCCCTCGACTACGCGCTGGGCTACGTCAAGGAGCGCCAGCAGTTCGGCAAGCGCATCGCCGACTTCCAGGCCATCCAGTTCATGCTCGCCGACATGGGCATGAAGCTCGAGGCCGCACGCCAGCTCACCTACACCGCGGCGGCGAAGAGCGAGCGCGGCGACGCCGACCTCACGTACTTCGGGGCCGCCGCGAAGGCGTTCGCCTCCGATGCCGCGATGGAGATCACGACCGACGCCGTCCAGCTCCTCGGCGGGGCCGGCTACGTCGTCGACCACCCCGTCGAGCGGATGATGCGCGACGCGAAGATCACCCAGATCTACGAGGGCACGAACCAGATCCAGCGCCTCGTCATGGGTCGCCAGCTGCTCGGCTGAGACCCGGTGCGCCCGCTGTCGGCCCGACGTGTCGGCGGCGGGCGTCGGCGTGCCCGCTGGGGGCTGTCACCAGCGTGTGAGGAGTATCACTCGGCCGCCGCGACATGCGCAGATCCCAGGTGCGGGAATCCACGGCATCCACGCGACACAATGGATGAACACAGTGGACTCTGACGAAGCTTTGGCAGAGTGGTCACTGGCGCGGCCGCGAACGGCTGCTGCGAGAAGCGCGTGAGACGAAGGTGAGGCAGTGGCCGAAACGAGATACATCGACCCCATTCACTTCCCGTCGTACGCCTCGCAGCCGACGAGGGACGTCCGTGCGTGGTTGCTGCTTCTCGTCACCATCCTCCTGCCCGGCGGTGTCCAGCTGCTCTTCCGCAGCCGGCGCTGGGCGCGGATCTCGCTGTCGATCACCGCGCTCAGCTGGCTGCTCTTCATCGTCGCCGTCATCGCGATCCTCATCAACCGCACGTTCGCGTTCACGATCGGGACGAACCCGATCATCCTCACATTCCTCACGCTCTGGGTGCCCATCGTCGGGCTCAACTGGTTCGTCTGCCTCGTCGACACGATTCGCCGCATCCGGCTGGTGACGCTGTCGAAGAAGGCCCGTCCGCGCTTCCTCGCCGCCTTCTGCGCCCTCGTCCTCATCGTCGTCGGGCCGCTGGCGTGGGGCACGAACATGCTCAACAGCCAGCGCGGACTCGTCAGCGACCTCTTCGCCTCCGGGAAGGTCGCGAAGCCCGTCGACGGGCGCTACAACATCCTGCTCCTCGGCTCGGACGCCGGCAAGGGCAGGACCGGCATCCGACCCGACTCGCTGTCTCTTGTCTCGATCGATGCGGAGACCGGCAAGACCGTCATCATCGGCCTGCCGCGCAACATGCAGAACGTTCCCTTCGCCGAGGGCTCACCCCTGGCCTCGGTCTACCCGCAGGGCTTCAACTGCGGCAGCGAATGCCTGCTCAACGCCGTGTTCCAGCAGGGTGAGAAGTACAAGGACCGGTTCGAGGACCCGGAGCGGGCCGGCGAGCAGGCGACGATGGACGCCGTGTCCGCCGTCACCGGCCTTGAGGTCCAGTACTACGCGATGATCAACCTCAAGGGCTTCGAGAACCTCATCGACTCCCTCGGCGGGATCACCATCGTCTCGGGCAAACGCGTCCCGATCTCCTCGAAGGTCGACCCGACGACGGGCAAGCACGGGCCGGTCAAGGGGTGGATCGAGCCCGGGGAGCAGAAGCTCGACGGCTTCAACGCCCTCTGGTACGCCCGTTCCCGTGAGTTCTCGAGCGACTACGAGCGGATGATCCGGCAGCGGTGCGTCCAGGAGGCGATGGTCAAGCAGCTCGACCCGGCCACGGTGCTCACCCGCTACCAGGACATCGCGAAGGCGACCCCCGGAGCCCTGTCGACGGACATCCCGTCCTCACAGGTCGACTCGTTCGTCGATCTCGCGCTCAAGGTCAAGAGCCAGAAGATCGAGTCGCTTGACCTCACTCCGCCGCGCGTGACACCATCACAACCGGACTTCGCCGAAGCCCGCCGCCTGGTTGCCGAGAAGATCGATGCCGCCTCCAAGGACGCTGAGAAGCAGACCGAGGCGCTCGCGATGCCGGCAGGCGTCGGGGCGGGCGTGTCCGCGGGCATCGGCACCGGTGCCTCGGTGACGGCCTCCGGGGCCGGTGACACCACTCCTGACGAGGGCGAAGAGGCCGACGCACGGGCGATCTGCTACGTCCCGTGACGCTCCGGCGACCCGGTCGATGACGACCGGAGAACGTCCCGGCGAAAAAACTTTCGCACGGTGTGTCGCCTGCCAACACTGGGAACCACACCGGTGTAATTATCTTCATTCGTTATTTTTCCACTCTGACACGCCGGAAATGTGTAACAATTTTGAGATGTTGGGGTCGCCCACCGTATGCCGACGGTGAAGTGGACTCCCGGGCCTGAACTTCCCTGACTTCCTCGAAAAGGCTGTAACGATGAAATACATACTGCCCACAGTCGCGGGCTGCGCCTCTGTCGCACTCGTCGGCACCTTAGCGGTCACGGCGACGGACGCCTTTGCTGCCACCGTCGAACCGGAAGTGACCCAAGAAGCGCTCAATGTGAGCGAAGACGGACTCGACGTCCCCGGCGCGCGCGATTCGAGCAGCGCCGAGGCGAGCGTCTCCAACCAGAGCGCGACCAACCTTCCCGACATCTTCAAGTCCCAGTCGGCGCTGGCCGCCGCGCAGGTGCCTGAGACGGTCAACGTGAGCGCTCAGCCGGTCGCTGCGACCGTCGCCCCCACCTCGGCGGGCCTGACCTCCCCGGAGGGGTCGCAGACTCCCGCACCGGCCGAGGGCACCGCCCCCGCCGAGTCCGGCGACGCAGGTGACGGCGGAGAAGCCGCCCAGGAGCCCACCGAGGGCTCGACCCCCACCGACGACGCGCAGGACGACGAGGACATCTCCGGCACGGTGCGTCAGAAGACCGAGGACGGCGTCAACATCGCGCTCATCTCCGACGTCCTCGACGTGCCCACGAAGAACCCGAGCCTCGTCGGCGTCACCTTCGCCGATGCGCCGAGCACGATCCGCATCCAGGTGCGCGTCAAGAGCGACTCCGGGTGGGGATCCTGGCAGGATCTCGACGAGGACAAGCAGGAGGAAGCGAAGAACGAGGGCTCCGAGCCGTTCACCGTCAACGAGGCCAGCGGCGTGCAGCTGCGCATCCTCGGCGACAAGGCGCCCACGGATGCCGAACTCGTCCTCGTCGACCCCAAGTTCTCCGAAGCCGACGCGCAGGCGGTCGCGGACAACGCGCCCGTCCAGATCGATCCGGCCGCCTCGACCGACGAGTCCGGTTCGACCGCACCCGCCGTCGACGAAACCGGGACCACCGACACCGGCGCGACCGATGCCACGACGGTGTCGGCGACCGGTGCGGCCACGGTGACGACGCAGAACTACGTGCCCGGTGACGCGCAGGTCAACACCGTCGCGAAGTCGGCCAAGGTGCCCAAGCCCGACATCGCCTCGCGGAAGTCGTGGGGAGCGAAGTCGTACAAGGGCAGCCCCAGCTACGCGAGCAGCATCAAGCAGGCCGTCGTCCACCACACCTCGGGATCGAACAGCTACTCGGCTGAGGACGTTCCCGGCATCATCCGCGGCATCCAGACCTTCCACCAGCAGGGACGCGGATGGTCCGACATCGGATACAACGTCGTCGCCGACAAGTACGGCCGCCTGTGGCAGGCCCGTGACGGTGACATCTCGAAGGCCGTGGTCGGCGCTCACACCTCCGGTCACAACACCGGCACCTTCGGCATCTCGGTGCTCGGCACGTACAACAGCTCGGCTCCGCCGAAGGTCACTCGTGACGCCGTCGCCTCGGCGATCGCGTGGAAGTTCTCGATGTACGGTCTGACCGCGAGCAAGTCGACGCTCGTCGGCCACCGCGACCTCGGCAGCACCGACTGCCCGGGCGATGCGTTCTACGCGAAGCTCGGCGAGGTCCGCGACACCGTCAACAACATCCTCAAGTCCGGCGATCTGCCCTCGGACAGCGGCGATGACGACAAGACCGAGACTCCGAAGCCGGCGCCGCAGACCGCGATCGAGAAGTACGCTGCGGACAACAACCTCGGCAAGGCCACCGGCAGCGAGTACGACGTCAAGGGCGTCGACGGCGCCAAGGCCCGCAACTACGAGAAGGGCGTTGTCTACTGGTCGCAGAAGACCGGCGCGTACCACGTCACCGGGGCGATCGCCTCGGCGTACAAGGGTGAGGCGATCACCCAGCTGGGGCTGCCCGTGAGCACGGAGAAGGGCGGCCTCAAGGGCGGGGGCGTCTACCAGACGTTCTCGAAGGGCTCGTTCCACTGGTCGCCCCAGACCGGGGCGGCCTACACCACCGGAAGCCTGCTCAAGTACTGGAAGGACAAGGGTTACGAGCGCGGCCACCTCGGCTACCCGAAGTCCAACCCGGTGATCAAGGACGGCCGTGCCGAGCAGCTCTTCGAGGGCGCGAAGCTCGTGTGGGCCGAGGGCTACGGCACGACGGAGTTCTCCGCCAGGGGCTCGATCTCGGGCACCGCAGTCGATGAGAACGCGCCGGGCGACTCGCCCCCGCCGGGGGACAGCGCCGCCGATGGCGGTTCGGGTGCAGACTCCGGGGAAGGTGCTGCAGCCGACGGAAACGCGAACGGCAATGACAACGGCTCCGACAACGGCGGTTCGACCGATGAGCCGACGCAGGAGCCCACCCCTTCGGATCCGCCGAAGGAAGAGCCCAAGCCGACCGAGCCTCCGAAGGAGGAGCCGAAGCCCACTGAGCCGCCCAAGGAGGACAAGCCCTCGAAGGAGGAGCAGATCCAGGCGCAGCGGGACAAGGTCATCGAGCAGGCGAAGAAGTACGTCGGGACCAAGTACGTCTGGGGCGGGACCACGCCGAACGGCTGGGACTGCTCGGGCTACACCCAGTACGTCTACGGCAAGGCGGGCATCGATCTGCCGCGCACGACGAGCCAGCAGCGCAACGCCGGCAAGGAGATCTCGATCAAGGACGCCAAGCCCGGCGACCTCATCTGGATCCCCGGTCACATCGGAATCATCTCCGAGACCAAGGGCCAGATGTACGACGCGGGCTCGACGCGGACGAACACGACGAAGCGCAGCTACGAGTGGATGCTCAGCCGCGGCGCCAAGGTCATCCGGGTCATCGGCTGATCGTCAGGCAGTGATCACTGGGGA
>NZ_BAAAMB010000009.1:140652-149669 GCF_039528855.1 Brevibacterium sanguinis | reverse complement strand
GCGTCTCGGGGCCGCTGGCGTGTGCGCGGTGAACACTGTGTGACCGGGCCTGAACAGAAAGTGAAGTCACGGCGTCATCGCGGTATTCCGGCAGGCGCACACGCTACGGTTGAGGGATGGATGCGCGAGAGCGCACGGACGATTCGCAGGAGAGGTGATGCCAGTGCGTCGGCTGCACAACACCGTGAAGAACTTCGACTGGGGCACCCCGGACGCGATTCCCGCGATCCTCGGCACTGTCCCGGACGGCACACCGTGCGCCGAACTCTGGCTGGGAGCGCACCCGCTCAGCCCCTCACGACTCGAACTCTCCGCCGCCCAGGGCACGCACGGGGCGGTCGGCTACGGACACGTCGGCTCGTCCTCGTCCGTCGATGTCCGCACCTCCGGGCGACTCGACCTCGGGCCCAACCTCATCGAATACATCGCCGGTGATCCCGAGGGACTTCTCGGACGCGAGTCGCTCGAGGTCTTCGGGCCCTGCCTGCCCTTCCTGCTCAAGGTCCTCTCCGCGGAGAAGGCGCTGTCGATCCAGGTCCACCCCACCCCGGAGCAGGCCGCTGCCGGTTTCGCCCGGGAGGAGGAGACGGGGCCGGATCTCGACGCTCCCGACCGCAACTACAAGGACGCCTCGGCGAAGCCCGAGCTCATCTACGCCCTCACCGAGTTCCACGCCCTCACGGGCTTCCGCTCGCGCAAGGCCGTGCGGGCGACCTTCGAGCGGTTCCTCTCCCTGTCGCTGTCGGCGTCCTCGCTCGACCTCCTCGGCGAGATCCTCGCGTCGCTCAAGGCGCTCAGCGATGCCAAGGCGTTCGCGCGGACGGTCGAGCTCGTCCTCGGCGACGACCGCGCGCCGGGGCTCGTCGCGGAGATCGCGAGCCAGGACTTCGCGACCCCGCCGCGCGGGCACGCCTCCCAGCTCGGCACGGCCGTCGACCCGATGCAGACCTTCGTCGAGCTCGTCACCGACTATCCGGACGATCCCGGTGTCCTCGTCGCGCTCATGCTCTGCCGCGTCCACCTCCAGCCGGGCGAGGCGCTCGCGATGGAATCGGGGATCCTCCACGCCTACCTCGGCGGGACGGGCATCGAGATCATGGCCTCGAGCGACAACGTCCTGCGCGGGGGCCTGACGAGCAAGCACGTCGACATCCCCGAACTCACCCGGATCGCGACGTTCACGGCCGCGCCCCCACAGCTGCTCGAGCCCGACCGCGACGGCGTCCTCACCGGTGCGACCGAGGACTTCGCACTCCAGGCCCTGCGGTGCCCGCGGCTGAAGCGCATCGACCGGCGCGGGGCGGCCATCGTGCTGTGCACCTCGGGGACGATCACCCTGACGTCGGTGGGGAACTCGACGACCCTGACGCGCGGGCAGAGCGTCTTCATCGGCGCCAACGAACCCGCGGTCACGGCCGACGGCCACGGCGACCTCTTCGTCGCGACCACCGGACTCGATCGCGCGCTGCCCTTCGCCTGAGGCTGCCTCTCTCCTCAGGTTGCCCCTCTACTGAGGCTGCCTCGCTCCTGAGCGGAGCACGCGGGCGGAGTCCAGCGGATCCTCAGCGCGGGTATGAGCGGCGGAACCGCATTCTTCGAACCCCGCCTGTGGAGCGGCTTTCACTACCCGTGCACGCGGTGTCTTCGGAGCTGCGGGTGCCTCTCGGCGAGCCCAGTGTTGTGTGTGGAGCCCAGGGTTGTTCGTGACGTGCTGCGTTGTCAATGCGGCTCCGGGTTGCGCGTGGCGAGCTGAGCGGCGCCTGATCGAGCGCGGTTTCCGGCATCCTGCCCGTGGAGCGGCTTTCACTACCCGTGCACGCGGTGTGTTCGGGGCTGTGGGTGCCTCTCGGTGAGCTCAGGGTTGTGTGTGTAGGGTTGCGGGTTGTTCGTGACGGGTTGCGTTGTCGGTGCGGCTCCGGGTTGTACGTGACGAGCTGAGCGGCACGTGATCGAGCGCGGTTTCTCGCACCCCGCCTGTGGAGCGGCTTTCACTACCCGTGCACGCGGTGTGTTCGGGGCTGTGGGTGCCTCTCGGCGAGCTCAGTGTTGCGTGTGGGGCTGCGCGTTGTGTGTAGAGCCCAGGGTTGTGCGTGAGGCCGCGAGTCGCGTGTGAGGGTCGGCGTTGTCGGCGCGGATACGGACTGCGCGTGCCGGATGCGGCCTGCGCGTGGCGGGCTGCGGCGGGACAGCGCACGAGGCCGCTGCGCACCGACACTCCGATGGAGCGTCAGCGGGCAGCGGCCTCGTGTCGCAGGCGTGCAGACGAGCGGCGACGGCAGTGCGCAACTGGCCGCGCGCGACTGGCAGTGCGTCAGCCCAGGCTCAGTGCGACCCGGCGGGACGCGCGGGACTCAGACGTCGGGGACGGTGATGGTTGCGACGTCGTCGGGGACGACCACCTCGGCGCCGGTCTTCTCCTTGACCTCCTCGGCGGTGACTCCCGGTGCGAGCTCGACGAGGGTGAAGGCATCACCGGTGACGTCGAGGACGGCAAGATCGGTGATGACGCGTTCGACGACGCCCTTGCCCGTCAGCGGCAGGTCGCAGGCGCCGAGCAGCTTGTGCGTGCCGTCCTTCGCGACATGGTCCATGACGACGATGACGCGCTTGGCGCCGTGGACGAGATCCATCGCCCCGCCCATGCCCTTGACCATCTTGCCGGGGATCATCCAGTTCGCGATGTCGCCGTTGACGGCGACCTGCATCGCACCGAGGATCGCGGCATCGATCTTGCCGCCGCGGATCATGCCGAAGCTCGCAGCCGAATCGAAGTACGAGGCGCCCGGCAGCATCGTCACGGTCTCCTTGCCCGCGTTGATGAGGTCGGGGTCGAGCTCGTCCTCGGTCGGGTACGGACCGACGCCGAGGAGGCCGTTCTCCGACTGGAGGACGAGCCGCACACCGTCGGGCACGTAGTTCGGGACGAGGGTCGGCATGCCGATGCCGAGATTGACGTAGCTGCCGTCGGCGAGCTCCTGCGCCGCGCGCGCGGCCATCTGGTTGCGTGTCAGTGCCATGGTGAGCTCTCCTCAGGCGTTCGCGGCGGTCGGGGTCGGACGGAGGGTGCGCTTCTCGATCGGCTTGTCGGCGATCTGCTCCGCCGTCAGCGGGACGACGCGGTGGACGAAGACACCGGGCAGATGGACCTCGTCGGGATCGATGTCACCGGGTTCGACGAGCTTCTCGACCTCGGCGATCGTGATCCGACCGGCCTGCGCGGCCGGGGGATTGAAGTTGCGGGCCGAGGAGTGGAAGACGAGATTGCCGTCGCGGTCGCCGACGGCGGCGCGGACGAGCGCGTAGTCAGGGGCGAGCGACTCCTCGAGGACGTAGGTCTGCTCCTCGCCGAAGGTGTCGAAGACCCGGGTGTCCTTCGCCGGGGACTCCTTGATGACGTTGCCGTCCGCGTCGTACTTCCACGGCATGCCGCCCTCGGCGACCTGGGTGCCGGCGCCGGTGATCGTGTAGAACGCGGGGATGCCCGCACCGCCGGCGCGCAGCTTCTCCGCGAGCGTGCCCTGCGGGGTGAGCTCGACCTCGAGCTCACCGGAGAGGTACTGTCGGGCGAACTCCTTGTTCTCCCCGACATAGGACGCGATGATCCGCCGGATCCGATGGTCGGCGAGCAGCACCCCGAGCCCGCGGCCGTCGACGCCCGCGTTGTTCGAGATCACCTCGAGGTCCGTCGTCCCCTGTTCCCTGATCGCGCGGATGAGGAATTCCGGGACTCCGACGACCCCGAATCCGCCCACGGCGATCGACGATCCATCGGCAATATCGGCCACTGCTTCTGCGGGCGTGTCAACTACTTTGTCCATGTCCCCAGTCTGCCACGGACCTCACCGAGCTCCCGTGCGAGGTCCGCGATGCGAGCCTCATCGACTCCCGTGCCGAGCACGGTCTCACCGCCGCCGAGGAGGTGGCCCAGCAGGTCCGGCCACTGGTCCTCCTGCGGGGTCGAGTGGGAGACGAGGATCCCCGCGGGGCGACCCGCGGAACCGGCCGGCATCGCCGCGGTCCACGGGATCTCCGTCGTCCCCGCAGCCCCGAGGACGGCGAGGGTGCCCGAGCCGTCGAGGCGGCGCGGGGTGACATCGGGATACGCCCGGATCGCGGAGTTGACGTCGATGAAGTCGGCATCGACCGGAGTGCTCAGCGCCAGTGCCGGGGGATTGAAGACGAAGATCTCCTCCGCCGAGGCGATCGCCGGGTCCGACTCGAACCCGACCGGGACGAGCGCGTGGAAGTCCCCGTCCGGGACGGCCGAGATGCTGTTGGCCGAGGCGGTGCTGCCGGGTGAGTCGGCGCCGTCAGCCGACCCCTCGCCCCCGGCAGCGCCCTGCTCGCCGAGGACGACGCGGCCACCGGCGAGGAGGACGCTGAGGATCGCGACGAGTTCGCGCCAGTGGAGACCGCCGGGCAGCGGGACGAAGAGGGTGAAGTCGGGGCCGAGATCGTAGTCGCCGAAGAGACCGACTCCCTTATTCACCCAGTTCGCGATGACCGGGCCGGTGAGGTCGAGGGTGTCGAAGTCGGGCCCGCGCCAGAAGAGCACGGGACCGCCGGTGCCGGCGAGGCGGGTGAGATCCATCTGTCCTGCTTTCTCAGCGTGTGCTGTTGGGGGATCAGTGCGTGCTGTCGGGGGAGAGGAGTCCGATGTCGATCGTCACTCCCCGCGGGAAGCTGCCGAGGTCCCCCTCGGCCCAGTGCCACTTCGTCGTCGCGGAGAGATCCTCGGCGAAGAGCGCGGTGTGCATGCGCTCGACGAGGGAGCCGAGGCCGACCATCGCCTCGAGGATCGGAGGTCCGTCGGCCTGCGTCGTCGCCGGGGAGGTCGAGGGGCTCATGATGATCCGCGAGCCCGACCCCTCGATGCGCATCCGCCAGGCCGCATGGCCGGGGGTGCGCGCGTTGCCGCCGCGGACGACGCGGATCGCCCGGGAGACGCGCTCGAGGATGTCGTCGCCCCCGTCCCCGGCGGGGGCGCGGCCGGGCACGGTATCGACGCCGAGCCCCCGCTGGATCGCCTCGACGTGACCGAAGCGGAACCAGTCCTCGCCGAGGTCCCGGCACAGCGCCTTCGCTCCACCGCCTCCGTTGTCGAGGTAGCCGCCGGCACCGCGGATCAGCGCCATCGGCAGACCGCGGGCGGCCCCCTTGACGAGGTCGGCGGCGGCGGCGATCTCATCGCCGACGGCGCGCACGGTCACCGTCTGCACGCGCCCGTCGTCGTCGGGCAGTCCGCGCTGATCGTCGAGGCCGGAGAACCCGGAGAGGCCGAGCGCGATGTCGCCGACCCCGACCCGCCACGGTCGCGAGGTCGTGTCGGAGACGACGACGCCGATGCGCACCGCGAAGGCCTCCTCGACCCGGGCGCGCAGCTGAGCGGCGGACCGGTCGGCGTCGGTGGGATGGAGGACGACGTCGCCGCCGGAGTTCGACTGGTCGAGCCCGGCCGCGGCCTGCACCGTGCCGGCCCGAGTCCGCACGACCTGGACCGTCGTTCCCGACGCATAGCTGCGTTCGGCCACGAGGTGGGTCGAGGACGCTCGGACGAGATCCTCGAACTCGGCGCGGTCAGCCACCGAGGTCAGTCTCCCGTCGGCCTTCGACACGACCTTCGAGGCGATGACGAGGATGTCGCCGTCCTTGAGATCGATGCGGTTGCGCCGCAGACTGGTGATGAGGATGCCCGCGAGGTCCGAACCGGGCCGGATGTCCTCGTCGAGGGGAGGCGCGTAGACGGTCAGCAGTCTGTCGTTCATGCCTGCTCGCGGACCGTCACCCTGGCTCATTCCTCCATATTCCCATCCCAGCCGAACGAATCCGAAATTCTCACGATCCCATCAGGTGGGCACCATGGATTGTGGCAGGTGCGCATGCCGGTCACCATATCTTGTGTTCGCGGCGCGTGTGTATGTGAAGGTGTGTTCGAATACGCGGTTCCTCCCCGCTTGGATACTGCACGAGGGCTTGACTCAGCGGTAATGACACGCGTGTAATTTATACCTAAGGGGAACGCGCTTAGCACGAATTCTCGGATTCGCATGGCACAACACGCTGAGCGTGAGAAAGGGGAGAACCGTGCAGAGCGCACAGAGCAAGAGACTAGAGGACGAGGAGTTCGTCTCCGTACCGGGGGTGACCTCCCGCAGCGCCGGCGACTGGTTCGTCGAACCCGGCGCCCGCACACCGGACACGCTGCCGGACCCATTGGCGATCGATCCGAACGATCTCACACCGCTGCCCGCCGACGATGCGGCAGTGTCGCCGCTCTCGCTCCTCCTCGGCGCCGCCGAGGACGGCGAACTGTCGTGGCAGGACCAGGCGCTGTGCGCCCAGACCGACCCTGAGGCGTTCTTCCCGGAGAAGGGCGGATCGACCCGCGAGGCCAAACGCGTCTGCGAGTCCTGCGAGGTCCGCTCCGAATGCCTCGACTACGCGCTGGCCAACGATGAGCGGTTCGGGATCTGGGGCGGCATGTCCGAGCGCGAACGCCGTCGACTCAAGAAGCGAGTCGTGTGAGACCTGCCGTCACGGTCGTCGTCATCTCCGGCGACGACTCCCGCAAGGCCGAGCTCGAAACCACCCTGAGCAGGATCCACCCCGAGATCCCCGTCGTCGATCTCGGGGGCCTTGCCGTCTCCGAGGCGCTCGCCCTGCCGGCCGTCGCCGGCAGCGACTACCTCTGGTTCCTCACTCCCGACTCCCGCCCCGCGCCGGGGTGCCTCGACGAGCTCCTCGACGCGATCGGCGCTGCGGACTCGGTCGCCGCGGTCGGGCCGAAGCTCTTCAGCGACGAGCGGATCGTCTCCGCCGGGGTGACGACCACCTCGGCGGGGGTGCGCGTCAATCCCGTCGGATCGGGGGAGCTCGACCAGGGACAGCGGGACGGGGAGTCCGAGACGCTCGCGCTCGACCTGCCCGGCATGCTCATCGCCACCGCCGATCTCGATCGCATCGGCGCTCCCAGCCGCGGACTCGGCCCGGCCTACCGCGGCATCGAATACTCCCGTCGCCTCCGCGACCTCGGACGGCGGGTGGCCCTGGCCCCCGGCGCTCGACTCGACATCTCCGCCGCCGAGGCGGCCCAGCTCGGCACCTCGGCCAAGCCCCCGACCTCGCGAGCGCAGGTGCGCACCGAACAGCGCTACCGGCTCAGCCTCGCCCGGCCCGGCCTCGTCCGGCTGCTCATCACCCTGGCCGCCACCCAGCTGGGCGCAGGCCTCCTCTCCCTGCTCGGCAACGACGTGCGGACCGCCGGCTGGCGCTTCGCCGCGCTTGTCGGCCTGCCCGCCGACGTCCGCGCCACCGCCCGCCTGCGCCGGGCCAACGCGCGGCGCGGTCGGCTGGCGAAGCGCGCGAACACCGCGCATCTGAACTCCCTGTTCGCCGACCCCGAGGAACTCGCCGTCCACCGGCGCAGCATGGCGGCCCGCCGGACCGGAACCGGCTCGGGCGACGGCGACCACGACACCCTCGACGAGGCCGACCTCAACCAGGTCGGTGACACCGAGGAGGCCATCGACTCGTTCTCCCGCCTCGAGGTCAGCGGCGGCGCCGGCATCTTCACCCACCCTCTCTTCTTCCTCATCCTCGCCGCCGGTCTGCTCAGCGGTCTCGTCTCCCACCGACTGCTCGGTCCCGGCCACCTCGTCGGGGGTGCGCTGGGGTCGACCGACATCGGCTACGGCGAACTCGTCACCCGGCTCCTCGGCGGCTTCCTCGACGCCGGCACGGGCATCGACACCCCGGCCGATCCGCTCCAGCTCGTCCTCGCGGTGCTCGGTCTGCCGTTCCTCGGCAACCTCGACGTCACGGTCCGCGTCCTCATCCTCGCCGCCCCGATCGCGGCGGCGGTCGCCGCCTACGCGTGCGCCGGGATCCTTGTCTCCCGCACGTGGGTCCGCGGATTCGCCGGCCTCCTCTGGCTCGTCGCCCCGCTCTTCGTCATGGGACTGTCGACCGGCCGCCTCGGCGTCATCCTCGTGTGGATCGCCGCACCGCTGTTCATCATCGCGCTCACCCGCAGCCTGCGCACCGGGTCGGTCTCGGCGGCCGCGGCGGCCGGGCTGCTCCTCGTCGTCATCATCGCAGGCATCCCGCTCATGCTCGTCGTCGGTCTCGTCCTCACGATCGCCCTCGTGCTCCGCCGGCGGGGTCTGCGCCATCTCTGGCTGCTCGTCCCGACCCTCGTGCTCACGTGGCCGTGGCTCGTCGGTGTCGTCACCCACCCCGGCACCCTGTTCGTCATGCCCGGTCAGACACTGTCCCCGGGCACCGCTCCGACGTACCTCCTCGCCGTCGGGTTCCCCGCCCCGCTCGATCCCACGTGGCTGACAGGGCTGCTCGAACCGCTCGGGGTGACTGGCATCAGCCAGCTGTGGGCGCTCTTCATCGTCCTGCCGATGCTCCTGCTCGCCTTCCTCACCCTCATCGAGGCCCGCATCCCGCTCACGGTGCTGACCTGGGCGGTCGGGCTCTACCTCACCGGCCTCGTCGTCTCGATCATCCAGGCGCACCTGCCCGCCCAGGTCGGCCCGTTCGCGCTCATCGGGTCGTACCCCGCAGCCGGAGTGACGCTGACGAGCATCGGCGCGATCGCCCTGCTCGTCCTCGGCGCCGACCGCCTCACCGCAGCCCCGCGCAGCGTCTCCCGGGTCCCCCTGCGCGTGCTCACCGGCCTCGTCGCCGTCGCCGCCGTCGGCCTCGCCGTGCTCGGCGCCGGTCCCGCCTCCGAGGCGGTGTCGACGACCGAGGACGGCACCGTTCCCGCCCTCGCCGCCGACCGGGCCGCCGGTCCCACGGAGGCCCGCACGCTGCGCCTCGACGCCGTCGACGGCGAAGTGCTCGCCACCCTGCTCTCGACCGCTGACGGCACCGTCATCGGCACCTCGACCGTGGCCTCCGCCGAGGCGGTCGGCGGTCCGCCGTGGGAGCGACGGCCGCTGCCCATCGGTGAGGACGACGTCCTCGTCGCCCAGGCCGCGGCCGCGCTGTCGGCCGACGACGCCGGC
>NZ_BAAAMB010000009.1:118180-140631 GCF_039528855.1 Brevibacterium sanguinis | reverse complement strand
GCCTCGGCGTCGATTTCGTCCTCGTCGACGAGGACGACGCCGCGCTGCGCTCCTCCGTGGCCGCGGCGACCGGTCTCGTCGAGGTCGGACCGACGGAGGCGGGTGTGCTCTGGAACGTCGACAAGCCCTCCAGCGGCCGCTTCCTCGTCCGCGAACCCGACGGCACGCTGTCGACGGCTCCGCGCTCCGGGGAGACGATCGACATCGCGCCCGGCGCGGACGGCCGCACGCTCGTCGTCGCCGAAACCGCCCACGGGATGACGGCGAGCATCGACGGGGAGGACCTCCCGCGCCCGGCCGAGCCGGATCAGGCGTGGGATGAGGAGTTCACCCTGCCGGCCGCCGGCGGCACCGTCGAGCTCGACGATTCGTCACCGCTGATGACGACGGGAGTCATCGCCGGCTGGGTGCTCGGACTCCTCTGCCTCATCGTCGCCCTGCCCATCGGCAGTCGCCGCCCCACCCCGAACCGGACCGTGCGGCGCGGCGCGCCGGTGACCGCTCGAGGGGAATCCAGGACCGCGGAACAGCCTGAGAGCGTGGAAGAGTCCGGGACCGCGGATCGGCCGGAGGCCTCGGAACAGCCTGAGACCGTGGAAGAGTTCGGGACCTCGGACCAGGCTGGGTCCTCGGATCAGCCCGGGACCTCCGCGGACCCGCAGCCGGCTGCCATGACGCGCCGCGGTCGGCGTGCGAAATCAGGCCGCCGCGCAAAGTCAGGCCGCCGCGCTGAATCAGGAAACCGCGCGACGACCGCACCGCAGCACGGGGAGTCGACACCGGACGCTGAGCGCCCCGACCCAGAGGGCACCGCACCAGAGGGCACTGCACCAGAGGGCACCGCGCCACATCGCACCAGCCCTGAGGACACCGAGGCAAAGGGCGCCCACGCTGAGGGCACCCACCCAGACGACACCCCAGCACGGGACGGCTCGTCAACTGACGGCTCGTCGGCTGACGGTGCCGCATCGGACAGGTCGGAGGAGAGAGCATGAGGCTCGGCCGCAGCACCGTCACATTCGCAGCGATCGCCGTTCCCGGCATCCTCATCGCCACGACGTCGTTCCTCACCCCGCTGCCCGCGGGCACGCTCAGTCGCAGCCCCGAACAGGTGCGCATGCCGACCGCGGACACCCAGGTGATCTGCCCGGGACCGCTGCTCACCGACCAGGCCGCCGAGGGCACCGACGCCGAGTTCGTCGACGATTCGAACGTCAGCACCCGCGTCGTCTCCGCGACCGCCCCGATCAGCGCCGCCGACGGCTCCGTGAGCGCCTCCCGCCTCCAGGTGGCCACCCTCGGCGGGTCTCCGGACTTCGACAACCCCGCATCAGGAGGATTCGTCTCCGGCGACGACCAGGTCGAGAACACGAAGATCATCACCGGCTTCGCCCGACCCGGTGCCCCCGCCCTGACGACGGCGCTCGAGACCGTCGAAGGCACCTCCGGGGACCTCACAGGGCTCGCCACCCTGACGTGCGCGGCACCGGCGGCGAACTTCCGGATCGTCGCCGGATCGGGTGAGGCGGGATCGAACTCGCAGCTGCTTCTGAGCAACCCCGGCAGCGTCCCCGTCCAGGCCCAGGTCCAGGTGATGACCCCCTCGGGATCGCGGGGCGAGCCGACCGAACTGAGCATCCGCGCCGGCTCCCAGCGGGCCGTCCGCCTCGCCGGACTCGCCGCGGGCGCCCCCGAACTCGCCGTCGACGTCTCCGTCGACGGGGGAGTGCTCGCCGGGTCGATCCAGGAGACGAAGCTCGACGGCCTCACCCCGCAGGGCATCGACCTCGCCGCCCCGGGGGCTCCGGCCGCGAACCAGCAGGTCCTCACGGGACTCGACGGCAGGAGCGTGCGCGTGCGCGTGGCCAACCCCGGTGATGACCTCGCCGAGGTGGCCCTCAAGGCCTACGGTCCCGACGGGGAGGTCGACATCCCCCGGTCGGCGCTCACCGTCGTCGCCGGGGGCGTCGCCGAGGCCGACCTCGGCGAGCTCGCCGCCACGAGCCTCGTCCTCGATTCCGACCAGCCCGTCCAGGCCACGGCATCCGTGGCGACGAACCCCGACGGGGGAGCGGGCGACTTCGCGACGATCACCGCCACCGAAGGCCTCGCCGACGCTCAGCTCATGGCCCTGCCGCGGACCGGGACCGCGCAGCTCTTCCTCTCCCCGGGGCAGGGGCAGGTGCAGGTCAGCGGCATGCTCGACGACGGCAGCCTGACCGACCCGCGCGTCGTCGACCTCAACCCGACCGCGACGACGACCCTGGCCCCGGCCGAGGTCTCCGCCGAGGCGGTGCGCGCCCTCGTCATCAGCGGACAGGGTGCTGCCGGGGCAGCGGCCGACGGCGTCCACGCGAGCCTCCTCGTGACCTCGGACTCCGGGGTCTCTGCGGTCATGCCCGCGCCGGCCCCGGCCGGCGTCGCCTACCGCGACATCCGGCTCGACTGAGGAGCCGTCTCCGACCTGACTGAGGATCCGACCCCGACTCCGTCGGAGACTGCGACGGTCAGCCCTGCGCGCCGCGCAGCAGGGCGACCTGGTCGGCGATCACCTCGGCGATGAGGGTCTCCCGCGTCCCACCGAGGCTGTGGTATTCGATGGGCCGACGGTAGAGGACGATGTGCGTGCGGCGCTGCGGGGTCGCGGGGAACACCCGACCGAAGCTCGGCTCCGTCGACCCCGGCGGGGGGACGACATCGATGGCGAGGACCACCTCGGCGAGGAGATCGGGCTCCTGCTCGCGGTGCCGGGCAAACTCCTCGGCGGCGACCCGCGCGAAGGACTCCGCCCGGGTCGCGCGCGCGGGCACATCCGCGCGGAAGAGAGAGGACCGCAGGCCCCGTCCATGCCGGTCCCGGCGGCGTCTGACGTTCATGGTCGATGATTCTACCGAGACCGCTGTGACCGGTTGCGGAGGAAACCCGCAGAACTCGCCCGCCGCTCGGCCCGGCCACCGGGGAACGGGCAGCGGCAGCGTGTAAAGTGAACGACTGTGTCAGCCTTGCGAACGTGCTCGAAAGTCAGCTGCTCGCGCAGCGCCTCCGCGACCATGACCTACGTGCATGCGGACGCGTGTGTCGTCGTCGGTCCCCTCGCCCGCCGCGCCGAACCCGGCGCCCACGACCTCTGCGCCGATCACGCCGCCCGCCTCACCCCGCCGGTGGGCTGGGAGCTCATCCGCATCGGTGCGACCGAGGAACCGCCGGAGCGCACCCATGACGATCTCCTCGCGATCGCCGACGCGGTGCGCGAGGCAGCCGCGACCCCCGCACCCGGAAGCCGGCCGCGGGCCGTCGACGCCGATTCCGAGGCCGACACCGGACAGGGCCGCCGTCACGGACACCTGCGCATCATCGGCCCGTGAGCGCCACTGACGAACTCCACGAAGGACACTCCATGACCCTCGCCACCTCCCGTGCCCGTGCCCTGGCCACCGCCGTCGGCGCCTACGACATCCGCGGGAGGATCCCCGACGAACTCGACGACGACATCCTCTTCGCCCTCGGCTGGGCCACGGCGACCGCGATGGCGGAGATCCACGGCAGCACCGAGGTCGTCGTCGGCCATGACATGCGCCCGAGCTCCCCGGGATTCGCCGGGGCCTTCGCCGCCGGCATCGCCGCCGCGGGCCGGCGTCCGGTCCTCCTCGGCCTCTGCTCGACCGACCAGCTCTACTACGCCTCCGGGATCTTCGACCTGCCCGGGGCGATGATCACCGCCAGCCACAATCCCGCCGACTACAACGGGATCAAGATCTGCGGACCCCGCGCCGGCGGAGTCAGCCTCGACTCCGGACTCGGACGGATCCGCGACCTCGCCCCCGACGCCCCGGCACCCGATCCGGACGCCGCCCCGGTGCCCGTCGACGAGGCGGCGGCGACGATGCGGAGCAGCTATGCCCAGCGCATCCGTCAGCTCACCCACGTCGACGCCGTGCGCGGTCTGCGCGTCGTCGTCGACTGCGGCAACGGCATGGCCGGTCGGCTCCTCGACGAGGTCTTCGGCACCGCCGCGGGACTGCCCGAGCTCGACCTCGACGTCATCGGCCTCTACACCGAGCTCGACGGGACGTTCCCCAACCACGAGGCCAATCCCCTCAAACCCGAGAACCTCGTCGACGTCCAAAGGGCGGTCGTCGAGTGCGGCGCCGACCTCGGGCTCGCCTTCGACGGCGACGCCGACCGGTGCTTCTTCATCGACGAGACCGGGGCGACGCTGTCGGCCTCGGCCGTTGGGGCCCTCGTCGCCGAACGCGAGATCGCCCGCGCCCGGGCCGCCGGCGTCGAGACGCCCGCGGTCATCCACAACCTCATCACCTCCCGCAGCGTCCCCGAGGCGATCGCCGCCGCCGGCGGCCGCGCGATCCGCTCGAAGGTCGGCCACTCCGGCATCAAGACCCTGATGCGCGAGGAGAGCGCGGTCTTCGCATGCGAGCACTCCGCGCACTTCTACTTCGAGGAGTTCTACGGCGCGGATTCGGGAATGCTCGCCGCGTGTCACCTCATCACTGCTCTCGGCGACGCCGGCGGCCTGGCCTCCAACCTCGTCGCCGCCTACGACACCTACCGCCAGTCGGGGGAGATCAACTTCACCGTCGCCGACCCCGATGCCGTCCTCGCCGCCTTCGCCGCGGCCGCCGCCGACTTCGGTCCCGGGCGCATCGAGGATCTCGACGGGATCAGCTTGCAGGGCGAGGACTGGTGGGTCAACCTGCGCAAGTCGAACACCGAACCGCTCGTGCGGCTCAACGTCGAAGCGCCCGACGAGGCGCGCGTGCGCGAGCTCACCGACCTCGCCACCGTCATCGTCTCCGGCCGGGCCGCCTGAGCCCGCCGCACCGACCCGCAGCCGCACCGACTCTCAGCCGCACCGACACCCCACCGCACAAGGAGGCACCGTGCTCGAACCCACCGACTTCCAGGTCGCCGATCTCAGTCTCGCCGAGGCGGGTCGCCATCAGATCCGGCTCGCCGAACGCGAGATGCCCGGCCTCATGGCCCTGCGCGAGGAGTATGCGGAGCAGGCACCGCTGGCCGGGGCCCGCATCGCCGGCAGCCTTCACATGACGGTGCAGACGGCCGTGCTCATCGAAACGCTCGTCGCCCTCGGCGCGCAGGTGCGCTGGGCGAGCTGCAACATCTTCTCGACCCAGGACGAGGCCGCGGCTGCCGTCGTCGTCGGACACGGCACCCCCGAGTCCCCCGAGGGCGTGCCCGTCTTCGCGTGGAAGGGCGAGTCCCTGCCGGAGTACTGGTGGGCCGCCGACCGGATCTTCGACTTCGCCGAGGGACCCAATCTCATCCTCGACGACGGCGGAGACGCGACGATGTACGTCCTCAAGGGCGCCGCGGCCGAAGCGGCCGGGCGCGTGCCGAGCGCAGCCGAGGACGACCCCGAGGAGTACAAGGCGTTCCTCGCCCAGCTCGAATCCGCGATGACCGCGGCACCCGGGCGCTTCACCGCGCTGGCCGCCGGCATCCGCGGGGTGAGCGAGGAGACGACGACCGGAGTCAACCGGCTCTACCGCCTTGCCGAGGCCGGGGAGCTGCCGTTCCCCGCGATCAACGTCAACGACTCCGTGACGAAGTCGAAGTTCGACAACCGCTACGGCATCCGCCATTCCCTGCCCGACGGGCTCAACCGCGCCACCGACGTGCTCATCGGCGGCAAGATCGCCGTCGTCGTCGGCTACGGCGACGTCGGCAAGGGCGCCGCCGAGGCGCTGCGCGGTCAGGGTGCGCGTGTCGTCGTCACGGAGATCGACCCCATCTGCGCTCTTCAGGCGACGATGGACGGCTACCAGGTCGCCCTCCTCGACGATGTGGACGCCGAGGCCGACATCGTCATCACGACGACCGGCAACACCCGGGTCGTCGGCGTCGAGACGCTCCAGCGGCTCAAGCCCGGTGCGATCGTCGGCAACGTCGGGCACTTCGACGACGAGATCGACCTCGCCGGCCTGCGTCGCCTGCCCGGGGTGTCGACGATCGAGATCAAGCCGCAGGTCCACCAGTGGACGGTGCCCGTGCCCGCCGAGCTCGGACTCGACCGGGAGACGACGGAGATCCTCGTCCTCTCCGAAGGCCGCCTGCTCAACCTCGGCAATGCCACGGGCCACCCGTCGTTCGTCATGAGCGCCTCGTTCAGCAACCAGGTGCTCGCCCAGATCGAACTGTGGGACTCGCACTCCGACTACGACAACTCGGTCCACCGGCTGGCGAAGGAGCTCGACGAAAAGGTCGCCCGCCTCCATCTGCCCGCCCTCGGTGCGCGCCTGAGCGAACTGACGAAGGAGCAGGCAGAGTACATCGGCGTCGACGTCGCCGGACCCTTCAAACCCGACCACTACCGGTACTGAGACGCCGGTCACCGGCAGCGCGCCGAGTGGCGGCGACGCAGCCTCTTCAGGGGCGGACGTCAGGCGCCTTCGCGGCCGTCGTCAGCCGCGGTGCTCTCCCTGCGCGGTCCCGGCACGCAGCCGCAGGCCGTGCGGCAGATGATCGATGCCGGCGCGGAACTGCTGTGCCTGGACACCTCGGCGCTGCTGCTTCGCGGCTTCGGTCAACCGCTGCCGATGGGCGATCGCGGAGAGGAACTGCTCGGGCAGGGTGCCCTCCGGCGGGGCGGGGGCGACATGGGGATTGAGCTCCGTGGCGAGTTCGACGGCCCGCTGCCACCGTGACTCATGCCCGAGGTTCGGGGCGATCGCGAGGAACGCGACGATGCGCCGGTGCAGTCCCGTCGGCACCGCGGAGACATCGGTCTCGCTCAGCCACTGCGCGAGCTGCGGGGCGACGTGGGTGGTGACCGGCGGGGGTGGGCTCGTGCGTTCGCTCACCGCAAGCGTCCCGGCCAGATAGTCGCCGAGGCGCTTGGTCTGCGGTGAGACGAGACCGGAGAGCGCGGCGAGGCCGCCGCCGGTCGCGAGCACCTCGAAGGGCCACAGGAGCGCGCGGATGACGGCGTGCCGCACCCGGATCGCCCCGCCGTCGTCGCGGACGATGCGCAGACCGAGGATGAGCTTGCCGACCGACCGGCCCTTCGTGAGCACCTCGACGAGCATCGGCAGGAGGACGAAGACGCTGATGCTCATGATCGTCATCACCGATCCGAGGATGAGGGTGTTGACCTCGAGGATCCGCAGAAGCAGCCAGAACATGCCGATGAGCAGACCGATGTTGACGAGGGTGTAGAGGAGCCAGTCGATGGCGCAGCTGAGCGCCCGGGCGGCCAGTGCCGCCGGCTGGACGCTGAGTTCGACGGCTTCGCCGGTCACGAGAGTGCTCACCCCACCATCCTGGCACACCGCGGCGGTCGCCCGCCTGCGGCACAGACTCCTGCCGGTTCCCGATCGTCTAGGGTGGAGGCATGGATCCGAACCTGCTGGCCGAGATGCACGGTGAGAAGTGGCGGGAGCTCGCGGACCTCGCGAAGCGCAATCGGCTCGATCCGGCGCAGGCACAGCGCTTCCTCGACCTCTACCGGGCGGCGTCGAAGGATCTCTCCCAGATCATGACGGTCGCCCCCGACTCGCTCGAGGCGGCCCGGCTCTCGGCGATCGTCCACCGGGCGCGGAACCACCTCTCGTCGGTGCCCGCCGGCGGTCTGTCCGGCATCGCCCGCTACTACGCCATCGCACTGCCGCTGTCGATCTACCGGCTGCGCTGGGACTTCGTCGTCATCGCCCTCGCCTTCCTCGCCGCCTCGGTGCTCGCCGGAGTGTGGGCCGGCACCCACCCGGAGGTCCTCGACACGTTCGGCGACTACGAGTACCGCCGGCAGTTCGCCGAACAGGACTTCGTCGAGTACTACAAGGAGAACCCCAACGGCTTCTTCGCCATCGGCGTGTGGACGAACAACGCGTGGATCGCTGTGCAGTTCGTCCTCCTCGGCGTCACCGGCGTCTTCGTCCTCCAGGGTCTGTTCCTCAACGCCGTCAACGTCGGGTTCTCGGGGGCGATGATGTTCGAGTTCGACCGCGGCGCCGACTTCTTCCTCTACATCCTTCCCCACGGCATCCCGGAGATCAGCTGCATCCTGCTCGCCGCGGCCGCCGGCCTGCGGCTCTTCTTCGCCTGGGTGATCCCCGGCCCGCAGCTGCGCCGCACGAAGCTCGCCCGGGAGGCCCGCTCTCTCCTCGTCGTCGCCGGGGGACTCGTCATCATGCTCTTCCTCTCGGGGCTCATCGAGGGCTTCGTCACGCCCAATCCGCTCCCGCCCGCGCTGAAGATCGCGATCGGCGTCGCCTACACGGCCGCCATCGTCGTCTATGCGGGAACGCTCGGGAGACGGGCCGCCCGGGCGGGGCTCTCGGCGGACCTCGAGGACCATGAGGCCGGCTACGCGATCGTCGCCACCGACCGGTGACCGCGCCGAGGCAGCATGGCAGTCAGTCGCCGAGGCGATGGGGCAGCCCCGCGCCGCGGCGGTGGGGTTGCGGCTCAGAGCCGGCCGGTGGCCTTGAGTCCGATGTAGAGGTCGGCGAGGGCTCCGGGCAGTTGTTCGGGGGTCGCTGCGACCGAATCGACGCCGATCCCGCGCAACCGGGCGCGCAGGGCCTCCACCGTGAGGAGCTCGGCGGCGGCCGCGGCAGCGGTGTAGACCTCGGTGGCGTCGCCGCGGCGCGCGGCGAGGTCGTTCAGGTCGGGGTCGGCGACGGAGGCGACCACGACGCGGTGGCGGTTCATCAGGGTCGGGAGGACGGGGAGGATCTCCTCGGCCACGGTCGCCTCGTCGAGGGCGGTGATGACGACGACGAGGGCGTGCTGTCGCGAGGTCGCGAGCACGCTGCCGGCGATCTGCTCCCAGTCGGCGTCGTAGAGCTCGGGGTGGACGGGAGTGAGCGCGACGGAGAGGTCGTGGACCGGGTCGGAGGAGCGGTGGCTCGAGGCGGTCGCGCGCACCCGGGCATCGGCGACGATGACGTCGACGCGGTCCCCGGCCCCGGCGGCCAGCGCCGTGAGCAGGAGCGCGGATTCGAGGGCGGCGTCGAAGACCGTGCCCGCGCCCCTGCGGCGGGCCGCGAGCCGCGAGGAGTCGACGACGATGACGACCCGGCGATCGCGCTCCGGGCGCCACGTCTTGACGATGAGGTCCTGGGCGCGGGCGCTGGCCCGCCAGTCGATCGACCGGACGTCGTCGCCGTCGACGTAGTCGCGCAGGGAATCGAACTCGGTGCCCATGCCGCGGATCATCACCGCCGACCGCCCTTCGAGCTCCCGCAGCTTCTGCATCTTCGACGGCAGCTCCCGACGGGAGACGAAGGGCGGCAGGACCCGGATCGCGGCGGGGACGTCGAAGCTTCGCTGCCGCCGGACGAGACCGAGGGCCGTCGCCGTGCGCAGCGTCACCTGATCGGCGGCGAGGGCACCGCGCCTGCGGGGCGTGAAGACGGTCGTGATCTCCCGCGTCTCACCGGGATCGAGGGTGAGCGCGGTCCGCGTGCGGTGGGCACCGGCGCTCGGGGCCCACGCGTCGCGCACCGAGAGCCGGATCCGCCGGGGCGAATCGTTGACGAGGGTGAGCGTGGCCGTGGTGTCCTCGCCGAGGCGGACCATCGGCCCCGGCGTGCGCTGGAGGCCGATGAGGCGCGGGGCGGGAGCGAGCCGCCAGTCGACGAAGGCGACGACGGCGATGACCCCGGCGATGATGAGCGCGCTCGTCCACCCCGGGACGAGCATGACCGGCACGATCCCGAGGAGGGTGAGGAGGAGCAGACGGGAGGTCATTCAGCGGGGGACCTCGGTGGTCGCGACGATCGAGTCGAGGACCTGGCCGACGCTCAGTCCGTCCATCTGCGCCTCCGGGCGGAGGATGACCCGGTGGCCCAAGGTCATCGGCACGAGGAACTTCACATCGTCGGGGGTGACGTAGTCGCGACCGGCCAGCCAGGCCAGGGCGCGAGCGGCGGCGAGCATCCGCGTCGCCCCGCGGGGTGAGACGCCGAGGGCCAGGGACGGCGCCTGCCGGGTGGCGCGGGCGAGATCGACGATGTACGTGATGATCTCCGGTGCGATGTGGACGGTCGCCACCGCCTGCCGGGCCCGGGCGATCATGTCGCGGTCGAGCACGGGGCGCAGCCCCGCGACGTCGAGGCGGCCGGCGTCGAAGCCGTGGGCGTGCCGGTCGAGGATCTCGAACTCGCGGTCGCGGTCGGGCAGGGTGAGGACGAGCTTGAAGAGGAACCGGTCGAGCTGGGCCTCCGGCAGCGGGTAGGTCCCCTCGTACTCGAGGGGGTTCTGGGTGGCGGCGACGATGAACGGCTCGGGCAGGGCCCGGGAGCGACCGCCGACGGAGACCTGATGCTCCTCCATCGCCTCGAGCAGGGCCGACTGCGTCTTCGGCGGAGTCCGGTTGATCTCATCGGCGATGAGGACGTTCGTGAAGACGGGCCCGCTGCGGAACTCGAAGTCCGAGGTGGCCGCGTCGAAGACGAGCGACCCGGTGACGTCGGAGGGCATGAGGTCGGGGGTGAACTGGATGCGCGTGTGGTCGAGGTCGACGGCCGTCGCGAAGCTGCGCACGAGCAGGGTCTTCGCCACCCCGGGCACGCCTTCGAGGAGCACATGGCCCTGGCACAGCAGGGCGAGCAGCAGACCGGTGACCGCGTCGTCCTGTCCGACGACGGCCTTGCCGATCTCACCCCGCACCGCGGCGAAGGCCGCCGCGAGCGGGTCGGCGGGAGCCTCGGCCGGTGCCCGGCCGACAGGAGCGTCNNNNCGTTGGCCTGGCCGTTGGCGGCCAGGTGGTCGTTCGGGGTGTCCGGCCCCGGCGCGGCCGGAGGCACACCCGGGGGAGTCGAGGGGCGCGCAGGGTGGCTGCTGGTCATGGGATCTCGCTTTCGATCGTGTCGATGAGGTCGACGACCTCGGTGAGTTCGCGGTCGGTGGCGGGGGCGGCGGTGGCGAACGCCCAGGTCACCTGCGTGGGATCGCGACCTGTGGCGCCGGCGACCCGGGTGAGGAGGACGTCGCGGCCGACCTCGGGACCGAGCGCGAGTCGCGCGGCGATGCGCAGCAGCGCCGCGGTGCGCAGCGCATGGAGGGCCCCGGCGCGGTCGCGACTGCGCTCAGCCAGTGCCGCCCGGCCGAAGACGGTCTCGACAGCAGGCACGACGACGGGCAGGCGTTCGACGGCGAGCGGTCCGAAGCGGCGCCCGAGGACGAGGAGGAGAACGAGGAGGCAGGGGACGAGCCAGGCTGCGCCGGCGAGGAACCAGCTGGGCACGAAGTCGATCGTCGACGGGGGAGGAGCGACATCGGTGCCCTCCCGCGGGTAGTAGACGACGAGGTTCGGAGTCTGCGACAGCGTCGAGAGGGACAGCGCCGCATTGCCGTCCTCGTCGATCTCGCCGTTGCTCAGCCAGCTGCCGTTGCCGAGGACCGTGAGGGGGACGTCGCCGCCGTCGTCGACGACGAGCTGCCCGGCGGGGTCGCCCGGGTCCGCGATGATTCCGGGTCCGGTCTGCGGGTAGCAGATGCGGATCTGAGGGTCGCCGGGCTCGACGGCCGCGTAGAGGCTCTCACCCGTGCTCACGTCGCCGGCCGCCACGGCTGCGGGAATCCGACACGCAGGCGCGGACACGGGATCGGGATCGGCCAGCGGGGAATCGGAGACGGCGGTGGTGAGCCGATCGGTGAACGCGCCGAGGCTGACGTCGGGGTCGACGAGGACGAGCCGGTTGCCCTCCTCGCGCAGGGCCGAGGTCAGCCCGTCGACATCCCCGGGACTGAGCACGTCGGCACCGGCGGGGATGAGCAGCGTCGTGTCGGGTCGGGCACTCGCCTCCCGGGCGGCATCGAGGCTCTCGGTCGTCACCACCTCGGTGCCGTGGTCGCGCAGGGTCTCGACGAGGGCCTTCATCCCCTCCCGGCCCACCCCGTCGTAGTGGAGCGGGTCCTCCGGGGCGCGGTCACTGGTCATGAGCAGCGTGGCGATGACGGTGATGAGGACGACGACGGCGCCGACGATCCACACCCCGGCCGAGCGCAGCCGGGCGCTCAACGGCACGACCGCGGTGCTCACGGTGCCGCGGGTGGCGACATCGATCGCCGCGCTCATCGTCGTCCCGCCTCGGCGGTCAGGGTCCCGGAGGGGTCGCCGCTCCGGGCGGGTCCGCCGCGGTGGGCGGGGAGGGCCTCGAGCTCGGCGTCGAGGGCGAGGAACTCGGCGTAGACGCCGGCGAGGTCGGTCGGCCCGAGCTCGTCGTCGGGTCCGAACATGAGGTCGTCGAAGACGCGTGAGACCCGCCGCAGGGCGGTCGCGTGCGCGGGCAGGGCAGTGCCGGCGACGCGGGTGATCTCATTCGCCGTCTGCGCGGCTTCGAGGTCGATGACGTGCTTGAGGCCGAGGACGGCGAAGATCGCCCGGGCCTCGTCGATGACCGCGGTCCGATGATCGCCGCGCTCGTGGGCGGCTCGGGCGCTCTCCCGCCACGGTTCGGGGCGCGGGGAGGTCACGACGGCGTCGAAGGCCGCCAAGGGCATCCGGGCCCGCCGCAGACCGAGGCGCCGCACCCGCCAGACGATGAGTCCGATGAGCACCGCGACTGCCGCGACGACGAGGAGGAGCAGCCACGGCGAATTCCCTCCCAGCGCCGCGGAGAGGAGCGCGGCCCAGACATCGCCGAGCCAGCGCCCGAGCTGTTCGAGCGGTGTGAGGTCGTTCTCCGCGTACTCGCTGCGGCTGAGTTCGCGGTCGATCCACTCGCGACCGGTGTCACGGTCGATGACCCCGGAGGCGGCGGCGACGATGGGCGGGATCATGACGCGGCCGCCTCCTCGGTGCGGATGACGACGAGGTCGAAGCCCTCGCTGCGCATCCGGGCATCGAAGTAGCTCACGCACACGAGGCAGGAGAAGTAGCCGTAGAGGACGGCGGAGGAGACCGCGGTGAGGGCGAGGACGACGGCACCTGCGGTGATCGCGATCGCCGCCATCATTGTCGTGTCCCCGCCGGAGGTCGAGAGGACCGCGGTGAGGACGATGGTGACGACGAAGACGAAGGGCGAGATGACGAGCTGGATGAGCTGATTGGCCAGCAGGTACCCGAGTCCGAGCTGGCCGAGGGTGCGCCAGAAGCCGCTGCCGGTCAGCCGCCACGAGCGGGCGAGTGCGCCGCCGATGCCTGCGTCCTCGGCGGCGATCGCCGCACCGGTGAAGGCCAGACGCAGGTTGAGCCAGACGACGGCGAGCACCCAGACGCCGAGGAGGAGGAGTCCGATGACACCGCCGATGATCGGGGCGCCGAGGAGGCCGGCGGCCACGGCGGGGCCGCCGAGCAGCGCCAGCAGCACGGTGTCGATGCCGGTGATGAGCAGGGCCGCCCCGACGAGCCTGAGGCGGCGTCCGGTCAGGGCGCGCCAGGCCGCCGTCAGCGTCGTCCGCCGCGCCCCGAAGGAGTTCTCGGCTCCGGGGGCGAGCAGACCGGCGAGGAAGTGGACGAACCCGAGGCTGAGGAGGCCGAGGACGAACGACCCGAGCTGCGCCAGCAGCGCGAAGCCCGACATCGCCTCGTCGTCGGCCATGACGTCGGCGAGGAACGGCAGGAAGGTCAGCGTCAGCGCCGTGCCCGCCGCGGTCAGCGCCAGCGTGCCGAGGGTGACGACGATGAGGGGGGCGCCGATGGCCAGGGACGGGATGAAGCGGAGCAGGCGGAAGCCGGTGTCGAGGACCTCGAAGAACGTCAGGGGACGCTTGGGGAGGATGCCGCGGGGAAGCGGCGGTCGCCACGGCGAATGCCCCGGAGACGGACTGCGGGGCTGCCACCGGCCGGTTTGCCAGTCGACCTGCGAAGTCCATGCGTTCGTTCGTCCCATTGCAGACAATCCTGCCACGGATGGCCGACACCGGGTGTCCCGGTCGAAACTTCACATGACTTTAAGCGACAATGGAGGTATGAACGCTCGTATCCTCGTAGTTGATGATGACACGGCTCTGGCCGAGATGATCGGAATCGTGCTCAAAAGTGAGGGCTTCGAGCCCTTCTTCGCCGCGACCGGCGACCAGGCCTTCGATGAGTTCCAGAAGGTGGGACCCGACCTCGTGCTCCTCGATCTCATGCTGCCCGGCAAGGACGGGCTCGAGGTCTGCCGGGAGATCCGCGACGTCTCCTCGGTGCCGATCATCATGCTCACCGCGAAGTCGGACACCGTCGACGTCGTCCTCGGTCTCGAATCCGGCGCCGACGACTACGTGCCCAAGCCGTTCAAGCCCAAGGAGCTCATCGCCCGGGTGCGGGCGCGCCTGCGCATCTCCGAGCCGCAGGCCCCCGAACTGCTCACCGTCGGCGATGTCGTCGTCGACGTCGCCGGGCACACCGTGACGAAGGGCGGGGCGCCGATCTCGCTGACCCCGCTCGAATTCGACCTTCTCGTCGCCCTCGCCCGCAAGCCCTGGCAGGTGTTCTCGCGTGAGACCCTGCTCGAAGAGGTGTGGGGCTACCGGCATGCCGCCGACACCCGGCTCGTCAACGTCCACGTCCAGCGCCTGCGCTCGAAGATCGAACGCGATCCGGAGAAGCCGGACATCATCGTCACCGTCCGCGGGGTCGGGTACAAGGCGGGCCGAGCGGCGTGAACCCCACCTCCGCCGTGCGCGGAGCCCTCCGCACCACAGCGAACGGACTCACGAGCCTCTGGGCGTTCATCCGCCGGTCGTTCAGCTACTCCCTGCAGGTGCGGATCGTCGTCCTCACCGTCATCCTCACCTCGGTGGCGATCTTCGGTGTCGGCACGTACATGTCCCAGCAGATCTCCCGCGGGCTCTTCGACAACCGGCTCGACTCCCTGTCGAAGCAGGCGGCGACGATCGTCGCCGAACTGCGCAGCGTCGCCCCCGCCGACGGGCAGGCCGTGACCCAGGAGAACCTGTCCTCCCAGCTCTCCTCGATCTTCAACCGCTCGACCGGCTCGGTCTACGCGCTCACCCTGCAGCCGCGGGACCCCAACTCGTCGTTCTCGACGATCAGCGTCGGCATGGACTCCTCAGCCGAGTCGACCGCGGAGATGCCGGTGAGCTCGGACCTGCGGGAGGCGATCGGGCAGGCGCCGACCGATGACATGCTCTACCAGTCGGTGAGCCTGCCGGGCGGACAGGGGCCGGGCCTGCTCATCACGCAGGAGCTCACGGTCCCCGGCGCCGGGCAGTTCCAGCTCTACTACCTCGGCGATCTGACCGAACAGCAGAACACCCTCGACTTCGTCCAGCGGTCGATGCTCGTCGCCGCCCTCGTCCTCGTCGTCCTCGTCGGTGCGGTCGCATGGATCGTCACCCGCCTCGTCGTCACCCCGGTGCGCACCGGTGCGGAGGTGGCCCGCCTCATCGCCGACGGCGACCTCGACGAGCGCATGCCCGTCCACGGCAACGACGAGATCGCGGTGCTCGGGGAGAGCTTCAACGACATGGCCGACACCCTCCAGCATCAGATCCAGCAGATGGAGCGGCTCTCGGTGCTGCAGCGGCAGTTCGTCTCCGACGTCTCCCATGAGCTGCGGACCCCGCTCGCGACGATCCGCGCCGCCGCCGACCTCATCTACGATGCGCGCGACGACCTCGATCCGGTGACCGCCCGCAGCGCCGAGCTGCTCAACTCGCAGGCCGAGCGCTTCGACGCCCTCCTCTCCGACCTCCTCGAGATCTCCCGCTACGACGCCGGGGCCGCAGCGCTGGTCGCCAAACCCGTCGACGTCGGCGCGATCGTCACCTCCGTCGTCGAGACCGTCTCGATGATCGCCGACCAGATGTCGACGCACATCGTCGTCCATGCCCCGTCCTCACCGGTCATGGCCGAGGTCGACCGGGTGCGGATCACGCGGATCATCCGCAACCTCGTCGTCAACGCCATCGAGCACGGCGAGGGCAAGCCGATCGACGTCTACGTCGCCTCGAACGCCGAGGCGGTGGCCGTGAGCGTGCGCGACCACGGCGTGGGCATGAATGAGGAGCAGGTCGAGCACGTCTTCGACCGGTTCTGGCGCGCCGACCCCGCCCGCAAGCGCACCCTCGGCGGGTCCGGCCTCGGCCTGGCGATCTCGCTCGAGGACGCCCACCTCCACAGCGGCTGGCTCCAGGTGTGGGGCAACCCCGGGGAGGGCTCGTGCTTCCGGCTGACGCTGCCGCGCCGCCCCGACCAGGAGATCACCTCGTCGCCGCTGCCGCTGCCGCCGCGGGACGCGCAGATCCGCGGCTCCGCGCTCGTCGCCGGCCCGATGTCCTCCGACGGCTCGGTGCGGATCCAGACCGGGTCGATCCCCATCGTCGTCGAAGCCGATCTCGCCGAGGCGGTCCCCGACCGCAGCGAACTCGCCGAGGCCGAGGAGAGCGAACTGCAGAAGGGAAGCTCATGAGACCGTCGACAGTCCGGATGCGCGTGGTCACGATCGTGCTCGCCGTCTGCGCGAGCCTCGCCCTGACCGCGTGCTCCTCGATTCCCACGACCTCGCCCGTCGGACACCTCCCGGCGGCATCGAACGAGGCCGCCGCCGGCAGCGCGCGGACCCCCGATGGGCCGAAGCCCGGTGACAGCGTCGGGGAGATCGTCCGCGGGTTCCTCGCCGCCGGCGCCGGGACCGGCAACAACTTCGCCGTCGCGAAGTCGTTCCTCACCGAGGCGGAGGCCCAGGAGTGGAACCCGCTCGCCTCGGTGTCGGTGCTGCCCGGCGACACCGACCTCGACTCGCTCAACTACGAGGTCACCTCCGACCAGAAGACGCTGACGATGTCAGCTCCCGTCGTCGGCATCGTCGACTCCTCGGGGATCTTCTCCTCGGCGACCCCGGACACCCGCTCGAACCTCGAGTTCTCGCTGCGCCAGGAGAACGGGGAATGGCGGATCTCCTCGGCCCCCGACGGCCTGCTCGTCACCCCGACGACGTTCCGCACGATCTTCCTCAGCTACTCGCTCGAGTTCTTCACCTCGGACTTCTCCTACCTCGTGCCCGACTCCCGGTGGTTCCTCCGCTCGTCGTCGACCCCGACGGCGATCATCAACGAACTCCTCACCGGGCCCGCACCCTACCTCGCCGGGGCCGTCATCACGGCTGCCCCCGACGGGGCGAAGCTCAACGACTCGAACGTCGTGACGATCGAGAACGGCGTCGCCAACGTCTCCCTCGGCAATCTCACTCCGGCGCCGACGGACCGGGAGAAGGGCCTCATCCGGCAGCAGATCGCCTCGACGCTGCGGGCCATCCCCTCGGTCTCGAGCGTCGAGCTGACGATCGGCGGTCAGGTCGTGTCCGAGAGTCTGCAGCCGAAGACGGACTCCTCCGTCCAGGTCGACGGGCCGCCGGTCGTCATCGCGAACAATCGGATCTCCCGGATCTCCGGCACCACGGTGGCCCGGGCGGAGAACAGCCCCGACCTCAGCGATGCCAAGGCCAGCGACCCGGCCGTGTCCTTCGACGATTCGATCTACGCGTACCTCGAGGACGACGGGCAGCACCTCAAGCGGCTGCGCGCGGACTCCTCGGAGTCGCGCACCGTGCTCAACGGGTCGTCGCTCGTCGGTCCGAGCATCGACCGGTTCAACTCGATCTGGACGGGCGAGCGCGACAACCAGGGCGAGATCACGGCGGTCGGCCGCGACGATCAGGTCTACACCGTCGCCGCGGACTTCCTCTCCGGCCGCACCCTGCTCGATCTCGAGGTCTCCCGGGACGGCACGCGACTGGCGGTGCTCAGCCGGCAGGGCGATCAGCCCGAGCGCATCGACGTCGTCGGCATCCCGCGCGACCGGGCGGGCAACCCCGCCGCCTCCCTCTCCGACGCCCCGCTGCAGGTCGGCTCGTACTTCTCCGGGATCCAGGACATCTCGTGGGGCGGGTCGACCTCGCTCGCGGTGCTCGCGCAGCTGCCGGGCGAGACCGTCCAGCCCTACCGGGTCCACGTCGCGGGTCCGCCCGAGCAGCTCGGCCAGCTGCCCGGCGGCGGCGACCGGATCGCGGCCGGCGAGGACGGTCGCTCGATCCTCGTGACCGGCAGCGCCGGCGAGATCTACTCGTACAACTCGAACGCGTGGCAGAAGCTCATCGACGTCACGGCGAAGGACCCCGCGTATCCGGGCTGAGTCGCTGCGATGGGGCTGCTGAGCGAGTTCTCCGATCTCTTCCTGCCGCGACGGTGCGCCGGCTGCGGGCGGGAAACCGTCTCGCTGTGCACGACGTGCCTCATGCTCCTCGGCGGCGTTCCGCGGGCGATGGAG
Source organism: Brevibacterium sanguinis (assembly GCF_039528855.1). NCBI lineage: Bacteria > Bacillati > Actinomycetota > Actinomycetes > Micrococcales > Brevibacteriaceae > Brevibacterium > Brevibacterium sanguinis. The sequence goes on along the minus strand of NZ_BAAAMB010000009.1, from coordinate 122,429 downwards.
CCGCGGTACGGGACGCTGCCCGTCGTCGGGGTCTCGGAATACAATCCGCGGGTGTCCCATATGGTGGTCAATTTCAAGGACAACGGCCGTCGGGACGTCCTCGACCCGCTCGCGCTCGCTCTCGCACGGGCGATCGTCGCCGCCCTCGACCTCGTCGGTCATCCGGGCGGACCGGTGGGCGTCGTGCCCGCACCGAGTTCGCAGGCAGCTCTCCGCCGCCGCGGAGGATCGCACACCGCGGCCCTCGCCCGCCGGGCCGGGCAGCTCGCTCCGGATCTGTCGCTCGAGGTCATCGACGTCCTCGCCGCGCGCAGGCGCCGCGACCAGGTCGGACTCGGGGCGCACGAGCGGGCGCACAATGCGGAGAACTCGCAATTCCTCATCCCGAATCCGCCCGCCCGGCGGGTGCGGGAAATCGTTGCGGAGACCGCCACGGTCATTCTCGTCGACGATTTCTCGACCACCGGCGCGACCTTGGCCGAAAGCGCAAGAGTATTAACATCGGTGCAGGTCAGACCCGCTGTTGCCGCAGTCATCGGACTCGGTCGCGGGGGCACTCGATTTGTCTCTCCCTTTACTGTATAACGGTGTTTACCCATCCAAGGGAATGGGATCGGATTCATCCGAAGAACGAGTCGCCAAAGGACCCATCATGGACATTGTTGTCACCGGACGCCAACTGACCATCTCCGACAGCTTCCGCGCGCACATCGAAGACAAGATCGCCAAAGTCGAGCAGCTCGCGCCTCGCGCGCAGCGTGTCGAGGTCCACGTCGCTCACGATAAGAACACGAAGCAGCCCGAGACGAGCGAGCGGGTCGAACTCACGGTGGTGGCGAAGGGTCCGGTCATCCGCGCCGAGGCGATGGCGAGCGACAAGTACGCCGCCCTCGACCTCGCGTGGGCGAAGCTCGTCGAGCGCTTGAGGCGGGCCAGGGACAGGAACAAGGTGTCCCGCGTCGGCCGTCATCGCAAGGAGTCGACCGCCGAGGCGCTCGCGAAGATGCCCGTCGCCGAGCCGCTCGGAGGGGCCGAGGCCGATGCCGACGCCGAGGCGACCGCATCGACCCCCGACCAGACGAACGGCCGGATCAAAGCCGAGGGCGATTCGCCCGTCGTGCTGCGGGAGAAGTCGTTCGCGGCGGCGCCGATCGGCATCGAGGAGGCGCTCAACCGCATGGAGCTCGTCGGCCACGACTTCTACCTCTTCATCGACGAGGAGTCGTCGAAGCCCTCCGTCGTCTACCGCCGCAAGGGCTGGAGCTACGGTGTCATCGCCCTCGACGAGGATCTCGTCAGCGAAGAGGCGCTGCCGGAGACGGTCGCCGACTAGGCACCGCCCGACCCGACGACGCGACCGAGGCGGCACACCCCGTGGAGGGGAGTGCCGCCTCGGCGCATGTCCGGGAGGTGGGCTGCTCAGCGCTCGGCGCGGGAGGCTCAGCGCTCGGCGCGGGAGGGGCCCCACGTGACGATGCGCCACAGACGCTCGAGCGGGCCCTGCGAGAAGAACCGCAGCCACACGGCGGAAGCGATGATCTGGACGATGAGGATCGCCGTGCACACAGCCGCAGCCGCGACGTAGCCGCCCTCGCTGTCGAGGGCCGCGAGGTCGGGGAGGAGGAAGCGGACGCCGACGAGGAGGAGCGTGGCGCCGATATAGTTCGTCAGAGCCATCCGCCCCAGCGGCGCGAACACGGCCCGGAGGACCGCCTCGGCGGGGGTGCGCATGAGGAGCATGACGACGATGACATAGCACAGGGCCATCGTGATCCCCAGCCCCGCGGTGATCCACTGATCGAGCTGGCGGGTGAGGTAGTCCGTGGTGAGGAACCCGGTGACGGTGACGGCGGCGGCGAGCCCACCGACGAGGGCGAGGCGGCCCGGGTGAGCCAGCGCCGTGCGGACGAAGTCGGTGTACCCGATCGCGAAGCCGAGGAGGAAGAGGCCGGGGATGATCGCCATCCCGCCGCCGGTGGCCACCCCGGCGATGAGGAAGAGCGCGCCGAGACCCGAGGTGATCGCCGGGAGGATGCGGGCGGGCAGCCACGTCGAGGGCAGGAGGACGACGAGCGCGGCGAGAGCGTACGGCAGGAGCGCCTCACCGGGCTGGAGGAGCATGTGGAGGGCGCCGAGGACGCCGAGGAAGAGGAAGCGGCGCAGCAGGGCGAGACGGGGGCGGGGGCTGCGGCGGCGGGCGGAGTGCCACATGATGCCGAAGCCGATGCCGAAGAGGATCGAGAAGATCGGGAAGAACCGGCCCTGGACGAAGTCCTGGCTCGCGGCGTAGAACGGGAGCGTGTCGCCGCTGCCGTCGACCGAGCTGAGTCCGAACATCGGCGGCAGATTGACGAAGATGATGCCGCACAGGGCGACGCCGCGCAGCACATCGAGGGCGGCGATCCGGCGGGGACGGGTGAGCTGGTCGCCGGTCGGCTGCGCGGAAGCGGGCACCGGCGGGGTGAGTGCGTGTGAGTTCATGGCCTCCATCCTCGTCGGGGAAGCGGCCTGGGACATCGGCCGGGCGACCGGTTCGCCGGCTCCGCCCTCAGCCGTTCGGCTGATCCATCGCCCCCGACTCCCACATGCGGGCCGCGATCTCGACTCGATTGCGGGCGCCGAGGCGGGTCTGGATGTTCCCGAGATGCGTCTTGACGGTGCCGAGGGAGATGTAGAGCTCGGCGCAGATCTCCTGGTTCGTCAGTCCCGTGGCGACGAGGGCCGCGACGTCGCGTTCGCGCTCGCTCAGGCTCTCCACCCGGTCGCGGCCGGGCCCGGCGTGCGGCTGCGCGGCCGGTGAGCGGCGGCGCAGGAGAGCGAGGGTGAGGGCGGGAGAGATGAGGGCCTCCCCGTCGACGGCGGCCTTGACCCCGGCGATGAGGAGGTCGGGTCCGGCGTCCTTGAGGAGGAACCCGCTCGCGCCCTGGTCGAGGGCGGCATCGACGTATTCCTCGTCGTCGAACGTCGTCACCATGATGACCTTCGTCATGGGGGTCAGCCGCGGCAGCGCGGAGAGTCCGTCGAGGCGGGGCATGCGGATGTCGAGGAGGACGACGTCGGGGTGCTCCCGCTTGGTCAGCTCGATCGCATCGACCCCGTCAGCACCCTGCCCGACGACGGTGATGTCGGGGTCGGCATCGAGGATGAGCGCGAAGCCCATCCGGACCATCTCCTGGTCATCGACGAGGGCGACTCTGATCATCGGCGGGGCTCCTTCGGGTGGGGCAGCGGGGTCGGTTGAATCGGTGCAGTGAGCGGGATGCGGGCGCGGACCTCCCAGCCGCCGGCGACGGGACCGGCGGTCAGGGTGCCGCCGGTGCCCTCGACCCGGTGGCGGAGTCCGATGAGACCGGAGCCGCTGCCGCGTCCGATCCCCTCGGCCCCCGGTGCGTTGGCGATCGTGAGGACGACGGCGCCGAGGCGGTCGGCAGTGATGTCGTCGGCGGTGAGTCCGATCGTCACCGGCACGGCGGTGCCCGCGTGCCGGCGGATGTTCGTCAGGGATTCGACGAGGACGCGGTCGAGGACGGCCCAGACGGGGCCGGGGACCGCCTCGGCGAGGGAGGCATCGAGGTCGACGGTCACCGCAGTGCCCCCGGCCGCGCGGAAGGCCTCGACCCGATCGAGGAGTCCCTGGCGGCCGGTCGTCACTGGGGTCCGGGCGGCAGCGGCATCGTCGTGGGTGGCCGAGACGAGGGCGCGGATCTCCTCGAGCGCGCGGGTGCCCGACTCCTCGATCTTGCCCAGCGCAGTGTGGAGGATGCCGACGTAGTCGCTGCGGGCGGCCGCCTGGGAGAGGACGACGATGCCGGTGACCTCGTGGGCGACCATGTCGTGGAGTTCGGTGGCGATGCGGCGGCGCTCGTCGGCGACGGCGGTGGCGTGGCGTTCGATGAGCGAGCGGTCGACCATCCGCAGGAGCAGGCCGAGGGCGAGGGCGGCGATGACCCCGGTCGAGGCGCCGAAGGCGAACGTGAAGCCGTCCCCGGCGGAGAAGCCGGCGGCGAGCCCCGGTGCGAGGACGGCGGCGACGGCGAGGACGACGAGCCCGGTGATCTGGAGCGGGGAGACGGCGACCCGACCGAGGACGGCGAGGACGACGAGGCTGAGCCACAGCACGGTGATGCTGATGCCGGAGCCGACGACGAGGACGAGCTGGGCGGCGACGAGGACGGCGACGACGATGAGCAGCAGGCGCGCCGTGCCCGGGCTGACCGCGGCTGCCGTGCGGGTCGTCAGCCGGGTGCGG